>NZ_JBNGGC010000005.1:0-291702 GCF_049974565.1 Streptomyces sp. WG5 | reverse complement strand
GAGCCCGTCCCGGCCCCCGAGCCCGCGCCGGCCCCCGAGGCGGCAGAGACCGCCGAGCCCGTCGAGGACGCCGCTCCGCGCCGCGCGCGCCGCCGGTCCACCCGCAAGGCCGCCACCGGCTTCGCCGCGCCGCCGCGGGCCGCCGCCGCTGCGTCCGACGAGGCCGACGCGCCCCAGCGCCCGTCGCGTCCCGCCGTGGCCGTGTTCCAGGCGCCCGTGTTCGCCGAGCCCCAGTTCCAGACGCCCGAGCGGGCCGCCGCCGAGGCCGCCGCGGAGGCGGCCGGGGCGGAGACGGCGAAGGCGCCCGAGGAGGTCCCGGAGGAGCAGGTCGCGCAGGAGCCGGTCGCCGGGTCGCGCCGCCGCAAGCGCCGGGGTGCCGTCGAAGAGGCCCCGGAGGAGCGGGCCGCCGCCGTGCCGCAGGAGGAGCCGCACGACGAGGCCGAGGCCGAGGCCGACGCCGACGAGTCGGGCGAGGACCACGACGACGTCGAGGGCTCCGAGGAGTCCGGCTCGCGCCGCCGCCGTCGCCGGGGCGGCCGTCGCCGCCGCCGGGGCGAGGGCGACCCGGGCGAGTCCGCCGACGGCCACGAGCACACCGCCGCCGAGCAGGCCGACCGGGCCGACGAGGACGCTGCGGACACCGCCGAGCAGGCCGACGAGGACGCCGAGGAGAACGAGGACGCCGCGGGTGAGGGCGGTGGCTCCAGCAGCAGCCGCCGTCGCCGTCGCCGTCGTCGCCGTGCCGGGGACGGCTCCGGTGAGTCCGAGTCGTCCGCCGACGACCCCGAGCGCACCGTCGTCAAGGTCCGTGAGCCCCGTCCCGCGCGGGAGAGGGGCGCCGAGCCGTCCGACGAGGTGCAGTCCATCAAGGGCTCGACCCGCCTCGAGGCCAAGAAGCAGCGCCGCCGGGAAGGCCGCGAGCAGGGCCGACGGCGCGTCCCGATCATCACCGAGGCCGAGTTCCTGGCCCGCCGCGAGGCCGTCGAGCGCGTCATGATCGTCCGCCAGCACGGCGAGCGCACGCAGATCGGCGTCCTGGAGGACGGCGTGCTCGTCGAGCACTACGTCAACAAGGAGCAGGCCACCTCGTACGTCGGCAACGTCTACCTCGGCAAGGTGCAGAACGTGCTGCCGTCGATGGAGGCCGCCTTCATCGACATCGGCAAGGGCCGCAACGCCGTCCTGTACGCCGGCGAGGTCAACTTCGAGGCGCTGGGCATGGCGAACGGCCCGCGCCGCATCGAGTCCGCCCTCAAGTCCGGCCAGTCGGTCCTCGTGCAGGTCACCAAGGACCCGATCGGCCACAAGGGCGCCCGCCTGACCAGCCAGGTCTCGCTGCCCGGCCGTTACCTGGTCTACGTGCCCGAGGGCTCGATGACCGGCATCAGCCGCAAGCTGCCCGACACCGAGCGGTCCCGGCTGAAGACCATCCTCAAGAAGATCGTCCCCGAGGACGCGGGCGTCATCGTGCGCACCGCCGCCGAGGGCGCGAGCGAGGACGAGCTGCGCCGCGACGTCGAGCGGCTCCAGGGGCAGTGGGAGGACATCCAGAAGAAGGCGAAGAGCGGCGGCAGCTCGAACGCGCCCACGCTGCTCTACGGCGAGCCGGACATGACCGTCCGGGTCGTGCGCGACATCTTCAACGAGGACTTCACCAAGGTCGTCGTCAGTGGTGACGACGCCTGGCAGACCATCCACGGCTACGTGTCCCACGTGGCGCCCGACCTCGCCGACCGGCTGTCCAAGTGGACCAGTGAGGTCGACGTGTTCGCCACGTACCGGATCGACGAGCAGCTGGCCAAGGCGCTGGACCGCAAGGTCTGGCTGCCCAGCGGCGGTTCGCTGGTGATCGACCGGACCGAGGCGATGGTCGTCGTCGACGTCAACACCGGCAAGTTCACCGGTCAGGGCGGCAACCTCGAGGAGACGGTCACCAGGAACAACCTGGAGGCGGCCGAGGAGATCGTGCGCCAGCTGCGGCTGCGCGACCTCGGCGGCATCATCGTCATCGACTTCATCGACATGGTGCTGGAGTCCAACCGGGACCTGGTGCTGCGGCGCCTGCTGGAGTGCCTGGGCCGGGACCGGACCAAGCACCAGGTCGCCGAGGTGACCTCGCTGGGTCTGGTCCAGATGACCCGCAAGCGGGTGGGCCAGGGGCTGCTGGAGTCGTTCTCGGAGACCTGCGTCCACTGCAACGGCCGCGGTGTGATCGTCCACCTGGACCAGCCGACCGCTGCCGGTGGCGGCGGTGGCAAGCAGCGTCGTAAGCGGGCTCGGGCCGGCGGCGAGCAGCCGCACGAGCACGAGGCCGTGGCCGGTGCCGAGACCGGCATGACGGCGGAGCAGGAGGCGGACACCGAGTCCGAGGTCGCCGCCGAGGTGGCCGAGCCGGTCGCCCTGCCGGCGCCCGACTTCAGCGCGGACGAGGAGCTGTACAGCAGCGCCGCCGAGGCCGAGGCCGCCGCCACGCGCGGTCGCGGGCGGCGCCGCGCGAGCCGGCGGGCGTCGTCCCCGGTGGGCGCCCCGAAGGCCGCGAAGGGCGAGGCCCGGCGCGCCGAGGTCCCGACCGCGCAGGACGTCACGGTCGAGGAGGAGGTCGAGCGTCCCGTGCGGCGGGAGCCGGCCGCCGAGGTGCTGGCCGAGCCCGCCGCCGTCGAGGACGCCGTTTCCGGCGCCCCGGCGCCGACCGTCGCGGAGGCCCCCGCGGTCGTGGAGGCCCCGGCCGAGGCTCCGGTGCCGGCCGCCGAGGAGGCCGCGCCCAAGGGCCGTACCCGCCGTCGGGCGACCCGGAAGGCGTCCGCGCCGGCCGGTTCGCCCGCCGGAGCCGAGGCCGCCGTGCTGACGGTCCCGGAGACCACGCAGGCCGAGCGGGCGCCGGAGGCGCCGGCCGCCGCCGAGGGGTCCGCGGAACCGTCCGGTACGGCCGCCGAGAGCGCCGCCCCGGCCCGTCCGCGGCGCCGGGCCGTGCGCAAGCCCACGACGTCCACGGCGTCCGTGGAGGCGGCCGTCATGGTCGTCCCGTCGGCCCCGGCGGACGCGGCGGCCGAGCCGGCGTCGGCCGAGCCGGACGCGGTCGCGGCGGAGACCGCCGAGGAGGCCGCTCCGGCCAAGAAGGCGGCGGCCCGCAAGACGGCCAAGAAGGCGACGGCGAAGAAGGCCGCCACCAAGAAGGCCGCGGCCAAGACGGCGACCGCCAAGACGACGACCGCCAAGAAGGCCGCCACCAAGAAGGCCACGGCCAAGACGGCGACCGCCAAGACGACGACCGCCAAGACGGCGACCGCCAAGACGGCGACCGCGAAGAAGGCCACGGCCAAGAAGACCACGGCCAAGAAGGCGGCGTCGAAGAAGACCGCGGCGGCTGCCCAGCAGGCGTCGTCCTCGGTCACGGCCGCCACCGACGAGGGCTGATCCCGGCCGCCTGTCGCAGAACGTGTGGTCCTGTCCATCCGGAATCCGCTGGGAATCCGGTTCGGACAGGACCACACGTTTCCCCGGACGTCTTCGGGCGCATCATCACCGGACAGCCGTGCCACCGGCTCGTCCCCGCCCCGCCGACCCGCCCCGCGAGGAGAGAAGATCACGTGCCGGTACTGACGAGGCTCATCCCCTCGCCGCTCGTGGTGGACATCCGCCCGGGCGCCCTCGACGACCTGGCGAGTGTCCTCGCCGACCAGCGGATCTCCCGGTCCGGGAAGCTCGCCGTGGCGATCAGCGACGGCTCGGGGGCGCTGCTGCGCCGGCGGCTGGCGCCGTCCCTGCCCGGCGCCGACTGGTTCGAGGTCGGCGGCGGCACGATCGACGACGCGGTGCGGCTGGCCGACGGGATGAAGTCGGGCCGCTACGACGCGGTCGTCGGTCTCGGCGGCGGCAAGGTCATCGACTGCGCCAAGTTCGCCGCGGCCCGCGTCGGGCTGCCCATGGTCGCCGTCGCCACCAACCTCTCCCACGACGGCATCTGCTCGCCGGTGTCGATACTGGACAACGACGCGGGCCGCGGTTCGTACGGCGTGCCGACGCCCATCGCCCTCGTCGTCGACCTGGCGGTGATCCGCGAGGCGCCGATCCGTTTCGTGCGCTCCGGGATCGGTGACGCCGTCTCCAACATCTCCGCGGTCGCCGACTGGGAACTGGCCCACCGGGTCAACGGCGAGAAGGTCGACGGCCTCGCCGCGGCCCTGGCCCGGCAGGCCGGCGAGGCCGTGCTGCGCCACCCCGGCGGCTGCGGGGACGACGGGTTCCTGACCGTGCTGACCGAGGGCCTCGTGCTGTCCGGCATCGCCATGACGATCGCCGGGCACACCCGCCCCTCGTCCGGTGCCTGCCACGAGATCAGCCACGCGCTCGACCTGCTGTACCCGAGGCGCGCCGCCAGCCACGGCGAGCAGGTGGGCATCGGCGCGGCCTTCGCGACGTATCTGCGCGGCGACCACGAGGCCTCCCTGCTGATGGCCCGGACGCTGCGCCGGCACGGGCTGCCGGTGGTGGCCCAGGAGATCGGGTTCGGCGACGACGAGTTCGTGCGGGCCGTGGAGTTCGCGCCGCGGACCCGGCCCGGCCGGTACACGATCCTGGAGCACCTGGACCTGTCGCCGGCACGGGTCAAGGAGGCGTACGCCGAGTACGTCGCGTCGGTCGCCGGGTGAGGCGACGGCCGGGGCGTCCCCTCCGGGCCGAGGTGGCGACCGGGGCGTCCGGGCCCGGTTTGACCCCTGTCGTGCGGCCCCGTAATCTTGACCGTCGGCGTGTCGACTGACGCGTCACATCCCCGTAAACCTTTCTTCCTTCCGGGTGCGGGCCCTGACGGGCCCCGTCCGGGAGAGGCCGGCCGCGTGTGTCACCGGACGGCTGGACTGCGGGGGTGCCGTTCCCGAGCGAGAGAGTGAGATCCGCTTGTACGCCATCGTGCGCAGCGGTGGTCGCCAGCACAAGGTTGCTGTCGGCGACATCGTTGAGGTTGACAAGATTTCCACCGCCCAGGTCGGCGACACGGTCGAGCTCTCGACCCTGCTCGTCGTCGACGGCGACGCTGTGACCAGCGACCCGTGGGTGCTGGCCGGCATCAAGGTCCAGGCCGAGGTCGTGGACCACCACAAGGGCCAGAAGATCGACATTCTGCGCTACAAGAACAAGACCGGCTACCGCCGTCGTCAGGGCCACCGCCAGCAGTACACGGCGATCAAGGTCACTGAGATCCCCGCGGCTGCGAAGTAAGGGACTGAGAACAGATGGCACACAAGAAGGGCGCATCGTCCACTCGGAACGGTCGCGACTCCAATGCCCAGCGGCTCGGCGTGAAGCGCTTCGGCGGTCAGGCCGTCAACGCGGGTGAGATCCTGGTCCGCCAGCGCGGCACCCACTTCCACCCGGGTGCGGGCGTCGGCCGTGGCGGCGACGACACGCTGTTCGCCCTGGAGGCCGGTGCGGTGCAGTTCGGCACCCACCGCGGCCGCAAGGTCGTGAACATCGTTCCGGTCGCCTGACCGGAGACTTTCGCGAGGCGGACCTCACTTCCCCCAAGGGAAGCGGGTCCGCCTTTCGCGTGTTACCCAAGAGACATCCCGTAGTAAGTAGTAACCGGTAACTGGAGGCACATCCCATGACCACCTTCGTGGACCGCGTCGAGCTGCACGTCGCCGCGGGTAACGGAGGCCACGGCTGTGCCTCCGTCCACCGTGAGAAGTTCAAGCCGCTCGGCGGCCCGGACGGCGGCAACGGCGGCCGCGGCGGCGACGTGATCCTCACCGTCGACCAGTCGGTGACCACCCTCCTCGACTACCACCACTCCCCGCACCGCAAGGCCACCAACGGCAAGCCCGGCGAGGGCGGCAACCGCTCCGGCAAGGACGGCCAGGACCTGGTCCTGCCCGTACCCGACGGCACCGTGGTCCTCGACAAGGCGGGCAACGTCCTCGCCGACCTGGTGGGCCAGGGCACCTCCTACGTCGCCGCACAGGGCGGCCGCGGCGGCCTCGGCAACGCGGCGCTGGCCTCCGCGCGGCGCAAGGCGCCCGGCTTCGCACTGCTCGGCGTGCCCGGCGACCTCCAGGACATCCAGCTGGAGCTGAAGACCGTCGCCGACGTGGCGCTGGTCGGCTACCCGAGCGCCGGCAAGTCCTCGCTGATCTCCGTACTGAGCGCGGCCAAGCCGAAGATCGCCGACTACCCCTTCACGACGCTCGTCCCGAACCTGGGCGTGGTGACGGCCGGCGAGACCGTCTACACCGTCGCGGACGTCCCCGGACTCATCCCCGGCGCCAGCCAGGGCAAGGGCCTCGGCCTGGAGTTCCTGCGGCACGTGGAGCGGTGCAGCGTGCTGGTGCACGTCCTGGACACGGCGACGCTCGAGTCCGAGCGGGACCCGGTCTCCGACCTGGACATCATCGAGGCGGAGCTGCGCGAGTACGGCGGGCTGGACAACCGGCCCCGGATCGTCGTCCTCAACAAGATCGACGTGCCCGACGGCAAGGACCTCGCCGAGATGGTCCGCCCGGACCTGGAGGCGCGCGGCTACCGCGTCTTCGAGGTGTCCGCGGTGGCCCACATGGGGCTGAAGGAGCTGTCCTTCGCGCTGGCCGAGCTCGTGGGCAGCGCGCGCGCCGCCCGGCCCAAGGACGAGGCCACGCGGATCGTCATCCGGCCCAAGGCCGTGGACGACGCGGGCTTCTCCGTCACCCGCGAGGAGGACGGCCTGTTCCGGGTGCGCGGCGAGAAGCCCGAACGCTGGGTACGCCAGACCGACTTCAGCAACGACGAGGCCGTCGGCTACCTCGCCGACCGGCTCAACCGCCTCGGTGTCGAGGACAAGTTGATGAAGGCGGGCGCCCGCAACGGCGACGGCGTGGCCATCGGCCCCGAGGAGAACGCGGTCGTCTTCGACTGGGAGCCGTCGGTGTCGGCCGGCGCCGAGATGCTCGGCCGCCGCGGTGAGGACCACCGCTTCGAGGCGCCCCGCCCGGCCGCCCAGCGCCGCCGGGACCGGGACGCGGAACGCGACGAGGCGGAGCGGGAGTTCGACGGCTTCGAGCCGTTCTAGCGGAACCTGCCTGGTCAGCACTCGTTCTCACAGGCCTGGGGACCGGACACCGGGTGTCGGCCCGGCGGACAAGGGCCGTCCCCCCGTGCCTGTGCCCGCCAGTTGGGGCTGGGACGAGCCTGAAGCTTCCCCTTGATCGTGGACACCTGGAGACTGGGCCCTGAGTGGTTCCAGAGGAAGTAGCACCAGGTGGGAAGCAAGTACGTGAAGCGGTACACCGAGGAGTTCCAGTGGGACGCGATCGCGCTCGTGGATTCCTCGGGCAGGACGGTCACCGCGGTCGCCCGGGAGCTCGGGAACCCGGACCTGGCCCGACCGGGCCACCGCCCGCGCCGAGGTCTTCAACTTCATCGAGACCTTCTACAACCGCCGCCGCCTGCGCAAGCACAAGATCTTCGGCTACCCCACCCCGGCCGAGACCAGGCAGCGGCATCAACACGCCCTCGCGGCATAACGAACGAGTGTCCAGGATCACGGGGAACTTCACCCACAACGGAAGCGGCCAGGCCGACACGGATGTCGTGTCGGCCTGGCCGCTGGAGACCGCCGGGTGGAGGACAGCCTCAGGGCGCTGGAATGCCGCCGTCGTCAGGCGACAGGGGCAGGCTCGGGCTTCGGTTCCGGGAGTGTGGTCCTTGAGGGCTTTGCCGCATTCGGGGCGTCCTGCTCGCTGAAGCGAGGCTTCGCCCACAGTAGCGGGAGGATCATGACGCCGATGAAGATCGGGCCGATCATGTAGCGCCACAGCGGCGCGGGGTTCGCCGCCAGGACCGTCAGCTGCAGGCCCAGCGTGACCGCGAGCAGCGCCCCCAAGCCCTTCGCCTTGGTGCGGCGGCGAAGGAGCAGCACGATCGCGTACGTCGCGTAGCACCAGATCGCGCCGCGGAAGAGCAGCCAGTGCAGCTGCGGCACCTTGAACGCCCGCCACGAGAAGTCGGCGACCTTGTGCAGCGGCTCCGACAGCGGGCGGATCTTCAGCTTCGGCAGATACTCGCTCTGCTTGATGTCCTCGTTCCACTTGAGGTAGCTGAACAGCGTCTTCGACGTCCTGGGGTCGCTCAGCAGCGTGTCGGCCCGCAGCTCCTTCGGACCGGGGAACACCGCCCAGGCGATGTGCGCCCGGCACACCCGGGCGCCGATGACCTCGTCCGGAGTCCGCTTCAGGACCCGCATCCACAGCGCCATCAGCTCGTCGTTCCGACGCGCCGCCTCGGGGCGGTTCATCGGCTTCTCCATGGCCCAGTCGGCGTTGTAGCAGTTACCGGCACGTCCCTTCCAGTGGGACAGCGGCGCGATGTCCGCCATCAGTGCCTTGTCCTCCTTGGTGAAGTAGCCGGGATGCTCCTTGTAGGCGACGGCGATGTCCGCGTAGAAGAACGCGTACACCGCGTCCTTCGGCGGGGTCTTGAGACCGGCCGCCGGATAGACCACGCCGGTCAGCAACATCATGATCATCACTGGCACCGCCGTCGCCGCCAGCACCCACCGCCGCATCGACGGAAGGGCGATCAGCAGGACGGGCGCCGCCACGACGGCGACCAGCAGGCCGTTGTTGCGGAAGACCGCGAGTACCAGGAAGCCCAGGAAGAGCAATCCGACCGTGCGGTAGAAGGCTTTGTCGCGGACGGCCTGCCGACCGCGGGCCCGTCGTGCCGCGAGCCGGCCCGCCGCGCCGAAGACCAGGATCCCGCCGATGACGAAGGGCACGTCCTTCCACACGAAGATGACGAAGACGGCCGTCGGCGGCGCGAGGGCCGGCACCGATGCGGCGATCGCCGCCCACCGCTGACGTACACCCCACTCCCGCAGGGTGACGGAGCAATAGGAGAGCACCGCCGACATGGCGACGATCTGCGCCAGTGGCAGCAGCCACACGTCACCGGTTGTGTTGAGGGACACCCACACCAGAGAGTCGTAGACCACCGAGTGGTTCGACAGCCACGGACCCGTGGTGACGTGCCAGATGTAGGTGATGGAGTCGTAGCTCAGGGCGCCGGGGAAGAACGCGGCCCACCACAACAGGAAGAGAAATTGCGTCGTCGCGTAGACCGCGAGGGGCAGTCGGCGCTGTTCCGGAACTCTCTCCCACTGCTTGTCGAGAAAGGCGATGAGCGGGAGTTTCAACGCGGCTCCGCTGGGCTGATCGAAGACGGACAAGGGGAATGGGTCAAACGGACTAGCTGGTTCAGACGGTCTCTCGGTCACGAGGTTGGGGCGCCTGCTGCCCACACTGCTCCGGACGCGGTGGTACGGGGTGCTCCCCGATCGGCAGGACCGGCGGGACCTCGTCCTGTCCGAGGAACACCTTCCGGACCACGCGCTCGGCCGCCCGGCCGTCGTCGAACTCGCAGAACTTCTGTCGGAACGAGGCCCGGGCCGCGTCCGACTCCGCACTGTTCCAGCGGCCGGAGGTAAAGATGTCCAGGAGCTCCGCCTCGTTCTGCACGGTCAGACCAGGCGAGTCCACAGTGATGTCGAAGTAGGTGCCGCGGGTGACGCGGTACACCTCCCAGTCGTTCGCGTAGATCACGATCGGCCGGTCGAGGTTCGCGTAGTCGAACATCACCGACGAGTAGTCGGTCAGTAGGCAGTCGGCCGCGAGATACAGCTCCTCGACCGAGGGGTATGTGCTGACGTCGACGAGACGGGCGCTGCCGCTCGTCCCGGAGGCCAGCAGACTCTGGTTGTAGAAGTAGTGCGCGCGCACCATGACGGTGAACTCGCTGCCGACGGTCAGGGCGAACCGCTCCAGGTCCAGCATCTGCTTGGGGGCGTCGTGGTAGTCGCGGTGCGTCGGCGTGTAGAGGATCACCTTGGTGCCCTCGGCCACACCGAGCTTCCGGCGGGCCGCGGCCACGTCCGCTGCCGAGGCGTTCACCAGTTGGTCGTTGCGCGGGTAACCGTACTCCAGCGGTTCGTAGTACGACGGGTAGGCGCGGTCCCAGGCGGCGGTGGAGAAGCTGTTGGACGTGAGGCTGTAGTCCCAGCGGTCCACGCGGTCCATCAAGCGGGTCAGATTCATGCCGCGCCGGCCGACCGGGTACTCCGCCAGGTCGACGCCCATGCGCTTGAGCGGGCTGCCGTGGTGGGTCTGGAGATAGACCTGGCCGGGCCGCTTGACCACGGACTGCGGGAAGTTGACGTTGTTGACGAAGTACTTGCCGCGCGCCATGGCCTTCCAGAAGCCGAACGAGCCCGGATGCACGGTGGGCGTGCCCTTCGGCGGTTGACTGGTGGCTCCGTCCTTGAGGACCCACACGGCCTTCATCCCAGGGGCGAGTTCCCTCATCTTCTCGTGCACGGCTGCGGGGTTGCAGGCGTACGAGCCGTTCCAGTACGCCGCGAACACCGCGACGTCCTTCTGGACCGGCAGCATCCGCTGGGCGCGGTAGTAGGCCTTCAGCAGGCGCTTGCGCAGCTTCCTCTTCAGCTTGGTCGGCACGGACTTCTTGCGCTTGAGCGAACGGACTGCCGTACGGGCCTTGTCCCGGTGCTTGGCCGGGATCATCTGCGCCTTGGTCTTCGCCACCGGGTGGCCCTGTGGGCGGTGCTTGCGGTCGGCCTCCGCCCAGCACTGCCGGAATTCGGCGCGTGCGTCGTCGGGGAGCCGACCGGGGGAGACCTCGACCACACGGAAGTGGTTGACCATCCGCTCGTACAGGATGCCCTGCCACTCGGCGAACTGAGGGTTGTCCGCGAGGAACTTGAAGACCAGGTCGTACTGGGCGAATACGTCGAAGTGCTTGCGGCTGGTGCTGTGCAGGATGCTGCCCTGCCGCCGCTGACGGTAGTAGACGCAGACCCGGGGGAGGGCCGCGATCGTCTCCGCCGCGATCAGTACCGGGTAGGTCCAGGGGGTGTCCTCGTAGTAGCCCGAGGGATACTCGAAGCCCCACTGCTCGATGAAGTCCCGGCGGTACGCCTTGTTCCATGCGACTTGGAGCAGGTTGAGCAGTTCCGGCTGGTCCTTCAGCGAGAAGGTGCCGTGTGGCGCCTCGGTCAGCACATCGGCGCGGGAGTTCGGCGTGACGCGCCCGTCCCAGTGGGTGCGCGCGTAGTCGAAGACCAGCAGATCGGGGCTGCTGGTCTCCTTGATGCGCTCGGCCATGGCCTGCAGTGAGCCGGGCAGCATTGTGTCGTCGCTGTCGAGGAAGAGCAGGTACGTGCCCCTGGCGCGGGCCATACCCACGTTGCGGGCCTGCCCGAGTCCGACGTTCTTCTCCAGGTGTATCGCCACGACGCGAGGGTCGGCCTTGGCGTAGTCGTCGATGATCTCACCGCAACCGTCCGGCGAGCAGTCGTCGACGACCAGGAGCTCGTAGGACTGGAACGACTGATCCAGCACCGAGTCCAGACAGTCCCGCAGGAATGCCTGCACCTTGTAAGTCGGGATGATGATGCTGAACAGGGGCGCTTCGGAGCCGGAGGGGAATTGCGTCTGTGTCATCTCAATACCGTGGAATCTTGCGTAGGAGGCTGTGGGGAGACCGCCAGTCAGTGCTGACTCGTGGACAGGGCGTACCCGAGCAGGCGGCGTATGGCGTCCGACCGGCGGTGGCGCAGCGCCCCGGGCAGCATGGTGAGCGCATGCAGCCGCATGGACATGTGCCGCCGAGCGGACCGGGCGGCCTTCGGCCAACCGTGCCGGTCCAGGTCGTCGGCCACCTCGTTGAAGAATCGTACGGCCTCGCCGAAACGGGCGCCGGTGACGGCCTCCGCCGAGGAGAGGCTGCCGGAGTGGCGGCGGTAGCGGAACGCCGGCTCGGGGTCGACGACCAGCTTCTCGCCCCGCCGGATCAGCTCGATGATCAGGGCCAGGTCCTGGATGACCGAGAGGTCCTCGCGGAAGCTGACCGCCTTGACGGCGTCGGCGCGCCAGCAGATCGACGGAAAGTACAGCCAGTTGCCGCCGAGCAGGTTCGCGGCGAGCGGTTCGCCGGAGAGGACCAGCCTGCGGCCCTTGTCCTTCGGCGCGTACAGCCGCCGCTTGACCTCGTCGCCCAGCGAGGTGGACGGATTGCCGTGCTCGTCGATGACCTCGACGCCCGGCTGGTAGATCGCGGCGCCCGGCTCGGCCTCGACGGCGGCGCGTACCGTCTCGACGTAGGTCGGCAGCAGCAGGTCGTCGCTGCCGAGCATGGTGAAGTGCGTCGACTCCACCAGTTCCACGCACTTGCGGAAGTTGCGGGTGATCCCCAGGTTCTGCTCGTTGCGCAGATAGCGGATCCGGCTGTCGCCGAGCGACGCGAACCACTCCGGTACGCCTTCTTCGCTGCCGTCGTCGACGACGGTCAGCCGCCAGTCCTTGTCGGTCTGGTCGAGCACGCTGTTCACGGCGGCCTGCATCAGCCCGGTGTCGCCGTAGTGCGGCAGCATGATGTCGAGGGTCTGCACCGGGGTTACTTGCCCTTCTGCGCGAGGCCGAGCGAGGTGCCGCGGCTGAACGCGAGCAACAGGATCATGCCGATGCGCCCGAGGTAGAGCGTGGCCTTCCAGGGCGACTGGCTGGGCGTGCCGGTCGTCCGCGGACGCATCGCCACGGGCACCTGCTCGACGCGGAAACCGGCGCGGATCGCGGCGATCGTGGATTCCACGGTGTCGCCCAGGTACTCGGCCGGGTACCAGCGGGCGAACAGCTTGATCAGGTCACGGTCGCACGCGCGGAAGCCGGAGGTGACGTCGGTGAGCTTGGTGCGCGCCATGCGGGAGAGCCAGAAGGCGAGGACGAGCATCGCCCAGCGGCGCGGACCGCGGGCCTCGTACTCGCCGGTGCCGGCGAACCGGGCTCCCATGACGAGGTCGGCGTCGCCGTCCAGGCGGGCCAGCAGCTCGGGCACGTTGCGCGGGTCGTGCTGTCCGTCGGCGTCCACCTGGATGGCCACGTCGTAGTCGCGGTCGTGGGCGAACTTGTAGCCGGCGCGCATCGCCCCGCCCACACCGAGGTTGTACGGAAGGCTCATCACGGTCGCGCCGGCGGCCCGGGCGACGGCGGTCGTGTCGTCGGAGGAGCCGTCGTCGACGACGAGGACGTCCGCGCCCGGAAGCGTGGAGTGGACCTCCTTGATGACCTCGGCGACGCCGTCGGCCTCGTTCCACGCGGGCATGATGATCAGTACGCGCTTGCCGTTGATCACTTCAGGACCCCCTGGTCGGCGGAGACGGTGGGGGCCTCGTGGTCTGCCAGCCGGCCCCGGAGCTCCTGGACGTCGATGCGGAGCAGCGCCACCTCTTCGGAGAGGGTGCGGCCCTCCTCTTCCAGATGGCCGACCTCCCAGCTCAGCTGGAGACAGACGACGAAGAGGAACGCCACGCTCAGGAACAGGATCAGGCTGACGCCCGAGGCGACGCCGACGGCCCGGGCCACCGAGTCCAGGACGGTCGGGAAGAAACCGAGAGGGATGATCACCAGACCGGTGAGCACCCACAAGAACGCGTACTTCTCTTTCAGTTTGCGGCGGCGCAGCATCTCGACGATGCAGGCGACGAGAAAGACTCCGGTGACCGAAGTCAGCATCCACAACTTCACGCCGCGCTCCGGGGTATCGGACGACTCATGGAAAGGGCCTGTCTACTCTTCCAGGGGTGTACCAGGGGTGTACCAGGGCTGTACCAGGGGTGAATCAGGGCTGTATCAGGGGGCGGACGACCGCTGAGGGCCGCCGAACTGCATTCCACCGTCCGTCGTCATACTCACTGAGAGTGACAGGAAGGGTGATCATCCTATGAACGCACAGGGCGGTAGCTTACATGAGAGCGAAGAACGAGTGTCATGAAGGTAGCCACCGCGAGGGAGCCCGCGGCGTAGGCCAGCTCGACGCGCGTACGCAGCTCCAGCGGACTGAGCGTGACCGCCACCAGGACCACCGTTCCCACGATCCACGCCACGAGCTGCATCCGGGCACCGCCACTCGTGAGCAGCGCCTGACCCAGCACCATGGCCAGCATGTACAGGACCGTGCCGAGCGACAGCCAGGCGAAGTCGGCCGCCCCGAGCACGTCCGGCGCCCCGAACACCGTCGGCAGCAGGGCCGGCCCGAGGGCCACCGCGCCGATGCCTCCGGCCACGCCGAGCCCGGCCGTGACGGACGCCGCCCGCACCAGCAGCCGCCGGTAACCCTGGGTGTCGCCCTCGGCCGCCGCCGCCGACAGCCCCGCGAGCAGCGACACCTGGAAGGCGCCGAAGACGAAGAGCGGCACGCGGGCCAGGACCAGCGCCGACAGCAGCGCCGCGACCAGGGCGTCGTCGTCGGTCGCGATCACCTTCGTACTGATCACCGCGATGTTGACCAGCAGCTGGGCCAGCAGCGTCGAGCCGACGAGCAGCCCCAGGTGCTCGATCAGCTCACGCCACTGGGCCTGCGTCCCGCCCCGCGCTCCCCGGAAGACCGGCTTGATCGTCGCGAGCAGGGCCAGCAGCGGCGCCACCGTCAGCACCGCCGCGAAGGCGAACACCGACTGCACACCGGCCACCGCGAGCCCCGCCGACAGCACGATGCGCAGCCCGCCGTCCAGGCCGAGCTGCGTTCCGTACGCCTCGAAACGGCCGAGCCCGGCGAGGACACCCCGCGTCACGTACGCCACGGCCAGCGCCGTGAAGGCGCCGCCGAGCGCCAGCACCAGGCTCGTGTCCCCGTGGAAGAACAGGTCGGCGACGTCCTGGGCGAACAGCGCGAGCGGCACGAGGACCACGGCGAGCAGCCCGAGGGAGAGCGCCGCGCCGCGCCGCAGCACCGGCATGACCCCGTCGCCGCGCACCACGCGGCCGGCCACGATCCGGGTGATCTCCTGCTCGACCGGGAAGAACAGCCCGAGGCCGATGGAGGAGACCACGGTCCACAGGACCGAGAAGCTCGCCATGTCGTCGACGGCGAGCGTGTGGCCCGCCGCCGCGAGGTGGACGTAGCTGGCGACGCCGAGCACCGCCGTTCCGGCGCCGACGAAGGCCGTGCCCCGCGGCAGCGCCGTGGAGATGCGGTCGAGGAGGCTCACGCGCCCGCCCGCCCCTTCGCGGTCATCGTCCCCAGGGCCTCGGAGAGCTGATCGCGCCAGTGCGGCTGCACCGCCACACCCGCCTTCGCCCACCGGTCGTGCGCGAGCACGCTGTACGCGGGCCGGACGGCCGGCCGTACGAACGCCTCCGAGGTCGTCGGGCGCACCCGCTCCGGGTCGAGACCGGCCAGCTCGAACGTGGCCCGTGCCAGGTCGAACCAGGTGCCCGAGCCGGACGCGGTGCCGTGGTACACGCCGGCCGGGGCCCGTCCCGCGAGAGCCGCCTCGCCGAGCTCGGCGATCTGGTGGGCGAGCGCGACGGTCCAGGTGGGCTGGCCCAGCTGGTCGTCGACCACGTCGACGGTGTCGCGCCGGGCCGCGAGGTCCAGCATGGTCGAGACGAAGTTGCGCCCGTGCGCGCCGTACAGCCACGCCGTGCGCACCACGTAGCCGAGCTCGGGCAGCAGCTCCGTCACCGCCCGTTCACCGGCGAGCTTGCCGCGCCCGTAGGCGTTGACCGGCGAGGTCGGGGCGTCGTGCGGGTACGGCTCGGTGCCGTCACCGGGGAAGACGTAGTCGGTGGACACCTGGATCAGTACGGCGCCCTCGGCGGCACAGGCCTCGGCGACCACCCGCGGACCCTCGCCGTTGACCCGGGTGGCCGCGGCCTCGTCGGCCTCGGCGCCGTCCACGTCGGTCCAGGCGGCGGCGTTCACCACGACACGGTGGCCCGCCACCGCGGCGCGGACGGCCGCGGCGTCGGTGACGTCCAGTTCCCCGCGGGTCGACGCGGTGACCGACCGCGCCCCGCCCCGGGCGAGTACCTCGGTGAGGTCACGGCCGAGCATGCCGCCCGCGCCGGTTATCAGCCAGCGGGTCATGCCGGAAGCGCCGCCTTCGCCTTGAGCGGCTCCCACCAGGCGCGGTTGTCGCGGTACCACTGGACGGTGTCGGCCAGGCCCTGCTCGAAGGTGACGAGCGGGGTGTAGCCGAGCTCCTCCTGGATCTTGGCGATCGACAGGGAGTAGCGCAGGTCGTGGCCCTTGCGGTCGGTGACGTGCTCGACCATGTCCCAGCCCGCTCCGCAGGCGTCCAGGAGCAGACCGGTGAGCTCCTTGTTGGTGACCTCGGTGCCGCCGCCGATGTGGTAGACCTCGCCGGCCCGGCCGCCGCGCAGCGCCATCTCGATGCCCCGGCAGTGGTCGGAGACGTGCAGCCAGTCGCGCACGTTCAGGCCCTCGCCGTACAGCGGCACCTTCCTGCCGTCCAGCAGGTTCGTGGTGAACAGCGGGATCATCTTCTCGGGGAAGTGGTACGGCCCGTAGTTGTTGGAGCAGCGGGTGACCACCACGTCCATGCCGTGCGTGCGGTGGTACGACAGCGCCAGCAGGTCCGAGCCGGCCTTCGAGGCCGAGTACGGGGAGTTCGGCGCCAGCGGCCAGTCCTCGGTCCACGACCCCTCGGAGATCGAGCCGTACACCTCGTCCGTGGACACGTGCACGAACCGGCCCACACCGTGGCGCTTCGCGGCGTCCAGCAGGACCTGGGTGCCCAGGACGTTCGTGGTGACGAACGGCGAGGAGTCCGTGATCGACCGGTCCACGTGCGACTCCGCGGCGAAGTGCACCACCGCGTCCTGGCCGCGCATCACGTCGTCGACCGTGTCGTAGTCGCGGATGTCACCGCGGACGAACGCGTAACCGGCCAGGCCGGCCACCGGCGCGAGGTTCTCCTCGTTGCCGGAGTAGGTCAGGTTGTCCAGGACGGTGACCTGGGCGCCCTCGCCCGAAGGCAGCTGTCCGAGAAGCAACGCCCGCACGAACTGTGAACCGATGAACCCGGCGCCGCCGGTGACGAGAATCTTCATAAGAGCCAGCATTCTAGGGGCACGCCGACCGACACCGTTCAGTGGTCGTTCAGGGGTGGTTCAGTGGCCGTTCTCACCCCGGGCACGCGAGGGGCGACTGCCCTTCTGACGTAGTCTGCCTTCCCATGCGTGGAATAGTGCTCGCCGGTGGTACCGGCTCCCGGCTGTGGCCGATCACCCGTGCCGTGTCGAAACAGCTCATGCCGGTCTTCGACAAGCCGATGATCTATTACCCCCTGTCCACCCTGATCATGGCGGGCGTGCGGGACATTCTGGTCATCACGGGCCCCGACGAGCGCGCGCAGTTCGAGCGGCTGCTGGGGGACGGGAGCGACCTCGGACTGGACATCCGGTTCGCCACCCAGGAGAACCCCAACGGGATCGCCGAGGCGTTCGTCATCGGCGAGGACTTCATCGGCGACGAGCCGGTCGCGCTGATCCTCGGCGACAACATCTTCCACGGTGTCGGCCTCGGCCGGCAGCTCGCCAGGTACAGCGAGCCCGACGGCGGTGTCGTCTTCGCGCACGCCGTCTCCGACCCGTCCGCGTACGGCGTCGTCGACTTCGACGAGCAGGGCCGCGCCCGCTCCATCGAGGAGAAGCCGGAGCACCCCAGGTCCCGCTACGCGGTGCCGGGCCTGTACTTCTACGACAGCCGGGTCGTCGAGATCGCCAAGGACCTCAAGCCCAGCGCCCGCGGCGAGCTGGAGATCACCGACGTCAACAAGTACTACCTGGACCGGGGCGAACTCCAGGTCTCGGTCCTCGACCGCGGCACCGTCTGGCTCGACACCGGAACCTTCCAGTCGCTCGTCCAGGCCTCCGAGTACGTGCGTGTCGTCGAAGAGCGCCAGGGCATGAAGATCGGCTGCATCGAGGAGGCCGCCTGGCGTGCCGGACACATCGACGACGCGCGGCTGCGCGCCCTCGCCGAGCCGCTGACCAAGAGCGGCTACGGCGACTACCTGCTCAACCTGCTCACCCACGAGGCCTGAGGGCGGACGGACCGTGTCGATGAAGATCAATCCCCTGGGCATCGAAGGCGCGTGGGAGTTCGTCCCCCGGCAGCACGGCGACGCCCGCGGTCTCTTCCTGGAGTGGTACAAGGCCGAGCACATGGCCGAGGCCGTCGGCCACCCGCTCGACCTGAAGCAGGCCAACCTCTCCGTCTCCGCGGCCGGTGTCGTGCGCGGCATCCACTTCGCCGACGTGCCGCCCGGCCAGGCCAAGTACGTCACCTGCGTACGCGGTGCCGTACTCGACGTGATCGTCGACGTCCGGGTCGGCTCGCCGACCTTCGGGCAGTGGGAGGCCGTCCGCCTCGACGACCGGGAACGCAAGGCCGTCTACCTCTCCGAGGGGCTCGGCCACGGCTTCTGCGCGCTGACCGACGACGCGACCGTCACGTACCTCTGCTCCGAGGGCTACGCCCCCGAACGCGAGCGGACCGTCCACCCGCTCGACGCGGAGATCGGCATCGAGTGGCCGGTGTCCGGCCCGCCCGAGCTGTCCGCCAAGGACGCCCAGGGCCCGACACTGGCCCAGGCCCGGGACGCGGGAATCCTGCCGCTGTACGAGGAGTGCCTGGCGTTCCGCCGCTCGCTCGCGGAGCGCGGCTGACGTATTCACTCCGGCGACCCGGCCAGCGGCGTCACCCCTGACCGGCCGCGCCCGCGGGGAGCGGGCCGGCCGGCCCGCGACGGCCTGGACGACGTGGGCGAACCCGCCCGGCGGAGCCGGCGCCACCGGCACGGCTGATCCGGCCGGCGGGGTGCGGGCAGTGCGGTGCGGGCAGCGCGGTGCGGGTGGTGCGGGACGCCGCCCGGGCGCCGGTGCCGCGACCGGTGCGGCCGGGCGTCTGCCGAAGCACCGACGGGGCGGATGTCTCCGGGGCGACCGCCGGGGCCGGGAATGCCCAGCACCGGTGGTCGCACCCCGCGACGCCCGCGGCGCGGCCGGCCCCGCCGGGTGGCCGGACCCCCTCTGGTCCCGCCTCAGTCCCGCCTCGACCGCTCCGGTGTGACGGTCGCGGGCGCAGGTGCGGTCTCCGCCTGTCGCGGTCCCGGGAGGGGGAGTTCGGTGGCCAGCCGCCGTGCCATGCGCGCCCGGTGCTCCCCGGCCGCCGCACACAGGGCCCGTACGGCGCCGGCGAAGCGCTCCTGGGACGGCGGGTCGGCCGGGCCGAGCAGGCGCAGGGCCAACGCGGCGCGTTCCGCGGCCAGTTCGTCCCGGTCCGGATGCCGGACCGTGTCCAGCAGTTCCGGCACCCCGGCCGCGTCCGGCGTCAGCACGGTCGCCGCCGCCACCGTCGGGAACGACTTGCGGAACCCGCCCTCCGCCAGCCCGCTGGTGTTGGCCACCGCGTACGGCTTGCCGCTCGCCAGGAAGTCGCTGATGACGCTCGACACATCGCTGATCAGCAGGTCGGCCCGGTTGAAGCAGGCGTAGAGCGGGGGCCGGGCATCCGTGACGACCTGGTGCTCCCACTCGGGCAGCGAGGCCCAGTACGCCTCCTCCCAGGCGGCCGTCGCCCGCGTCACCTCCCCGGCCCGCCCGGGTTCCGGCGCCGTCCCGCGCAGCATCCGCTCCACCTGGTCGGCGGCGGCGCGGAAACCGGCCGCGGTGAGCCGGTCCAGCTCCGCCGTCCGCCGGGCCAGCTCGGCGGAGGCCGAGGCCCCGGGCCGGGGCCCGCTCCGCTCACGGTTCGCCGCCCGCACCAGTTCCCGGATGCGCAGATCGGCGGCCCCGGCCCGCGGATCCACCGATCCCGTCAGCGGGTGCGGCTTGTACAGCAGCCGCACGCCGGGGTCCGCGAGCAGCGCACGTACGAGGTTCTCGCCGGCCTCGACCACCGACGTGTTCCCCGGGTTGCCGTCCCAGCCCTCCCAGGTCGGCGCGTACAGAACCGTCGTGAACGCCCCGGGAGCGGGCGGCCCCGCGTACGGCCGTACGGCGTCCAGCTGCGGGCGGCCGATCTCCACCACGTCCTTGTCCTCCACGCCGACCTCCGCCTGCGCGTACCGCTCGCGCGCCGCCGGACCGGCCACCCACACCTCGTCGTACGCCTTCGCGTACGGGTTGCAGGAGGACAGCTTGTCGCTCTCCCCGTGGTTGACGAAGGCGTGCTTGATCGTGGGAATGCGCAGGACCTGCGAGGTCTTCCCCGAGTTCGACGGGTGGAGGAGGACGCGGAGCGTGGAGTGCTCCAGGCACATCAGCGTGGACACCTTCGGCAGGCACACGACCGGGATGTCGGTCGCCGCGATCCGCTGCACCATGAACCGCTCCCGCAGCACGATCAGCGGCCGCTCGTCCAGCCGTGCGAGGGGCTCCAGCCACATGTTGGCCTGGTACGCCGAGGACGCCCCGCCCGAGAAGTACAGGCCGACGGTCGGCCGGTACTCCGCCAGCCAGGCCGCGAACCAGTCGAGCACCTCCTGCTCGCCCGCCGGCCGGCGGCCCGGCAGCAGCCGGGTGAGCAGTGCCCCCAGGCCCACCAGCGCCACCGTCAGGGACACCGCGAGGCCGGCCGCGCCGTACACCGGCGCGTCGGTGGCCGCCGTGACCAGCAGCCCGGCCGTCGCGGGCAGCCCGAAGGCCGCCAGCCGGTGCCCGGGGCGGCGCAGCAGAACGGGGGGCGCCGGGGTCGGACGCAGCGCCGAGGCGTCGATGTTGCGGGTCACCACGGGCAGCGTCCGGGTGCGCCGGACCAGCACGGACACCGCCTGGATCGCCCAGTGCAGCCCGTAGAAGGCGAGCAGCCCGGCGACGAGCGGGGCGTACACCGTCTCCCGGTGCTGCTCGCCGAGCCGCAGCAGGCCCACCACCAGCAGCAGGTCCCGCAGCACGTGCCGCACCGTGACGTCGGCGTGCGACTTCGCGAACAGGGACACCATGCCCCGCTGCCAGCGGTGCAGCACTCCCTCGGCGGCCAGCGAACCGGCGGTGGCGGCCAGCAGCAGCGGTACGTGCGGCAGCAGCGCGCCGACGGCCTGCGCGGCGAAGGCTGCCGCCAGCACGCCGAGGACGAGCAGCTTCACGACGGTCTGCCGGCGGGGGAGACCGACGCGCGGGAGACCGACGCGGGGGAGACCGCGGCGGGCACGGCTGCGGAGGGAAGGGCTGCCGCGGGAAGGGCGGCGGGGCAGGGGCAGGGGCACTGCGGTCGCTCCAGGCTTGTCGCGCATCGGACATCCGGGTTAACGCCGGTCGACCTCCCGACGACACGCGCGTGTTGACCGCACGCTTGACGCGACGGCCGCCGCGGCCCTGTCCGCAGCCTGGACCGCGGCGCGGGGCACGTCCCCCGTCACGTAGATTGCGGGGCGAGCGCAGGGACCGGCGCGCGTCGACGGGAGAGGTGGACGGCAACCGTGGCAGGGGCAAGGCACGCCGTGGGCGAGGCCCGCAGGATCGTGGTCAAGGTCGGCTCCTCCTCGCTGACCACCGCGGCCGGCGGCCTGGACGCCGACCGGGTCGACGCGCTCGTCGACGTCCTGGCCAAGGTGCGGGGGACGGACAAGGAGATCGTCCTCGTCTCCTCCGGTGCCATCGCCGCCGGCCTCGCCCCGCTGGGCCTGCGCCGCCGCCCGAGCGACCTGGCCCGTCAGCAGGCGGCCGCCAGCGTCGGCCAGGGCCTGCTGGTCGCCCGCTACACCGCCTCCTTCGCCCGCTACGGCGTCCGAGTCGGCCAGGTGCTGCTGACCAGCGACGACATGAGCCGTCGCGCCCACCACCGCAACGCCTCCCGCACCCTCGACAAACTGCTGGCGATGGGGGCCTTCCCGGTCGTCAACGAGAACGACACCGTCGCCACCGACGAGATCCGCTTCGGCGACAACGACCGGCTCGCCGCCCTCGTCGCCCACCTGGTCCGCGCCGACCTGCTGGTGCTGCTGTCCGACGTGGACGGTGTGTACGACGGCGACCCGAGCAGGCCGGGCACCTCGCGGATCGCCGAGGTGCGCGACATGTCCGACCTCGCGGACATCGAGATCGGCAGCGCCGGCAAGGCCGGCGTCGGCACCGGCGGCATGGTCACCAAGGTCGAGGCGGCCCGGATCGCCGCCGCCGCCGGCATCCCCGTGGTGCTGACCAGCGCCGTCCACGCGGCCGACGCCCTGGCCGGCGGCGACACCGGTACCTACTTCCACGCCACCGGCAGGCGCAGCGCCGACCGGCTGCTGTGGCTCCAGCACGCCTCCACCCCGCAGGGGGCGCTCGTCCTGGACGACGGGGCGGTGCGGGCGGTCGTGGAGGGCCGCAAGTCCCTGCTGCCCGCCGGGATCGCCGGGGTGGAGGGCGAGTTCGCCGCGGGCGAGCCCGTGGAGCTGCGGGACGGCGCGGGGCGCGCGGTGGCCCGGGGGCTCGTCAGTTTCGACGCCAAGGAGATCCCCCGGCTGCTCGGCCGCTCCACCCGGGAACTGGCGCGCGAACTCGGGCCGGCGTACGAACGCGAGGTCGTACACAGGGACGACCTGGTGATCCTGCACCCGTAATGGGTCGAAACGTCCCCGAATCGGTGGTGGACGTTCCGCAAAACCGCCCCGCGATCTCGTGCGGCCTGCTCAACTTTCCTCAGGGACCAGCCCGGCCGACCACCGGGCCGAGCCGTGTGCGTGAAGGAGGCCGTCGTGAGCGGAGTGCGCCCTGGAACGGCGGCGTCCCGCGGTGGCACCGGCTCCCGTGGTGGCACGGGTGCCCGGCCCGGCGGCGCGACCCGCACCGGGTCCTCCCGCCCCGCCGGTGAGGAACGCGCCCTGACCAGCGTCGCGGCCAGCGACCTGTTCCGGGGCGAGGAGCCCGGGCACACCCCGCGCCTGTGGCACGTCACCCTCAGCGTCTCCGGTGCCCGGGCCCCGCTCACCGAGGTACGGCGTGCCCTGGAGCAGCTCGCGCACGACCACCCCTTCCTGCTGACCAGCCGGTACGCCGACGACCACGCGGAGATCCGCTACTGGGAGGAGGCCCGCGACCTGCACGACGCCGCCGCCGTCGCCCTGCGCCTGTGGGGCGAGCACCGGCAGACCGCGGGACTGCCGCCCTGGGAGATCGTCGGCCTGGAGGTCATCGACAGGGCGACCTATCACCAGCGCATCGCGGCGGGGTACGGGCCGGCGCCGGCGACACCCGTCGGAGTCCACCCCTTCTAGGTTCCGGAGCGTCTGTGTCCCGCGTTCCGGGTTCCGGAGCGGTCTGTGTCCCGCGTTCCGGGTTCCGGAGCGTCCGTGTCCCGCGGCGGTTGCGAGGGCTTCACGGTCCGACCGGCAGACGTCTCGGGGTGTGGGACGGCCGGTAGGGGGTCCGCGCGGGCTACTACGCTTTCCCCATGACCACGCTCTCGCCGTACGACTCGATGTCCCCGGTCACCCGGGCCGCCTACCGGGCCAAGGCCGCCGCGGCCGACCTCGCGCCGCTGCCGCGGGCCGCCAAGGACGACGCGCTGCTCGCCGTGGCCGACGCGCTGGAGGTCCGTACGAGCGAGATCGTCGAGGCCAACGCCCAGGACGTGGCCAAGGCCCGCGCCGCCGGGACCAGCGAGGCCATCGTCGACCGGCTCACCCTGACCCCGGAGCGGGTCCGCGCCATCGCCTCCGACGTGCGCGACGTCGTCGCCCTGCCCGACCCGGTCGGCGAGGTCGTGCGCGGCAACACCCTCCCCAACGGCATCGACCTGCGCCAGGTCCGCGTGCCCCTCGGCGTGGTCGGCATCATCTACGAGGGCCGGCCCAACGTCACCGTCGACGCCGCCGCCCTCTGCCTGAAGTCCGGCAACGCCGTCCTGCTGCGCGGCTCCTCCTCGGCCTACCGGTCCAACACCGCCCTCGTCCGGGTGGTCCGCGACGCCGTGGGCGGGGCCGGACTGCCCGCCGACGCCGTGCAGCTGGTGCCGGGCGAGAGCCGTGAGAGCGTGCGCGAGCTGATGCGCGCCCGCGGCCTGGTCGACGTGCTCATCCCGCGCGGCGGCGCCTCGCTGATCAACACGGTCGTCCAGGAGTCCACCGTCCCCGTCATCGAGACCGGCACCGGCAACTGCCACGTCTACGTCGACGCGCAGGCCGACCTCGACATGGCCGTCGACATCCTGATCAACTCCAAGGCGCAGCGCGTGAGCGTCTGCAACGCCGCCGAGACCCTCCTGGTCCACCAGGACATCGCCGCCGACTTCCTGCCCCGCGCGCTGGACGCCCTCGCGGAGGCCGGGGTCACCGTGCACGCCGACGAGCGTGTGCTGGCGTACGCCGAGGACTCCAAGGTGACGGCCGTCGAGGCCACGCCGGAGGACTGGGAGACCGAGTACCTCTCCTACGACATCGCCGCGGCGGTCGTCGACTCGCTCGACAAGGCCGTCGAGCACATCCGGCTGTGGACCTCCGGTCACACCGAGGCCATCGTGACGACCTCGCAGCAGGCCGCCCGGCGCTTCACCCAGCTGGTCGACTCCACCACGGTCGCGGTGAACACCTCCACCCGCTTCACCGACGGCGGCCAGTTCGGCTTCGGCGCCGAGATCGGCATCTCCACGCAGAAGCTGCACGCCCGGGGCCCGATGGGGCTGCCGGAGCTGACCAGCACCAAGTACATCGTCACCGGTGACGGGCACGTACGGCGCTGACGGGCCGGGCCCCGGCCGGGGCACGCACGCCGGGGGGCACGGGCACGGCACGCGCCCTCGGGTACACCCGTGATCCGATCGGGGCATCTCACCCACCGGATGATTTTCCCCGCCGTCTGCCCAAATCGACCCCCCAGGTCTACGCTGTACCCGTGCCGGAGGACGTGGGGGGTAGGCCGTTCCCTGACGGCTGGGAGCCCGACGACGATCACGACCGCGGGGTGTCGGACGAAGAGTTCGCCTCCGTGGTGCTCGACGAGGCCTTCGTACAGGCGGCCGTGGTGCACGAGCCGACCGCCGTCGAACGCCTCCTGGCCGCCGCGCAGGCCAGAGCCGAGGCCACCGAGGCGGAAGCGGCCCGCCGCGGCCGTCCCAGAGGCGAGCGCTACGACGACGGGTACGGCGATTTCGGCCACGATCCCGACCTCGACGACCCGGACGACGACCGCGACCTCCTCGACCGCCCGTACGGTGCTCCCGCGGCCTACGGCAAGCAGGTCCGCTGGCACCGGCCCGTCGCCTGGATGCTCGCCCTCGTGATGGGCGTCGGCATGGTCGCGCTGGCCTTCGTGGCCGTCTACCGGGGCGCGTCCTCGGGCGGCGACACGCAGCAGGTACCGCCCCCCGCCTCGACCGGCCCCGAGCAGAGCGGAACGGTGACCCCCTCCGCCTCCGCCGACTACTCCCAGCCCGCCGTGCCGGTCATTCCGCGCACCCCCTGACCTGCCGGCCGGGTGCCGGGCACCGGTCCCGACGTGGCCCGCACCGACGCGTTTACGCGACCTTCCGCAGACCTACCCTGAAGGTATGGCAGGGCTTGGCGACCCGCCCGGAGGGACGCCCGAGGGCGCCCCCGGAGGCGGGGAGGACGAGTACCGATCCGTCGTTTTCGACGAGTCGTTCGTCCGCGCTGCCCGCCTCGAGGAGTTCTCCGCCCGGGAGCGCCTGTCCGACCACGCGCCCGCCGTCCGCCGCCGTACGCCGCTGCGCCGGGCGGGGCTGTCCCGGCAGGCGCTGGTCCTCCTCGTGCTGATCGCCGTCGCCTTCGGCACCGCCATCTACATGGGCGTCCGGCACCCGTACCAGAGCCCCGCCGCGCAGCGGTCCGTGGAACCGGTGCGGATGACCGTCGTCCCGCTCGCCCCCCAGGGCAAGGTGCCCGGCGCCGACGATGCCGCTCACCTGTACGAGCACAGTCCCGCCGCCGACTTCCGGTCCGCGGCGAAGGGCGTCCCGCTGCCGGTCCACCGGTCCACCGCGCACTTCTCGGACGACCAGGTACGGAACGCGCTGACCACCGCCAAGAACTACATCGTCCGCTCGGCGCTCGACCCGGGCGTGCTCCTCGGCGGGGAGGTCCGTTCGGTGCGGGTGCTGCTGGACCCGGAGCAGCTCGACCAGTTCGACGAGAGCCTGGAGAGGCCCGCGGCGGACGGCCGGCACGCGCCCACCGGATGGCTGGTGCGCTTCAACCCGGCCCGTACCGAGCTGGCCGACGCCGAGATCCGGGTGCACGGCAGCCTGCGGGCCGTGGAGAGCGACGCGTCCACGCTGGAGGTCAGCGCCGACCACACCATGGTGTACCCACTGCGGCCGGCAGGTGACGACCGGGCCGAGACGTCGCTGTTCACCGTCCGGCGCGAGCTGCGCTTCCGCTTCGACCGGGACGACCTGCGGCTGCACCAGACGCAGCTCGTCGCCTCCTACGTCCAGGCCGGTCCGCTCGACTGTGCCGAGGACTCGGCGGACCGCTTCCGCCCGCTGCTCGCGGGCCGGACCGCCGGGACCGGCGCCCCCGCCGGCACCGACCCGTACGCCACGGACAGCGCCACAGCCCTCTGCGGCACCCTCGCGGCGAGCGCCCAGCCGAGGGTGTGAGGTCTCTCCCCTCACGCCGCCCGTCCGGGGCCTCGGGCACGGACGGGCGGCGCGGCCGGGTGCCCGCCGCCGGGCGCGGGGATCTCCGTGCACCGGCGCGATGCCGGTGGCCACTGCGGGCCGCACGGTGGCGGGCTCCCGGGTCCGGCGGGTGCTCCCCGCCGGACCCGGGCTCAGCCGCCGTCGCGCGGCGGGCGGTCGTCCGGGCCCTTCGGGCCGCTCGGGCCGTCGGGGCCGCCGGTCCCCTCCGGGCCCTCGGCCGGCCCGTCCGTGTCCTTGGGCGGCCTCGGCTGGGAGCCCGTGAAGCCGCCGAAGCCCCGGCGCATCCGGTCACCGAGGTCGCCGGCGCCGCCCGCGATGTCGTTCACCAGCTTCATCAGCGGGTCCTTGGAACCGCGCACGTGCGTGGCGTAGCTGGACGCCGACTCGCGGAAGGAGTCCCGGACCGAGGTGTCCTTGTCCTCGTCGCGCCGCGGGTAGTGGCCGTCCATGATCCGCTGGTGGTCCCGGGACGCCGCCCACTTCTTCAGCTCGGCGGCCCGCACCGTGGTGAAGGGGTGGGAGCGGGGCAGCACGTTCAGGATCTTCAGCACGGAGTCGCGCAGGTCACCCCCGGCCTCGTACTCGTCCGCCTGCTCCAGGAACGCGTCCACGTTCATCTCGTGCAGGTGGTTGCCGCCCGCGATCTTCATCAGGCCCCGCATGGAGGCCTGCAGGTCCTGACCGACCAGCAGACCCGCGCGGTCCGCGGACAGCTCCGACTTGCGGAACCACTCGCGCAGCGCGGTCACGATCGCCATGATCGCCAGGTTGCCCAGAGGGATCCAGGCGACCCGGACGGCGAGGGACGTCAGGAAGAGCAGGACGGTCCGGTAGACCGAGTGCCCCGACAGCGCGTGCCCGACCTCGTGCCCGATGACCGCCCGCATCTCCTCCTCGTCCAGCAGCTCGACGAGGCCCGTGGTGACGACGATGATCGGCTCGTCCAGGCCGATGCACATCGCGTTCGGAGTCGGGTCCTGGTTGACGTACATCGGGGGGACCTTCTCCAGGTCCAGGATGTAGCAGGCGTCGCGCAGCATGACGTTCAGATGGGCGAACTGCCGCTCCGAGACGCGTACCGAGTCGGACAGGAACAGCAGCCTCAGGCTCCGCTCGGGCAACAGGCCGCTCAGCGCCTTGAAGACCGTGTCGAAGCCGCTCAGCTTGCGCAGCGCCACCAGGGCGCTGCGGTCGGCCGGATGCTCGTACGCACGCGAGGAGATCCCGGGGAAGCGCCTGCGCTGCCTGCTCGGCACCTTCTCGTGCCCGTTGTGCTGGTGGCCGTCGGACATGTCTTCCCCCATGTGCGTGTGTGAGGCCTGTGCGTATGTCTGGGCCTTTGCGAACCCTTGTATGGCCCTTTGCTCCCCCGAAGCCGAGCCCAGCCTAGGCGGAGATACCGTGGACGGGCAGTGCAACGAAGGAGTCCACGTCATGGCGCACACCCCCCACACCGACTGGCTCACCTCGGCGGTGACCGCGGCCGAGCAGCAAGGTCCGGGGAATCTGCTGCGGATCGTGCTGATCGTGATGGTGGTGGGTTGTGTGCTGACCGCGTGGTTCCTGCTGCGGGGGTACAAGCGGAAGGACGACTGAGGCGACCCGAAGGTTCCCCCCGGCCCGGTCCCAACGGCGGAGTCGGCGTGATCGTCCGCGAGGTGCCCGCATACGATGAGCGGACGTCTTTATCCCGCCCACACCGGATAGGTCCTGCCGAAGATGAGCTTCCACAGCACCGCTGCCCAGTTTGTCACCCTCGCCTCCGAGGGCGGCGCAGAGCACAGCGGCAACCATCAGAGCCTGAACCCCTACGTCACCGGCATCGGCGCGTTCGTCGCGCTGATGCTCCTGCTGTGGATCACCACCCGGTTCAACCGCGACCGCTGAGCGCGGGGTTGTGGGGGCGGCAGGAGCTCTCGGGTCGGGCCGGTAGGGTCTGCACGCATGGGAGAGCAGGACATGCCTACCGGTCCGGCGCACGACACGTCGAACACGCCGGCGCGTGACACACACAGCCGCGCGGTGCCCGCCCGCGTCACCGGCCGGGGCAGCGGCCCGTCGCCGTCGGGCAAGCGCCGTCTGGGCGTCATGGGCGGCACCTTCGACCCGATCCACCACGGACACCTCGTGGCGGCCAGCGAGGTCGCCGCGCAGTTCCACCTCGACGAGGTGGTGTTCGTGCCCACCGGCCAGCCGTGGCAGAAGAGCCACCGCACGGTGTCCGCGGCCGAGGACCGCTATCTGATGACGGTCGTCGCGACCGTCGAGAACCCGCAGTTCTCGGTGAGCCGCATCGACATCGACCGCGGCGGCCCCACCTACACCGTGGACACCCTGCGCGACCTGCGCGCGCTCAACCCGGACGCGGACCTGTTCTTCATCACCGGCGCCGACGCCCTCGCCCAGATCCTCACCTGGCGCGACAGCGAGGAGCTGTTCTCCCTCGCGCACTTCATCGGCGTCACCCGGCCGGGCCACCACCTGACCGACGACGGACTCCCCAAGGGCGGCGTCTCGCTCGTCGAGGTCCCCGCCCTCGCCATCTCCTCCACGGACTGCCGTGCGAGAGTCGCCCAGGGCGACCCCGTCTGGTACCTGGTGCCCGACGGAGTCGTGCGCTACATCGACAAGCGCGAGCTGTACCGCGGCGAGTGAGTCGGAAGGGGGCACCGGTGAACGACGGATACGGCGCGGGGTACGACGACGGCGGCGGCCAGTACGAACTCGTCGGATACGACGAGTACGGCCGGCCCGTGTACCGCCAGGCCCAGGGCCAGGCCCCGGCCCGGCCGGGCGGTGAGCAGCCGTACGACGCGTACGCGCAACAGCAGGGTCAGCAGTACGCGCAACAGCAGGATCAGCAGTACGGGCAGCAGGCGTACGGCTACGACCAGGGCTACGACCCGTACGCCGCGGGAGGGCAGCAACCCGCCCCCGGCTACGACCCCTACGACCCGTACGACTCCGGGACCGGCCACCAGACCGGCGGGCAGTCCTCCGGCCCCGGCTACGACACCGGTCGGCAGCCCGCCGCCCCCGCCGCTGCCACTGCCCCCACCGGCTACGACGGCTACACGTCCGGCGGGCCGCAGGGCGGCCGGGCGACGCCGCCGCAGTACGACCCGTACGACCCCTACGGCCAGGCTGCGGCCGACGGCGGGCAGTCCCGGGTCGCCGGGCAGACCGCCTACATCCCCCAGCAGGCGGGCCCGCCCGGGGACCCCGCGGAGGAAGCCCCCGCGGAGGACGCCCCCGCGGAGACCGCCGAACCCGGCGCGGACCGGGAGTACCGCACCGAGCAGTTCGCCTTCGTCGAGGAGCCGACCGACGACTCCGAGGACGTCATCGACTGGATGAAGTTCACGGAGAACCGCACCGAGCGCCGCGAGGAGGCCCGGCGGCGCGCACGCACGCGTGTCGTCGCCCTGGCCGTCGTCCTGGCACTGGTCGCGGTCGGCGGTGCCGGTTACCTCTGGTACGCCGGAAAGCTCCCCGGACTGTCCTCCTCGGACGACACGACGGGCGCCACGACGGCGGCCGGCGCCCAGAAACGCGACGTGATCGCCGTCCACCTGCACGACACCAACGGCGGCGGCACCTCCACCGCGCTGCTCGTGGACAACGCCACCACCAAGCGGGGCACCACCGTGCTGCTGCCCAACTCCCTCGCCCTGACCGGCGACGACGGCACCACCACCACGCTCGCGGAGTCCGTCGACGACGCCGGCCCCGACGCCACCCGCACCGCGCTCGACTCGGTCCTCGGCACCGACATCGAGGGCACCTGGCGCCTGGACACGCCGTACCTCCAGGTCCTCGTCGACCTGGTCGGCAACATCGAGATCGACACCGACACCGACGTCCCCGACCCGGAGGCCAAGGAGAAGGGCGCCACACCCCTCGTACGCAAGGGCGAGGGGCAGACCCTCAGCGGCAGGATGGCCGTCGCCTACGCCACCCACCGCGGCTCCGGCGAAGCGGCCGACGCCGAACTGCGGCGGTTCGGGCAGGTCATGCAGGGAGTGCTGCGCAAGCTGTCCTCGGACCCCGCGGCCGCGACGACCACCATCCAGACCCTCGGCCTGATCCTCGACCCGCCGCTGACCGAGAAGGACCTCGGCTCCTTCCTCGCCGGGCTCTCCGACCTCGCCAAGGGCGGCGACTTCGAGACCGCGCTGCTGCCCGTCCAGGACGACGGCAGGCTCGGCGCCGAAGCCGGTGACAGCATCGTCAAGGACGTCCTGGGCGGTACCGCCAAGAGCCCCGACAAGGACGCGGCCGTCAGTGTCTCCGTCCGCAACGCCACCGGCGTCGAGGACAGCGCCGGCACCGCCCGCGTCGTCCTCCTCAACGGCGGCTTCACCTTCCTGGAGGGCGGCACCGCGTCCGGCACCGAGGCGTCGTCCAAGGTCGTCTACGCCGAGGCCGCCGACAAGGAGAACGCCGTCCAGGTCGCCAAGACCCTGGGCCTGCCCGCCACCTCCGTCACCCAGGGCGAGGTCTCCGCGAACGCGAGGGTGTCGGTGGTCCTCGGCCAGGACTACGAACCGGCGTCGTAGGCGGCGGGTGGTTATCACGTGGGCTGCCGTCGGCGGTCGTGAGACCCTTGAGGTCAACCGACCGCCGACCCGAAAGCCAGGCAGTGACCGCGACCGACCGCTCCATCGAACTCATCAACACCGCCGCGCAGGCGGCAGCCGACAAGCTCGCGCACGACATCATCGCCTACGACGTCAGCGATGTGCTGTCGATCACGGACGCCTTCCTGCTGGCCTCCGCGCCCAACGACCGCCAGGTCAAGTCGATCGTCGACGAGATCGAGGAACGGCTCAGCAAGGAACTCGGCACCAAGCCGGTACGCCGCGAGGGCGACCGGGAGGCCCGCTGGGTCCTGCTCGACTACGTCGACATCGTCGTCCACGTCCAGCACAGCGAGGAGCGCGTCTTCTACGCCCTGGAGCGGCTGTGGAAGGACTGCCCCGAGCTGGAGCTGCCCGCCGACGCCAAGGAGACCCGCGGCAAGGCCGAGGAGCACGCCCGGCTCCGGGCCGCCGAGGAGGCGACGGAGACCGACGGGGACTGGCGATGAGCGCCACCGGCGAGGTGACGGCCGGACAGCCGGGCCGCGGCCGCCGTGTCATCCTCTGGCGGCACGGCCAGACCTCGTGGAACGTGGAGCGCCGCTTCCAGGGCACCACGGACGTCGGGCTCACCGAGACCGGCGTCGCCCAGGCCCGCCGCGCCGCCCGGCTGCTGGTCGGCCTGAGGCCGGACGCGATCGTCGCCTCCGACCTCAGCCGGGCCGCGAACACCGCCGCCGAGCTCGCCGCGCTCACCGGCCTGGACGTGACCCTGGAGGAGGGCCTGCGGGAAACCTACGCGGGTGTCTGGCAGGGGCTGACCCACGACGAGATCATCGCCCGGCACGGCGAGGAGTACGCGGCGTGGAAGCGCGGCGAGCCGGTCCGCCGCGGCGGCGGCGAGCTGGAGACGGAGGTGGCCGACCGCGCCGCCCCCGTGGTGCTCAGGCACGCCGAGAAGCTCTCCGAGGACGGCACCCTCGTCGTGGTCAGCCACGGCGGCACGATCCGCACCACCATCGGCCGCCTGCTCGGTCTGGAACCGCACAGCTGGGAGAGCCTCGGCGGCCTGACCAACTGCTGCTGGTCCGTCCTGGGCGAAGGCGTCCGCGGCTGGCGTCTGCTGGAGCACAACGCCGGCACGCTGCCGGAGCCGGTGCTCGGCGACGACGACTGAGCCCCGCTCGGCGGGCCCGGGACCCGGATTTCACTTTCCGGCAGGTCGCAGGCTAAAGTTCTTCTTGTTCGCCCCGCCGAGCGGAGCGAAAGACCATGTGGCCCAGCCGCGTGGCACCAGGGGCTATAGCTCAGTTGGTAGAGCGCCTGCATGGCATGCAGGAGGTCAGGAGTTCAATTCTCCTTAGCTCCACAGCCCACGGACGAATCCCGTCCCCTTCGGGGGACGGGATTTTTCGTATCCGTCCGCTTGAGCAACAGGAGTCCCACAGACGTATGCCCCGGTGGGACTCCGTGTCCGGACTGGTACTGAGGCGTCGCTGACCGTGTTGGCCCGGTCGTGGCAGAATCAAACGGCCGGAAGGGGACCGCGACCCGACGGGAGGGAGTGGCGATGCCTGCGAGCATCCTCGAGGAGGTCGGTCACCTCCTCGGCTCAGCGGTGACACGCGACACGTCGACCCGCCTGCGCTGCCCTTCCTGCGGTTCCGCGCACGTGGCCCAGGTCCTCGGCGACAACGGCGGAATCTCCTACGTGTGCACGGCCTGCGGCCACAGCTGGAGCTGATCGATGGGTGCACACAGGCGGAAGTGCGACTGGTGCGGCAGCGGCACCCCGATCGTGCGGGACATGGAGCCGGTCAACCCGGACTACCAGTACTGGTGCGAGGAGTGCGCGCGCGCACTGATCATAAAAGGCGACCCGATCGAGACGTACCGCGAACTCGAAGGCGAGCCGATCTACGGCCGGCTCCTCGAGGAGCACTGCACGCTCAAGCGGTTCTATTCGTTCGTCACGGCGTAGCGCCACGGCCCGGCGGCCCACGCAGGAGAGCAGAGCAAGAGGGCAAAACGGGCAAAGTGGAAACGATTTGGTGTTGTGCCCGGTCGACCGTGTAATGTTGGCGTCGCCGCCGGGGAAACCGGGCGGCGGACAGCAAGGGGCTATAGCTCAGTTGGTAGAGCGCCTGCATGGCATGCAGGAGGTCAGGAGTTCAATTCTCCTTAGCTCCACAAGAAGACGGAGAAACCCCCCGGATCACCGATCCGGGGGGTTTCTTCATGCGCCTCTCCCGACTCTCTCTCCCGTGCTGTCCCTCCCGTGCTGTCTCGTTCCTGCTGTTTCGTTCCTGCTGTCTTGTCCGTGCTGCGTCGGGTGTCAGCGGCCGAGTGCCCGGCGGCCGCGGCCCTGCGACAGGACCGGCAGGCCGGTCCGCGACGACGGTGCCTGCCCGCGGCCGTCCTCCTCGATGCGCAGGGCGAGCGCCGGACAGCGGCGCACCGCGCGGACCGCCTTGGCCTCCGCGAAGCGCGGTACGTCGGCCTGCGCGACGGTCGGAAAGCCGTCGGCGCCGAGCTGGAAGACCTCCGGGAGGATGTCCGCGCACAGACCGTGGCCCCGGCACAGCGTCCAGTCGACGTGGATCTTCTGGCGGCTGAGCCCGCCCTCCTCCCCACCGCCGCCCGGGACGCCCGCCGTGCCGCCCTCGAAGAGCGGCAGCACACCCTCCACGGGCCGCCCGCAGCCGTTGCCGAGGACATGGGCGGCGAGATCGTCCGTGAACGCCTCGACGGTCGACTCCAGGAACATCGCCGAGCCGTCCGGGTGCGAGCAGGCGCCGCGCCGCTTCACGTTCTTCGCGACCTGCTTGACCGCCTCCAGGGCGGCCGGACCGCCGCCGTTCAGGATGTCCTCCAGGCCGCGCGCGGCGGCCGGCAGCCCCAGATAGCAGGGGCCGCACTGGCCCGCGCTCTCCTGCGCCAGCCACTGCGCCACCCGCAGCGACTCGCCCAGCGGACACGTGTCCTGACCGATCGGCAGGATCGCGCCCGCGCCGAGCGAGCCGCCCACCCGGTGCAGGGAGTCGCGGGAGACGACCGCCTCGCCGACGGTCGCCGCGTCGATCCACTTGCCGTGGTAGCCGCCGGTCAGCACGCCCTGCGGCACCGGCGGGGCGCCGGCCAGCTGGAGGACGTAGCGCAGCGGCACGCCCGTCGGCACCTCGACGACCATGGGGCGGGCCACCGCCCCGGACACGGTGAGCATGACGGTGCCCGGCTCGTCGTACAGACCGGTGCTGCCGTAGCGCTCCGGGCCGATGCGGGCGGCGATCGCCAGCTGGGCGAACGTCTCGGCGTTGGACAGCAGGGTCGGCGCGCCGCCCACGCCGCTGCGGGACGCGCTGACCTTGCGGCCGGGCGGGATCGCCGGGCCGCCGTCGATGGAGCGGATCAGCGAGGACGCCGCGCCGGTGACCATCCGTACCGGATTGCGCTGCACGCGCGCGCGGAGGGCCGACCGGCGTGTGTTGTTCAGTCCGCGTTCGGCGAGGGCGGCCTCCATGGAGCGCTGCGTGGACTCACGAGTGACCCCGATGACGAGGGTGCGGGCGCCCATGGCCTCGGCGCACAGCAGCGCGCCGTCCAGGATCAGGTGCGGGGCGCGGTTGATGAGCACCGTGTCCTTGCGGCAGGCGGGCTCGTCCTCGCTGCCGTTGACGACCACGACCGGCCGCACGCCGCGCTTGATCGCGGCTTCGGCGACCGAGCGCAGCTTCTTGTGGAAGGGGAAGCCCGCGCCACCGCGTCCCTTCAGGTTGATGCGCTCGGAGAGCTGCGCGATCTGCTCCCCGCCCATCGGTTCGAGCGGACCGTGCACCTTGAGGTGCATCGGCAGGTCCAGGCGCTCGACAAGGTCGAAGCCCGACGTGAGCTGGGGAAGCCCGACCACACGGACTTCAGGGACGTCGGGCAGGGCCTCGTTCACCACGTTCCTCCGGAGGTGCCCCGGCCCTCGGGCCGGATCGGACCGGGCTGGTTGCGACCCGGCTGGTGTTGGTCGGGGAAGAGCTGCTGGGTTGCTGACCCGCAGGCGGCGTGAGCCAGGAATCTCCTTGTGCCGGCTGGGGGAGGAGGCAGGGGGGTCAGAGGAATCAGAAGGGTCGGAGGGGCCGGGGAGGTCAGAGGGGGTGGAGGGGGCTGAGGGGGCTGAGGGATTTGAGGAGTCAGTGGGGTCAGTTGAGGCCTCCGGCGGAAGGCGTGTTCCAAGGTTCGCCGGAACCCGGTGCGTCGAAGTCGTAGGACGACGACGGGGCACCGGTGACCGGTTCGGTGGCGGGACCGCTGGTGTATGTGTCGCCCGGGTAGTACGTGTCGCGGACCGCGTTCGCCTCACGGGTGTCGCGCACGTCACTCGAGCCGTGGCCCGAGGTGTCCGTATCGCCGTAGACCGGGACGGTGTGTCCCGTGTCGTCGAGCGGGTCGTAGACCGACCGGGGTGCCTCGCCGACCGGCGGCGGGGACGGTACGGGCCAGCTGCCCGAGGTGCTTCCGGCGCCGTCCGCGAAGGGCATCGCCTCGGTGGGCGGCATGTCCGGCGGCGGGGCGGACGCGGTCCGGTCGGCCGTCAGTGGCCGCCGGTGTGCGCCCGAGGGGCCGGAAACGGCCCGGTAGGCCGCCGCGAACCCGCTCGCCGGCTCCCGTGGAGGCAGACGCTCGGCGGGCGCGTACAGGGGTGCGGAGACCCCGCCCGCTCGCGGTGCCCCGGCACGCTCGTAGCCCGGCAGCGCGGCGGTGTCCGTCCCCCGGCCCCGGCTTCCCGCGGGCTCCTCGCGGACCGGCCGCTCCCCGGTCCCCAGCAGGCCCGTGATCCGGTCGGCGACCTTGCGTTTGACCGGGCGGGGGGCCGCACGCAGTGCCAGGGCCGCCATGACGCCGAGCAGGGACAGGCCGTACAGGACCAGGAAGACCGGCTTCGCCGCGCGCCCCGCGTAGAGCCCGTGCAGCAGCGCCAGGCACCACGCCGGGTAGGCCAGCATGTGCATGGCCCGCCAGCGGGCGGCCGCGGGCGCCGGGGACGCGAAGCGGTTGCGCAGGGCGCCGGTGACGCCCACGAAGAGCATGAGCATGCTGGCCAGGGTGCCGAAGCCGATGAGGACGCCTCGCCCCCCGAACGACTCGTCGTCCGTGGCGAGCAGCCCGAACGGGACCACCGCGGCGACCCAGGTGGTGTGCTCCCGTGCCAGCTTGACCCCGATGTGCAGCAGCAGGAAGACGACCGAGCCGACCGCGGTGGTCCGGTGCACCGCCTGGGCCAGGATCCGCCGGCGGGCGTCGAGGACGATCCGGTCCTGGGCGACGAGGCCCCAGATCACCGAGCAGCTGAGGAGGACGAGGGAGAGGACGCCGGCGCCGAAGTCGAGGAACTCCGCGAAGGTGTCGTCCGCCGTGCTGTCGTTCGTCACCACGGCAGGCCTCCCCACGTCACGGACGCGCGGGGAGGGCTCGAGCTGCTGCCGAGGGGGTGGTGGCTCAGGGGAGGGGCGGGAGGGGCGGAAGGGTGCGGAGGGTGCGCAGGGTTCATGGGGCAACTCCGGAGCGGTTCGGGGTAGCGGTCCCGCTGCCGCACTCTAAGTGGCGCCATACCCGCGGGTACGAGGTTTGAGTTATTGCGTTGTTATCAAATGACAATGCGCTCGTAGTGATGTCCCCATAGTGGTCATTACGCGAAGTAACCATTGGCCCTGGTTCACGATCACCGGCCGTGAGGGCGGCGGGAAGGCTCGGCGGGGAGGCGTGGCGGGAAGGCGCGGCGGGGAGGCGAGGCGCGGACCGCCGGAAGCCCGTCGCGACCGGATCGACGACTGCGGTACCCTGACGCCATGCGTGCCGTACGCCTTCTGCTTAGCGAGCCGCGCTGATCAGCCCCGGCCCCGGTCGTAGTCCGGTGGCCGGAATCGGCGCGGCGTCCCCTCCTGTGCGAGGGGATTTTTCATTTCCCGGCATTCGCAGCCGCTGGTCTTGAATGTCGCAGCCGCTGGCAGAGACGATCGATGGAGCTTTGAGGATCATGAGCGAGACGAACCCCGCGGCGACCGCCCCCGTGACGGCGGACGCCGCGCCGCACCGCTACACGGCTGCCATGGCCGCCGAGATCGAGGCACGCTGGCAGGACTTCTGGGACGCCGAGGGGACGTACGCCGCGCCGAACCCCAAGGGTGACCTGGCGGGCGACGCGGAGCTGGTCGCCAGGCCCAAGAAGTTCATCATGGACATGTTCCCGTACCCCTCCGGTGCGGGCCTGCACGTCGGCCACCCCCTGGGCTACATCGCCACCGACGTCTTCGCCCGCTTCCAGCGGATGACCGGCCACAACGTCCTGCACACCCTGGGCTTCGACGCCTTCGGCCTGCCCGCCGAGCAGTACGCGGTGCAGACCGGCACGCACCCGCGCGTGTCCACCGAAGCCAACATGAAGAACATGCAGAGCCAGCTGCGCCGGCTGGGCCTGGGCCACGACAAGCGCCGGTCGTTCGCCACGATCGACCCGGAGTACTACAAGTGGACCCAGTGGATCTTCCTGCAGGTCTTCAACTCCTGGTACGACCAGGAGGCGCGCAAGGCACGTCCGATCACCGAGCTGGTCGCCCAGTTCGAGTCGGGTGAGCGGGCGGTCCCGGGCCACCCCGGGCGCGCGTGGAGCGCGCTGAGCGACGCCGAGCGCGCCGACGTGCTGGGCGGGTTCCGCCTGGCCTACGCCTCCGACGCGCCCGTCAACTGGTGCCCCGGCCTGGGCACCGTACTGGCCAACGAGGAGGTCACCGCCGACGGCCGCTCCGAGCGCGGCAACTTCCCCGTCTTCAAGTCCAAGCTGCGCCAGTGGAACATGCGCATCACCGCCTACGCCGACCGGCTGCTGGACGACCTGGACGAGCTGGACTGGCCCGAGGCCATCAAGCTGCAGCAGCGCAACTGGATCGGCCGCTCCGAGGGCGCCCGCGTCGACTTCCCCGTCGACGGCGAGAACATCACCGTCTTCACCACCCGCCAGGACACCCTGTTCGGCGCGACCTACATGGTGCTGGCGCCCGAGCACCCGCTGGTCGAGAAGTTCACCCCGGCCGCCTGGCCCGAGGGCACGCACGACGTGTGGACCGGCGGTCACGCGACCCCGACCGAGGCCGTCGCCGCGTACCGCGCGCAGGCCGCGTCCAAGTCCGACGTCGAGCGGCAGGCCGAGGCCAAGGACAAGACCGGCGTCTTCATCGGCGCCTACGCGACCAACCCGGTCAACGGCGAGCAGGTCCCCGTCTTCATCGCCGACTACGTCCTGATGGGCTACGGCACCGGCGCGATCATGGCCGTCCCGGCGGGCGACCAGCGCGACTTCGAGTTCGCGCGCGCCTTCGAGCTGCCGATCCGCTGCATCGTCGAGCCGACCGACGGCCGGGGCACCGACCCGGCCACGTGGGAGGACGCCTTCGGGTCGTACGACGCGAAGATCATGAACTCGTCCAACGACGAGATCAGCCTGGACGGCCTGCCCGTCGTCGAGGCCAAGGAGCGCATCACCGAGTGGCTGGAGCGCACCGGCGCCGGAGAGGGCACCGTCAACTTCCGGCTGCGCGACTGGCTGTTCAGCCGCCAGCGCTACTGGGGCGAGCCCTTCCCGATCGTCTACGACGAGGACGGCGTCGCGCACGCCCTGCCCGAGTCGATGCTGCCGCTGGAACTGCCCGAGGTCGAGGACTACTCCCCGCGCACCTTCGACCCGGACGACGCCGACACCGAGCCCGAGACCCCGCTGTCCCGCAACGAGGACTGGGTCAACGTCACCCTGGACCTGGGCGACGGCCGCGGCCCGCGCACGTACCGGCGCGAGACCAACACCATGCCCAACTGGGCCGGCTCCTGCTGGTACGAGCTGCGCTACCTGGACCCGCACAACAGCGAGCGGCTGGTCGACCCGGAGATCGAGCAGTACTGGATGGGCCCGCGCGAGGGCCTGCCGCACGGCGGCGTCGACCTGTACGTCGGCGGCGCCGAGCACGCCGTGCTGCACCTGCTGTACGCGCGCTTCTGGTCCAAGGTCCTGTTCGACCTGGGGCACGTCTCCTCGGCCGAGCCGTTCCACAAGCTGTTCAACCAGGGCATGATCCAGGCCTACGTCTACCGCGACAGCCGCGGCATCGCCGTGCCGGCCGCCGAGGTGGAGGAGCGCGACGGCGCCTACTACTACCAGGGCGAGAAGGTCTCCCGGCTGCTGGGCAAGATGGGCAAGTCCCTGAAGAACGCCGTCACCCCCGACGAGATCTGCGCCGAGTACGGTGCCGACACCCTGCGCCTGTACGAGATGGCGATGGGTCCGCTGGACGTCTCCCGGCCGTGGGACACGCGCGCGGTGGTGGGCCAGTTCCGGCTGCTGCAGCGGCTGTGGCGCAACGTCGTCGACGAGAACACCGGCCAGGTGACGGTCGCGGACGTCGCGGAGGCCGACATCGACGCGGACACCCTGCGCGCCCTGCACAAGGCCATCGACGGCGTGCGGCAGGACCTGGAGGGCATGCGGTTCAACACCGCCATCGCCAAGGTCACCGAGCTGAACAACCACCTGACGAAGGTGGGGGGCACGGTCCCGCGCACGGTCGCCGAGCGCCTGGTGCTGCTGGTCGCCCCGCTGGCCCCGCACGTCGCCGAGGAGCTGTGGCGCAAGCTGGGGCACACGGACTCGGTCGTCCACCAGGACTTCCCCGTCGCCGACCCGGCCTACGTCGTCGACGAGACCGTGACCTGCGTCGTGCAGATCAAGGGCAAGGTCAAGGCGCGGCTGGAGGTCTCCCCGTCCATCTCCGAGGAGGACCTGGAGAAGGCGGCGCTGGCCGACGAGAAGGTCGTGGCCGCGCTGGACGGGGCCGGGATCCGCAAGGTGATCGTGCGGGCGCCGAAGCTGGTGAACATCGTTCCCGCGTAGGCGGGAGGGAAGCTCCGGGGGCGGGCCGCTGGAGGGCTGGACCGGGCTCTTCGGGGGGCCGGGTGTTCCGGGTGCTTCTGAGGCCAGGAGTCCCCGGGGTGCTTGGGCCAGAAGTCCCGGGGGTGCTTCTGGGGGCCAGGAGTCCCGGGGGTGCTTGTGGGGGCCAGGAGTCCCGGGAGTGCTTGTGGGGGCCGGGTGTTTCGCGGGCCCGGGTGCTCCTGGTGTTCAGGGTGGCCTGGTGCTCCGGTGGTCCGGGTGGTCCGGTGCTCCGGGTGGTTTCTGGGGCTGAGGCCGGGGTCCGGGGGTCCGAAGGTCCGGGTGGCCCTCTCAGGGCAGGCTCAGGGTCGGGTGCGGGCCGGTTCAGGGTTGAATGCGGGCAGGTTCGGGGTTCTGATCGGAACCCTGGGCCTGCCCGCTGCGTTTACCGTGGAAGAGCGGCGCGGAGAGCGCCGCGGCCTGCCGGTGCGGGCCGGACGCTCGGAGGAGGAGCTTCGTGGAAGCAGTGATCACGGTATTCGCCCTGCTCTTCGTGCTCGCCCTCGTACTGGGCGTCTACGCCACGGTGAAGGCCGTCGGTGCCGCCAAGCGCAGCGTGGACCGTGGCATCACCCAGGCCCGCCGCACGGTCGAGGACCACACACTGCGGGCCAAGTCCCTGGTCCAGCCCGGGCCGGTGGGCGAGCTCGCCCAGCTGCGGCTGACGCTGCGCACGTCGATGCGGGCCACCCAGGACGCGCTGCACGCGGGCGTGGCCGAGGACGAGTCCCTCAAGGAATCCCTCGCCCTCTTCGATCGGCTCAGCGCGCACGGATTCGAACTCGACGCCGAGCTCAGGCGGCTGGAGTCGGACCCGGACCGCGTCACGCTCGGCGGGCTCCTTCCCGCGCTGCGCGAGCGCACCGAGCGGATCACCCGGTCGGCGGAGGCCCTGCGCTGGGCGGCCCGGGACCGGGCCCGCCGCTTCGCGGACGACGACCTCGACTCGTTGAGCGCACAGATCGACGTCGAGGCCGGCGCCCTGCGGCACTGGATGGAGACGGAGACGGGTCCCACCGCCGCGCCGCCGCCCTGGCCCGAGGCTCCCGCCGCCGACGCCCCCAGCGCCCGGCAGAGCCGGCCGGAGACCCCGCAGGCGTCGCCGACCTCACCGACCCCGCGGCAGGAGCCGGCGGCGGAGCCCGCGAGGCCCGCCATCACCCCGCCCGCCCCGCGCCCCGTCTATCCCTGGCAGAAGAAGGCCCGTCCGGAGAACACGACCTGATCACGGCCCTGTGAACGCCGGTCGACGAGGCCGGGCTGCCGTACGAGCGCTGCGCCAGGTAGCCTCCAGCTCATGTCCCGCCATGTCGCTATCGTCACGGATTCAACGGCCTACCTCCCGGCCCGGACGATGGAGCGGCACGGCATCACCGCGGTACCCCTGACCGTCGTCCTGGGCGACCGGGCCCTGGAAGAGGGCACCGAGATCTCGACCCGTTCGCTGGCCCAGGCCCTGCAGAAGCGGCGGCCGGTCACCACCTCCCGCCCCAGCCCCGAACTCTTCGCCGAGACCTACCGCAGGATCGCCGAGTCCGGCGCCGAAGGCATCATCTCCCTGCACCTCTCCGCCGAGCTCTCCGGCACGCACGACGCGGCCGTCGTCGCCGCGCGCGAGGCGGCAATCCCCGTGCGCGTCGTGGACACCGGGATGATCGCGATGGCCCTCGGATTCTGCGCGCTCGCCGCGGCCGAGTCGGCGGAGGCGGGCGGCACGGTGGACGAGGCCGTCACGGCCGCCGAGAAGCGGGCCGCGGGCACCTCCGCCTACTTCTACGTCGACACCCTCGACTATCTGCGCCGCGGCGGCCGGATCGGGGCGGCCCAGGCGCTGTTCGGTTCCGCGCTTGCCGTGAAACCACTGCTGCAACTGGACGGAGGCAGGATCGAGCCCTTGGAGAAGGTCCGGACGGCGTCCAGGGCCATCGCCCGGCTGGAGGAGATCGTCGCCGACCGGGCGGGCAGTGCACCCGTCGACATCGCCGTCCACCATCTCGCCGCCCCGGACCGGGCGTCGGCTCTGGCGGACCGCCTGCGGGACCGGGTGCCCGGGCTGTCCGACCTCCATGTGAGCGAGGTCGGCGCGGTGATCGGGGCGCACACGGGGCCCGGACTGCTCGGGGTCGTTGTCTCGTCGCGGTGAGGGGGTGGCGAGAGGCCGTGCGGGTCTCGTCGACGTGGAGGGGGGACTCGTTGCATCACCCGAGTGGGGTACCGGAGTTGTCCACAACCCGTCGGTAGTCCCCGGGAATTGAGCATGATCATCGCAGTGGTGGCGAGGTGTCCGATCCTCGTCGCATGGCTCTTCGATCACGCTCACGCACAGCGACCGCGACCAGCGGTCCGGGCCGCGCACCGGCTTCCGACGGCCGGCTCCGCCGGCGCCACTCGTCCCCTTCCCGCTCCATCGGCAGGGCACGGCACGGGCGCCGTCACGCACCTGAGGAGGAACTCCGGCGGCGGGCGGCGGCACTCTTCGCCGAACGGGCCGAACGGGCCGAACGGGCCGAACACACCGAACCTGCCGAGCATGCCGAACCTGCCGGACACGCCGAGCGTGCCGAACGTGTCGGGCACGTCGTACACGCCGAACCTGCCGGGCGCACCGAACCCGCCGGGCGCACCGAACGCACCGAACGCACCGAACACGCCGAACACGCCGGTCGGCGGGGCGGATCGGGGAAGGGGCCGCCGTCGCGGAGGACGGAGCGGGCGGCGTGGGAAGAAGGGACGCCACCGGACGCCGCCGTGACGGTCTGGCGGGAGCGGGCAGGACTGGCGCTGCGGGAACGGATGCCGGTGTGGCTGCAGACACGGTGCGGGCTGGAGCGGCGCAGTGTGGCCGCGCTCACGGTGCTGCTCGTCGTCGCCGCGGTCTTCGCCGTGCAGCACTTCTGGACCGGCCGCACCCACCCCGTGGCGGCACCTGAGGTGGTGCGGGAAGCGGCGGCCTACGGCGCGCAGGGAGTGGGAGAGAGGGCGGGAGGAGACTCCGCGCCCGGATCGCGCAAGGGCACGGCCACGGGCACAGGCACGGCCACCGCCACGGTCGGGGCCGAGATCGTGGTGGATGTCGGCGGCAAGGTCCGCAAGCCCGGGATCCACCGCCTTCCGGCGGGCTCACGCGTGGCGGACGCCCTGCGTGCCGCCGGAGGCGTGCGGTCCGGCACCAGGACCGACGGGCTGAACCAGGCACGCTTCCTGGTGGACGGAGAGCAGGTGATCGTCGGTGCCCCCGCGCCGGTCACGGGGTCCGACCCGGGCGGCACAGCTCCGGGCGGGCCGGGTGGTCCGGCGGCGGGAGGGGCACCCGCGGGGCCGGTCTCCCTCAACACGGCGACCGCCGATCAGCTCGACACCCTGCCGGGCGTCGGTCCCGTGCTGGCCCGGCACATCATCGACTACCGCACCCAGCACGGCGGTTTCCGCTCGGTGGACGAGTTGCGCGAGGTCAACGGCATCGGTGAGCGCCGCTTCGCCGACCTGCGGAATCTCGTGCGGCCATGAGTCCAGACCTGAGCCCGGCCATGAGCCCAGACCTGAGCCCGGACACGGGTCGGCCGAGCCGGCCGGGGGAGCCCCACGATCGGACGGTGTCCCCGCGCGCGGCCGTGCACGCCGCTTCCGGGCACCGGCTCGGCGCGGCCCATCCCCGGCAGGAGGGGCCTACGGACCTGCGGTTGGTCCCGCCGGCGCTCGCAGCCTGGGCGACGGCGGCGCTGATGCTGGACGCGCCGCCAGGGTGGGCCGTGGGAGTCGCCACCGCCGGGCTGATCCTGGCCGGAGTACTGCTGCCGAGGGCGCGGAGGCGGCGCGCGACGCGCGGACGGCGTCACGCGTCGGTCGCCGCGCTGCTCCTCTGCGTCGCCGCGTCCGCCGTCTCGGCCGCGCTGCACGGCGCGGACCTGCGCCGTGGACCCGTGCCGGCGCTGGCGCGGCAGTACGCCACCGTCACCGCCGAGGTGGAGGTCACCGCCGACCCCCGCCTCACCCGGCCCCGCATCCGGGGAAACCGTGCCGTGCCGCCCACCGTAGTGATCGAGGCCGACGTGCGGCGGGTGACGGAGGCCGCGGGCAGGGAGGTGATGACCCGGACGCCGGTGCTGATGCTCATCGACGCGGGGGACGGCGAGGAGACACCGGGACCCGCTTCCGCGGGCGACCCGCGCGGCCTGGACGACCCGGAGGGCTCGCAGCTCACCCGTGCCGGGCCCGGGACCGCGCGCTGGCTGGGACTGCTGCCGACCGCGCGGCTCCGTGTCACCGCCCGGACGGCGCCCCCGAGGGCGACCGGGGACCGTGTCGCCGCCGTGCTGCGGGTGGACGGCCGGGAGGGGCCGGAGGTGGTGGCCGAGGCGTCGGGGGCGCAGCGGCTGGCGGGGCGGCTGCGGGCCGGGTTGCGGGAGGCCACCGACGGTCTGCCGGCGGACGCGCGGGCGCTGCTGCCGGGACTGGTCGTCGGGGACACCTCGCGTATCACGCCGGAGCTGGAGGAGGCTTTCAAGGAAACCGATCTCGCGCACACGCTGGCGGTGTCCGGTGCCAACTTCACGATCGTGCTCGCCCTGCTGCTCGGACCGCCCGGACTGGCCCAGCGCAGCGAGCGCCGGGGTCTGGCGCCCCGACTCGGCCTCTCCCTGCGGACGACCGCGCTGCTGGGCGGCGTGCTCGCACTCGGCTTCGTCGTCGTGTGCCGGCCCGACCCCAGCGTGCTGCGGGCCGCCGCCTGCGGGTCCGTAGCCCTGCTGGCCCTGGCCACCGGACGCCGCAGGTCGCTGCTCCCCGCGCTGGCGACGGCCGTACTGCTGCTGGTGCTGTACGACCCGTGGCTGGCCCGTAGTTACGGCTTCCTGCTCTCCGTGCTGGCCACCGGGGCGCTGCTCACGCTCGCCCCGGGGTGGAGCCTGGCGTTGCGCCGGCGCCGGGTTCCGCCTCGGCTCGCCGAGGCGCTGGCCGCCGCGGGCGCGGCGCAGGCCCTGTGTGCGCCGGTCGTCGCCGTGCTGTCGGCGCGGGTGAGCCTGGTGGGGGTGCCGTGCAACCTGCTCACCGAGTTCGCGGTCGCCCCGGCCACGGTGCTCGGCTTCGCGGCGCTGGCGACGGCACCGGTGGCGATGCCGGTGGCCGAGGGGCTGGCCTGGTGCGGAGGCTGGCCGGCCGAGTGGATCGCGGGGATCGCCCGCACCGGGGCCGCGCTGCCCGGCGCGGGCGTGGACTGGCCGGGCGACTGGGCCGGGGCGGCGCTGCTCGCCCTTGTCACGGTGGGTGTGCTGATCGTCGGCCGGCGGTTGCTGAGACATCCCTGGTGGTGCGGTGTCTGCGCGGTGCTGCTCGTCCTGGTGGTGGTGCGGCCGCCGCCACTGGCCCGGGTGATCACCGGGTGGCCTCCGCCGGGCTGGCGGATGGTGATGTGCGATGTGGGACAGGGAGACGCCATGGTGCTCGCGGCGGGTGAGGGTGCGGGCGTGGTGGTGGACGCCGGGCCCGACCCCGCGCTGGTCGACCGGTGTCTGCGTTCGCTCGGCATCACCCGCGTCCCGCTCGTGGTGCTGACCCACTTCCACGCGGACCATGTGGCGGGCCTGCCCGGGGTGTTGCGGGGGCGTTCGGTGGGCGCGATCGAGACGACCGCACTCCAGGAGCCCGCGGACCAGGCCGAGTCCGTCCGCAGACAGGCTGCGGCACGGCGGATCCCCCTGCGGCACGCCGCCGCCGGGGAGCAGCGGCGGTCCGGCCCGCTGTCCTGGCAGGTGGTGTGGCCACCACCGAGCCCACCGGCGACCACGGTGCCGGGCTCTCCGACGACCACGGAAAGCCCCAACGACGCCAGCGTCACCCTCCTGGTGCGGACGGCGGGCCTGCGTCTGCTGCTCCTCGGCGACCTGGAACCCCCGGCGCAGCAGGAGCTGGCGAGATCACCGGCGGCAGCGGTACTGGAAGGGGTCGACGTGCTGAAAGTGGCCCATCACGGCTCCGCCCACCAGGACCCTGACCTCATACGGAAGGTGGCCCCACGGCTGGCACTCATCAGCTGCGGGGAGGACAACACCTACGGCCACCCGGCTCCCGGCACGGTCGAGACGCTGCGGGCCCAGGGGGCGATGGTGCTGCGGACGGACCGGGACGGGGCCCTGGCGGTCACCGGTACGGGCAGGGCGTTGCGGGTGGCGGGAGACTGAGGGCATGGATCAAGCCCAGGTCGATGCCTACCTCGCCCGCCTCGGAGCCGAGTACGCGGCGTGGCCCACCGTCGAGGCCCTGCGTGAGCTGCACCTGCGTCATCTGCGCAGCGTGCCCTTCGAGAACCTGTCCGTCCATCTGGGAGAGGAGATCGCGCTGGAGGAGGAGCGGCTGCTGGACAAGGTGGTGGGCGCGCACAGGGGCGGGTTCTGCTACGAACTCAACGGCCTCTTCGGCGCGTTGCTCGCGGCGCTCGGGTACGAGGTCACCCTGCTGGCGGCGCGGGTGTACGGGGACGGGGGCCGGCTCGGGATCCCCTACGACCACCTGGCACTGCGGGTACGGACCGTGGACGGGGGCGACTGGCTGGCGGACGTCGGGTTCGGGGCGCACAGCCACGGTCCCCTGGCGTTCGGGGAGCGGGGTGAGCAGGAGGACCCCGGCGGCACGTTCCAGGTCGTCGAGGCGGGCCCGGACGAGGCCGGGGTGCGCGGCGGGCACGACTCCGCGCGGGACGCCGACCTGGACGTGCTGCGGGACGGGAAGCCCGTGTACCGGGTGGAGCTGCGCCCGCGGGTGCTCGGCGACTTCGTGTCCGGCGCGTGGTGGCACAGCACCTCGCCGCAGTCGCACTTCCTCCAGTCGCCGGTCTGCTCGCGGGTCACGGAAGACGGAGGGAGGGTCACACTCAGCGGCCGCAGGCTCATGACCACGGCGGCCGACGGCGGACGGGAGGAGCGTGAGCTGGACACGGACGAGGAGGTGCTCGCGGCGTACCGGGACCGCTTCGGCATCGCCCTCGACCGGGTGCCGGCCGTGCGCCGGTTGTGAGGCGACCGGTGCCGCCCGCAACGCGACCCGGCGCCCGCCGCCCACCGCCCGCCGCCCGTCACCCGTCGCGAGGTGACCCCGCGGCGGCTGTGCGCCTGCCGGCCGGGGCGGCCTATTCGGGGCCACAGAAGGGCTACTCGTGAGTACTCCCGGCACATGCGCCGGTTTCCCGCGATGTGACCCCGTGTTGCCTCGAAAGCCTCATCGGTGATCGAATGTTACTTCGTCAACAATTTCTCACCGTGCAGAGGATGTCGTAGATGATCGGCCGTTGGCTGGGAAGCCGAACGAAGCGGATGCAACGGACGGGTCCCCTGGCGGCGGTGCGGACCCCGCCGAACGCCGGGGTGCTGAGTTGCCGGGTCCTCGATCCCGTCAACGAGCCGGTGACCAACGCGGAGTTCGCGGTCAGCGACACCATGGGGCGCAAGGTGGTCAGCGGTGGGACGGACCCCTTCGGTTCGTTCGTGGCGACGGTGCCCGCGGGGGAGTACAGGCTCGCGGTGTCCGCCGAGGGCTACACGCCGTACCGGGCGTCGGCGACCGTCACCGAGGACGCGCTGGCCTCGCTCGGCGACGTGACCCTGCAGGTGGCCCAGCCCCCGGAGCTGCCCGCGCCGGGCGACTGGGAGATCGAGCCGGCGCACTCGTCGATCGCGTTCACCGCCCGGCACATCGGGCTGGCCCGGATCCACGGCCGGTTCAACTCGTTCGCGGGCGCGGTGCGGATCGCCGACGACATGGAGCAGTCGGCGATGCACGTGGTCATCGACGCGGCGTCCATCGACACCAACGTGAAGATGCGCGACGACCACCTGCGGTCGGGGGACTTCCTGGACGTCCAGCGGTATCCGACCCTGGAGTTCTACAGCGACCGGTTCACGCACCGGGGCGGCAACCGGTGGGCCGTCTCGGGGGCGCTGTCCCTGCACGGCGTGACGCGCACCGTCACCCTGGACGCCGAGTACCTCGGCCTCGGCAACGGGATGGAGGGCGAAGTGCGGGCGGCCTGCCGTGCCACCACCGAGCTGCACCGCGACGACTTCACGGTGAGCTGGCAGACGATGCTGGCGCGCGGCATCGCCGTGGTCGGACCCAGCATCAGGATCGACCTCGACGTGCAGATCGTGCCCAAGGGCTGAACCGGATCCTGCCCTGGGGCGAGCGGGCGCCCGCAGCCCCGCCCGACGGCCCGGCCGCCGCGTGATGTCGGACAATGGCACCCGTGAGCGATGTGAGACATGTGCTGGTGCTGCCCGACCGCGATGCCGCGGAGGAGGCGGCCCAGGCGCTCGGGGAGCGGTTCGGGGTCGACGAGGAGCCCCGGATCGTCCGGGACGCCCTGGCCGGTGAGGACGACGCCGAGGACGCCCAGTGGCTCGTCGTCCTGCGTGACGAGCGGGAGCGGCTGGACCCCGGCGAGCTCGACGAGTTCGCCGGGGAGTGGGAGGGCTGGCGGGAGGAGCCCTAGCCGGCTTCGGTCACTTCGAACAGGAGCGTTCGTCCGCCGGTTCGGGCAGCAGCTGGTGATCTTGGGGCTCGTGGATGTTCACGAGAGACAGCAGCAGGTCCGTGGGACGGTCCGCCGCCTGTGAGATGCCTGTTGCTGAACCTGTGGCACGGGATGGCTCGGCAGCCCGATCCGGCGGAGCGCGGGCCACGTGGTGGCCACCGGCGTCGGGTCGCGGAGTCGCGCCAGGATGTCGTCGCGTGCCCGTCAGGCGTCGAAACGGCCGCGTGCACTCTCGATGTGGCCGAGGTGCTGGTGGGTCCAGCCGCATATGGCGTCGACCGCGGTGCGCAGGGCCCGGCCAGGCTCGGTGAGGGTGTACTCGACTCGCGGCGGCACGGTGGGGTGCACCTTCCGGTCGACCAGGCCATTGCGCTCCAGCATGCGCAGGTTCTGGGTGAGCATCTTGTGGCTGACGCCCTCGACCTCGTTCCGCAGTTCGCTGAAGCGCAGGGTGCGATCGCCGAGCGCCTCGATGATCAGGAGCGCCCACTTGTTGGCGACGTCCGAGAAGATCTCCCGCGCCAGGGAGTCTGCGCGCCGCAGGTCAGCGTCCTCGGGCAGGCCCTTGAGCAGTTGCTTGGTCACCATCAGGTTCCTCAGTCACCGAAAAGTGCGTTCTTCCAGGTCAGCCGTCACTCTCCTACAGTTTCCGAGTAACTACAAGAGAGCGAACCGGAAGGGCGGACACCATGGCTCCCATCGATGTCTTCAGCTACGACGTGCCGGCCGAGAGCGACTTCGGCTACTCACAGGCGATCAAGTCCGGCGATCTGATCCACGTCTCCGGACAGCTCGCGTTCGATGAGGCGGGCGAGTTCCTCCACGCGGGCGACTTCGCCGCCCAGCTCAAGCAGACCTACGCCAACATGGACAAGATCCTGGACCACTACGGCGCCACCCGGAACCAGGTCGTCTCGCAGACCCTGTACGTGGTGGACCTGCGGCAGAATGCCGCGGCGACGGCGGAGGGCAACCTGGGGTACTTCGGCGATCACCGCCCGGCCAGCACGGTCTTGGGCGTCACGGAACTGACCTTGCCCGGCCAGGTCATCGAAATCAGCTTCGTCGTCGACACGAAACTGCCCGCTTAAGATCTCCCCCTCGCACCTTCCGCGGCTCTCTGAGGGATCCGTTCGTGGAACAGCCACAGTGACGAGCAGTCACAGTGACCCGTTCCACGGACGCCCCCGTAACGCGTCCCCGAACCAGGTCACTGGCTCCCGGCCGGCGCGGCCGGGGGAGTCCCGTGGGCCGGCACTCGCTGTCGGTGGTGCGTGCGATGCTTGTCGCGATGGCCAGGAAGACTGCGAATGACGACCCTCTCGCCCCGGTGACCCTTGCCGTGGGCCAGGAGGACCTCCTGCTCGACCGTGCCGTGCAGGAGGTGGTGGCCGCCGCGAAGGCCGCCGACGCCGACACGGACGTACGCGACCTGCCCCCCGACCAGTTGCAGCCCGGCACGCTCGCCGAGCTCACCAGCCCCTCGCTCTTCGCCGAGCGCAAGGTCGTGGTCGTACGCCATGCGCAGGACCTGTCCGCCGACACGGTCAAGGACGTGAAGGCCTACCTCGGCGCACCCGCCGAGGAGATCACCCTCGTGCTGCTGCACGCGGGCGGCGCGAAGGGCAAGGGCCTGCTGGACGCCGCCCGCAAGGCGGGCGCGCGCGAGGTGGCCTGCCCGAAGATGACGAAGCCCGCCGACCGGCTGGCGTTCGTACGGGCCGAGTTCCGCGCCACCGGGCGGTCGGCGACCCCCGAGGCGTGCCAGGCGCTGGTCGACTCGATCGGCAGCGACCTGCGGGAGCTGGCCTCGGCGGTGTCCCAGCTGACCGCGGACATCGAGGGGACGATCGACGAGGCGGTCGTCGGGCGGTACTACACCGGACGGGCCGAAGCCTCCAGCTTCACGGTCGCCGACCGGGCCGTCGAGGGACGCGCGGCGGAGGCACTGGAGGCGCTGCGCTGGTCGCTGGCGACCGGAGTGGCACCGGTGCTGATCACCAGCGCGCTGGCGCAGGGCGTGCGGGCGATCGGCAAGGTGTCCTCCGCCCGCGGTGGACGCCCCGCCGACCTCGCGCGTGAGCTGGGGATGCCGCCCTGGAAGATCGACCGCGTCCGGCAGCAGATGCGCGGCTGGACACCGGACGGCGTCTCCGTGGCCCTGCGCGCGGTGGCCGAGGCGGACGCCGGGGTGAAGGGCGCCGGGGAGGATCCCGAGTACGCCCTGGAGAAGGCCGTGGTGACCATCGCGCGGGCGGCGCGGTCGCGAGGCCGGGCGTAAGTCACCCTGGCCAGGCCCGGCCAGCCCCGGCCGGGCCCGGCCAACTCGGCCCAGCCCGCCCCACCCCGCCCCACCCCAGCGTCCCGTTCAGCCTCGCCCGCCTCGGGCAGCCGGCCCGCCTTGGCCGGTCCGCTCGCCATGGCTGCCTTGCCCGTGCCGGTCGGCCCGTCGGCTCCGGTCTTCCTGCCCGCCCCGCCTCGTCCCGCCCGCTCCGCCCGCCCCGCCTCGCCCCGCCCGCCCCGTCGGCCCCGCCCGCTTCGGCCCGCCCTGCCCGTCCCGGTGAGCCCCGTCCCCTCGGCCCCGGTGAGCCCCGCCCCCGTCGGCCCCGAGGCCCGGCAGACCGAAGGCCCCGGTGGCCGTCCTGGGGAAGGACGGCCACCGGGGCCTTCGGATCAAGCTCGGCGGATCCATGCCCGCGTGGCGAACGCAGGCCGCGCATGGATCCTTGGGTGCCGGACGGGAGCGGATGAGAGAGGGCCCGCTCTGGGTCCTTCCGGCGATCAGACCAGATAAGGGGTTCAGCCCTTGAGAGCGCCGACCTTCGTCGCCAGCGCCGACTTCTTGTTGGCGGCCTGGTTCTTGTGGATGACGCCCTTGGAGACGGCCTTGTCGAGCTGGCGCGAAGCGACGCGCTGGTACTCGGTGGCCTTCTCGACGTCACCCGCGGCAGCGGCCTCACGGGCCTTGCGGATCGCGGTCTTCAGAGAGGACTTGACGGCCTTGTTGCGCAGCCGGGCCTTCTCGTTGGTCTTGTTCCGCTTGATCTGGGACTTGATGTTCGCCACGAATGAGCCTTTGCAGGTTCAGGCACGGGGCCGCGAGGGTCACGTGCCGATGATTTCTTGAAGGTGCGCCTCGTGCTGAGAGGGCAAGAGACACAGCCACCCACACTACCAGCGGCCCGTCGAGCAGCCCAATCCCGGTCCCGCCCCGGCCTGGATCAGGCCTCCTCCCGACCTCGACCCGTCCCAGACCCATCCCAGCTCCCCACCCGTGGGACGATGGAAGCTACGTATCGATCCGACCCGAGACCGCAGACACTGCGGACGCCTCAAGAATCAGGACCCTGCGTGCCCGCGATCCCCAGCCATGTGCCCGAGCCGAGCCGTACCGACCCGGCGCTGATCCGCAACTTCTGCATCATCGCGCACATCGACCACGGCAAGTCCACGCTCGCCGACCGGATGCTCCAGCTGACCGGTGTGGTGGAGCAGCGGCAGATGCGCGCCCAGTACCTCGACCGCATGGACATCGAGCGCGAGCGCGGCATCACGATCAAGTCCCAGGCGGTGCGATTGCCGTGGGCCCCCACCCACGACAAGAGCAGCACGCACATCCTCAACATGATCGACACGCCGGGGCACGTCGACTTCACCTACGAGGTCTCGCGGTCGCTGGCCGCGTGCGAGGGCACCATCCTCCTCGTCGACGCCGCCCAGGGCATCGAGGCCCAGACCCTCGCCAACCTCTACCTGGCGATGGAGAACGACCTCACGATCATCCCCGTGCTGAACAAGATCGACCTGCCGGCCGCGCAGCCCGAGAAGTTCGCCGAGGAACTCGCCAACCTGATCGGCTGCGACCCCGCCGACGTGCTCAAGGTCTCCGCCAAGACCGGCCTCGGGGTCGAGGCGCTGCTGGACAAGGTCGTCGCGGAGGTCCCGGCCCCGGTCGGCGTCAAGGACGCCCCCGCCCGCGCGATGATCTTCGACTCCGTCTACGACTCCTACCGGGGTGTCGTGACGTACGTCCGTGTCATCGACGGCCAGCTCAACAAGCGCGAGCGGATCCGGATGATGTCCACCGGCGCCACGCACGAGCTGCTGGAGATCGGCACCAACTCGCCGGAGATGCTCTCCGCCGACGGCCTCGGCGTCGGCGAGGTGGGGTATCTGATCACCGGTGTGAAGGACGTCCGCCAGTCCAAGGTCGGTGACACCGTCACCAGCATGCACAAGGGCGCCGAGGAGGCGCTCGGCGGCTACAAGGACCCCAGGCCCATGGTCTTCTCCGGCCTGTATCCGCTGGACGGCTCGGACTACCCCCTGCTGCGCGACGCGCTGGACAAGCTCCTGCTCAACGACGCCGCCCTGGTCTACGAGCCGGAGACCTCCGCGGCCCTCGGCTTCGGCTTCCGCGTCGGCTTCCTGGGCCTGCTGCACCTCGACGTGATCCGCGAGCGGCTGGAGCGCGAGTTCGGCCTCGACCTGATCGCCACCGCGCCCAACGTGGTCTACCGCGTGATCATGGAGGACGGCGTCGAGCACACCGTCACCAACCCGAGCGAGTTCCCCGAGGGGAAGATCAACGAGGTCTACGAGCCGGTCGTGCGCGCCACGATCCTCGCGCCGACCGAGTTCATCGGCGCGATCATGGAGCTGTGCCAGACCCGGCGCGGCACCCTGCTCGGCATGGACTACCTCTCCGAGGACCGGGTGGAGATCCGCTACACGCTCCCGCTCGCCGAGATCGTCTTCGACTTCTTCGACCAGCTGAAGTCGAAGACGCGCGGCTACGCCTCGCTGGACTACGAGCCCACCGGCGAGCAGACGTCCAGCCTGGTCAAGGTCGACATCCTGCTGCACGGCGACAAGGTGGACGCCTTCTCGGCGATCACCCACAAGGACGCGGCGTACGCGTACGGGGTGCGGCTCGTCGCCAAGCTGCGCGAGCTCATCCCGCGCCAGGCCTTCGAGGTGCCCATCCAGGCCGCCATCGGCTCCCGGGTGATCGCCCGCGAGACCATCCGCGCCATCCGCAAGGACGTCCTCGCCAAGTGCTACGGCGGTGACATCTCGCGTAAGCGGAAGCTGCTGGAGAAGCAGAAGGAGGGCAAGAAGCGGATGAAGATGGTGGGTTCCGTGGAGGTCCCGCAGGAGGCCTTCATCGCGGTCCTGTCCAGTGATGACAACGCGGGGTCGGGCAAGGGCAAGAAGTAGCAGCGACCGTCCCGCGGCGCGTCCCGCCCGCCCGGGCGAAACGGACACGAAGGGGCTCGTCGTGCGAAAGCGCGACGGGCCCCTTCGCATGTCACGGGTGGCCTTCGTACGAAGTGACAGGGCGCGGAGACTTACGCACGGGCCGGTCGCCCTTTACGCTGATGCCTGCCCGTTAGTTACTCGCGAGTTAAACAACGCCTGAAGAACCGCCCGAGAGCGAACCAGACACACCTGAACCGGTCACACCTGAACCAGCCGCATCCGAGCCGGCCGTATCGAGCAGGCCGCAGCGTCGCGGGCCCACGGAGGATGTCGTGAGCGACACACAGACACTGATCGAGAACCGTCCGCCCTCCGTGGCGGGACTCTTCCTGGAACGGGTGACGGCCACGCCGGACGCCGAGGCGTACCGCTACCCGGTGCCGTCGGCCTCGGGCGAGGGCCCGGACGACTGGAAGTCGCTGACCTGGGCCCAGGCGGCCGAGCGGGTCTACGCGATCGCGGCCGGGCTGATCGAGCTGGACGTCCGGCCGCAGCAGCGCGTGGCACTCGCCTCCGCCACGCGGCTGGAGTGGATCCTCGCCGACCTCGGCATCATGTGCGCGGGCGCGGCGACGACCACGGTCTACCCGCAGACCAACGCCGACGAGTCCGCGTACATCCTCTCCGACTCCGGGAGCCGGGTGCTCATCGCGGAGGACGCCGCGCAGCTGGCCAAGGCCAAGGAGAAGAAGGCGGAGCTGCCCGACCTCACCCACGTCGTGGTGATCGACGCGACCGGCGCCGACACCTCCGAGGACTGGGTGCTCACCCTGGGCGCGCTGGAGGCCCTCGGCGCGGCCCGTCTGGAGAAGGAACCGGAGCTGATCAAGGAGCGGGTCGGCGCGCTCACCAAGGACCAGCTCGCCACCCTCATCTACACCTCCGGCACCACCGGCCGGCCCAAGGGTGTCCGCCTCCCGCACGACTGCTGGTCCTACATGGCGAAGGCGATCGCCGCGACCGGCCTGGTCACCGGCGACGACGTGCAGTACCTGTGGCTGCCGCTCGCGCACGTCTTCGGCAAGGTGCTGACCTCCGGCCAGATCGAGGCCGGTCACGTCACCGCCGTCGACGGCCGCGTCGACAAGATCATCGAGAACCTGCCGGTCGTCCGGCCGACCTACATGGCGGCCGTGCCGCGCATCTTCGAGAAGGTCTACAACGGCGTCGCCGCCAAGGCACGGGCGGGCGGCGGAGCCAAGTACAAGATCTTCCAGTGGGCCGCCGGCGTCGCCCGTGAGTACGCCAAGGTCACCCAGGACAACTTCAAGCGCACCGGTACCGCGAGCGCTCCCTTCGGCCTGTCCGCCAAGCACGGCATCGCCGACAAGCTCGTCTACGCCAAGATCCGCGAGGCCTTCGGCGGCCGCCTGCGCGCCTGCGTCTCCGGCTCGGCGGCCCTCGCACCCGAGATCGGCTACTTCTTCTCCGGCGCCGGCATCCACATCCTGGAGGGCTACGGCCTCACCGAGTCCTCCGCCGCGTCCTTCGTCAACCCCGGCGAGGCCTACCGCACCGGCACGGTCGGCAAGCCGCTGCCCGGCACCGAGGTGCGCATCGCGGACGACGGCGAGATCCTGCTGCGCGGCCCCGGCATCATGGAGGGCTACCACAAGCTGCCCGAGAAGACCGCCGAGGTCCTGGAGCCGGACGGCTGGTTCCACACCGGGGACATCGGTGAGCTCTCGGCCGACGGCTACCTGCGCATCACCGACCGCAAGAAGGACCTGATCAAGACCTCGGGCGGCAAGTACATCGCGCCCGCCGAGGTCGAGGGCCGGTTCAAGGCGGTCTGCCCCTACGTCTCCAACATCCTGGTGCACGGCGCCGACCGGAACTTCTGCACCGCCCTCATCGCCCTCGACGAGATCGCGATCACGCAGTGGGCGAACGAGAACGGCCTGGAGGACAGGCCGTACGCGGAGATCGTCGCGGCGCCCGCGACCGTGGAGATGATCGACGGCTACGTCAAGCAGCTCAACGAGGGCCTCCAGCGCTGGCAGACCATCAAGAAGTTCCGCCTACTGCCCCGCGACCTCGACGTCGAGCACGGGGAGATCACACCGAGCCTGAAGCTCAAGCGGCCGGTGGTGGAGCGGGAGTACAAGCACCTGATCGAGGAGATGTACGACGGCTCGCGGGAGGCGTGACCGTCACTTCGTGACGAACGAGCGGGGCGGTGCTCCGGGCCCACCCGGCCCGGGAGCCCGCCCGTCGACGTGGTCCCGCCCGTCTCATGACCGGTGGACAGCGGAAGCGGACGGCAGGTCACCGGCGGGGACCGACGACCACTCAACTGTGCGCGCCCACACCGTCGTCGGTGAATGAAGCAGCGCGGGTGCCTGCGAGGAAAGTCATGGCCGTGTGCGTCGACGGCCGCTAGGCTCAATGATCCTCAGGGCACCCAACCGACCAGAGGCGGCCTCGGTGCACGCGGCTACGGCAGAGAGAGCGTACTCACCCGATGAGCGCAGGTGGCGCGGCGCACACGCCGGATCCCGGGCTTGCCGAACTCGCCCGGACTTCACGCAACTTCGGCTTCCTGTACGACCATCTGCCGCTGCTCGTCGCCTACGGCACCGCCGCCGAGGCACACGTCTTCACCGACCCGAACACCTCGCTCATCAAGTCCCGCCAGTTCGGCGAGGCCCTCGCCTCCGACCTCGTCCTGCGGGGCCGTGTCCCGTACTCCGGCGGCAAGCAGGCCGAGCGCCTGGAGGCACTGGACCGCGAGGGTTATCTCCACGGCAACGTGAAGGCGGCGTTCCACGAGGTCCGCATACTCGGGAACAAGGCCAACCACGAGGGCCACGACAGTCCCGACGACGCGTTCCGGGCGCTGCACACCTGCCACCGTCTCGGGGCCTGGTACCACAGGCTGCTCACCGCCTCCCGGGAGCAGAAGGCCTTCGTCCCTCCGGACCCGGCGCGTACTCCGGCTGCCGAGAACAAGGACCTGCGCACTCAGGTCGAGCAGGCACGCCGCGCCCTGGAAGAGGCCCGCCTCACCTACGAGGGCAAGGTCACACAGGCCCAGGCGGAGCAGGCCGCGCGGGTGGCCGCGGAGCGGGAGCTGGCCGCCGCCACCGCCGAGCGCGAGGAACTGGCCCGCCAGGTCGAGGCGATGCGCGACCAGCTCGCCTCACTCCAGCAGGCGCAGTCCGCCGACGACAACCGTCTGCTGCGGGCGCGGGCCACCAGCCCGGCCGCCGCCTCGGAGGCCGTGGCCGAACGCGCCCGGCTGCTGGACAACGCCGAGCAGGCCGCCCGCGAACCCCTCACCGAGGCACAGGTGCGCACGCGCCTGGACGAGATGCTCACCGAGGCCGGCTGGAGCGTCCAGGACGGGGGCGCCGACCTCAACCTCCATGTGCGGGGCGACCGTCGCGGCAATGGCGTGGCGGTCCGCGAGGTGACCACCGCGAAGGGCCGGGCCGACTACGCCCTGTACGTGGAGCACAAGCTCGTCGGGGTGATCGAGGCCAAGCGGGAGGGCGCCGATCTGACCGCCGCACAGGCCCAGGCCGACCGGTACGCGGACCACCCCACCGACGCGCAGCAGCGCCTGATCGCCTGGCGGACACCGCTGCCGTTCCGCTACGTCTCGGACGGCGGCGAAACCCGGTTCCGCAACGCCCTCGACCCGGACTCACGCACCCGGCGCGTCTTCTCGTTCCACCAGCCCCGCACCCTGGCCCGGTGGATGCGTCAGGCCGAGCAGGACCCGCAGGCTCCTTCCTACCGTGCCCGGCTGCGCCACCGGATGCCCGAACTCGACGAACGTCCGCTGCGTCCGGCACAGATCAAGGCGGTGCGCGGCGTCGAGGAGTCCGTCGCGCTCGGCAAGGGTCAGCAGGGCACCGGCCAGTCCCGCTCCCTGGTGCAGATGGCGACCGGCGCGGGCAAGACCTACACGGCGGTCACGTTCGCGTACCGGATGCTCAAGTACGCGCAGGCCGAGCGTGTCCTGTTCCTGGTGGACCGCAACAACCTGGGCACCCAGGCACAGACCGAGTTCGAGAACTTCACCACCCCCGACACCAACCGCACCTTCGCCGACCTGTTCAACGTGCAGCGCCTGGGCGCCGAGGGGATGAACCCCTCCGCGAAGGTCGTCGTCTCCACGGTGCAGCGCCTGTACATGGAGCTGACCGGCGCCGGCGTGCCCACGCAGGCGGGTACGGACGGCGAGGAGGAGTACTCCTACGAGGTGCCCGGTGATATCACCGTCGGCTACGACCGGGACATCCCGCCGGAGTCCTTCGACCTGATCATCGTCGACGAGTGCCACCGTTCCATCTACGGCAAGTGGCGTTCCGTCCTGGAGTACTTCGACGCGCCGGTCGTCGGCCTGACCGCGACCCCCGTCGCACAGACCTTCGGCTATTTCAACGGCAACCTGGTCAGCGAGTACACCTATCCGGAGGCCGTCGCCGACGGCGTCAACGTCGACTTCCAGGTCTACGAGATCCTCACCCGGATAACGGGCGAGGGCGGAGTCATCGCCCAGGGCACCATCCCCGTCCGCGACCGGCGCACCCGCCGGCAGCGCTACGAGGACTTCGACGAGGACGTGACGTACGGCGCCAAGGAGGTGGGCGTCGGCGTCATCAGCAAGGATCAGCTACGCACGGTGATCCGCACCTTCCGCGAGCGCCTGTTCACCGAGATCTACCCCGAGCGGGCCAAGCGCGACGCGGAGACCGGTGAGCTGCTGTGGGACGAGATGTACGTCCCCAAGACCCTCGTCTTCGCCAAGAACGACAACCACGCCGAGGAGATCGTCGAGGTCGTCCGGGACGTCTTCGGCAAGGGCGACGACTTCTGCGCGAAGATCACCCACGCGGCGAAGAAGCCCGCCGAACGCCTCTCCGACTTCCGCAACCTGCCGCAGCTGCGTATCGCGGTCACCGTGGACATGATCGCCACCGGCACGGACGTCAAGCCGCTGGAGTGCCTGCTCTTCCTGCGTGACGTCAACAGCTGGGCCTACTTCGAGCAGATGAAGGGCCGCGGCGCGCGGACCCTGTCGCTGACCGAGTTCGAGCGAGTCACTCCGGGCGTCGGCCCCAAGACGCGTTTCGTGATCGTCGACGCGGTGGGGGTGACCCGCAAGCCGAAGGTGGACGCGGGCCCGCTGGAGCGGCACACGGAGAAGGACCTCAACCTGGAGAGGCTCCTCCGCCTGACCGCCCGGGGTCTCGCGGAGGACGAGCACGTCTCCACCCTGGCCTCGCGCCTGGCCAAGCTCGACCTCCAGATGACCGACGAGGAACGGGCCGAGATCGAGACCCTCAGCGACGGCGTGCCGCTGAAGACCATCGTGCACAACATGGTCGAGGCCGTCACCATCGACGAGCAGGCCAGGACCCGGGAGGCCGCGGAGCAGCTCGGCCTCGACCCGGACAAGGCCGTCAGGTCCTTGGTCGAGCGCGCTCTGCTGCCGCTGGCCTCCAACCCCGCGCTGCGGAGCCGGCTGCTGGAGATGCGCCGCGCGAAGGACATCCTGTACGACGAGACCAGCCGCGACGCCCTCGTGTCCGCCGGCGCGGTCGCGGAGGACGAGTCGACGGCGCACGACACCGTCCGCGACTGGAAGGCGTACGTGGACGAGCACCGCGACGAGATCGCGGCACTCTCCCTCGCCTTCGCCGCCGGGTCGCAGATCCCGCCGCGCGAGGCCCTCAGGCGCCTCAAGGACCTGGCACGTTCCGTGGCCCGCCCGCCGCGCGCCTGGACGGCGGACCGGCTGTGGCGCTCCTACGAGCAGGTGGGCGAGGCCGTGGCGGCGGACCGTTCCGCCGCCCGGACTGCGGCCGACCTGCTCGCCCTGCTGAGGTACGAGCTGGCGGGCGGCGCGGAGAACGGCGCCGAGCGGCCCCGCCCCCACCAGGAGGCGGTCCAGGAGCGGTACGCGGCGTGGCTGGCCCGTCAGGAGCAGGCCGGTGTGACCTTCACCAAGGCCGAGCGCTGGTGGCTGGATCACATCGCCGGTGCGACGGTCGAACGTGTACGCTTCGACACCGCCGACCTCGACTACGCCCCGTTCACCATGCGGAACGGCACGGACGGCTTCCTCGCGGAGTTCGGCGAGACGAGGGCGGAAGACATCCTCGACGAACTGGACAGGGAGCTGGGCGCGTGACGCTGGGGCTGAGTGTGGCTGCGGGGGACGGACCCCAGGGGCCTGACGGCCCCGAGGCACCTGCTGGGGGAACGTCTGGTGAGCTCCCGGCGGGATGGGCGCGGGCGACGCTGGGGGAACTCGGAGTAGAAGCCCAGCCGGGTTTTGCCAGCGGTAAGCACAACCGTGATGGTGACGGCATCGTCCACCTGCGTCCGATGAACATCACGCGCAATGGCGCCATCGACCTGTCCGATGCTCGATACGTCAACGACGATTCGGATCGACGGGTCGAGTACGGCGATGTCCTCTTCAACAACACGAACAGCCCGGCCTTGGTCGGAAAAACCGCATGGGTTGACTCAGTCGAGCCTGTGGCTTATTCGAACCACATGACCCGACTTCGGGGCCCTGAAGGTCTCGACAGTAAATTCCTGGCGATTCAGCTTCACTGGCTTTGGGCCAGCGGATACTTCAAGACCGTTCTGAACAACCATGTGAACCAGGCGAGCGTGGCGAGGAAGGCCTTGCTTGCGACAGAAATCGTGGTGCCGCCTCTGTCGGAACAGCTTCGGATCGTGGCCGAGGTTGAACAGCAGGTGGTGCGTATTGAGGCGGGGGAAAGCTCAGTCCGCATAACAGAAAAGCGGATTGTGGACCTGGTTCAAGCGATCCGAACTGAAGCATTGTGGCCTGCTGACAGTGAATCGATCCCCGACGGCTGGTATTGGGGAACTGTCGATGATGTTCTCGAGGGTATCGAGGCGGGTAGATCGTTTACCTGCCTTCCTCGCCCAGCCGAAAGTGATGAGTGGGGTGTCATCAAGGTCAGCGCTATGACCTGGGGGGAGTTTCGGCCGGAGGAAAACAAGGCGCTTCCCCCTGAAAGGGATCCGAACCCTGATTACGAGGTCCAGAGCGGCGATATTTTGGTGAGTCGGGCAAACACTGTTGACTACGTCGGCGCTCCCGTGCTGGTCGGTCCTACGCGCGGGAAACTCCTTCTTAGCGATAAGAGCCTGCGTCTCGTCCCGAAGTCGAGCGTTGACCCGAACTGGCTCATCCATGTCCTCTCTTCTCCGCCGGTCAGGGCTTATTATTCCGAATCTGCCACCGGGACAAGTGATTCGATGCGAAACATTTCGCAGAAAGTCGTCCGGAGTGCCAGGATTCCAATTCCGCAGAGTAATACTGTCCGCAAAGAGATTACTCAAGAAATAAACGATCGCATTGCGTTGGTCGAAGAGTTTCGAGCGCTCCTTGTGGAACACGAAGAAAGATCCAGTAACCTCCGCGCCTCTCTCCTCAAAGCCGCCTTCACCGGCGCTCTCGTCCCCCAGGGCCCCGACGACGAACCGGCATCGGCACTGCTCGACCGGATCCGTGCCGAGCAGCAGGCCAAGTCGCCCCGTAAGCGCGCTGCCCGTAAGCCCCGCCCCGCACCGCCCGGTCAGGAAGAACTGCCCTCATGAGCACCACCCCCGCCCTAGTGAACAGCGCCATCGTTCCCCCGGCCCCCCGCCGGTCCGCCGGGGAGACGACCTCGACGCTCGTCAACCGTCTCTGGTCGTACTGCGAGCTGCTGCGCCACTCGGGCGTCTCGACCCTCGACTACGTCGAGCAGCTGACCTACCTCCTCTTCCTGAAGATGGCGGACGAGCGGGCCAACCGCCCCGCGAGGTTCCGCAAGAACGAGCCGGAGGAGCCGCTCGTCCCGGAGGGGCTGGACTGGGCGAGCCTCACCAGCCGGTCGTCCGAGGACCTCCTGGAGCACTACGAGCACATCCTGCGGGAGCTGGGCCGCAAGGGCGGCACCATGCTCGGCGAGGTCTTCACCAAGGCACAGAACAAGATCCACGAGCCTGCCGTTCTGGACCGGCTCGTCAAGGACCTGATCGACCCCTACACCTGGACCCGGGAGAAGCAGGACCTCAAGGGCGACGCCTACGAGGGGCTTCTCCAGCGTGGCGCCGAGGACCGCAAGACCGGCGCGGGCCAGTACTTCACCCCCAGGCCCCTCATCGACGCCATGGTCGACTGTGTGCAGCCCAGGCCCGGTGAGACGATCACCGATCCCGCCTGCGGTACTGGCGGCTTCCTGATCGCCGCGCACGCCCACATCGCCGAGCGTTACGAGGATCAGCTCTACGGCGACCAGGCCCGCAAGCTCCAGACGGGCGCCATCACCGGTTACGAGCTGGTGCGGGAGACCGCCCGGCTCGCGCTGATGAACATGCTCCTGCACGGGATCGGCACCTCCGAGGGTCGTCCTCTGGTCACCGTCCAGGACTCCCTCGCCAAGTCGCCGCACAAGTTCTATGACATCGTGCTCGCCAACCCGCCCTTCGGCGTGGGCTCGGTCACCGGTGAGGCGTACACCGCCCGCAAGGACTTCTGGACCCAGACCACCAACAAGCAGCTCAACTTCGTCCAGCACATCTACACCCTGCTGAAGACCAACGGCCGGGCCGCGCTCGTCCTGCCAGACAACGTCCTGTTCGAGGGCGGCGCCGGTGCGGAGATCCGCCGCCGCCTGCTGGACCTCACCAACGTGCACACACTGCTGCGGCTGCCCACCGGCATCTTCTACGCCAACGGCGTCAAGGCGAACGTCCTGTTCTTCGACAAGGTCCCGCCCCACCCAGGCGGCAAGCCCGCCACCAAGCAGCTCTGGGTCTACGACTTCCGCACCGACCAGCGCTTCACCCTCAAGCAGCGTGCCCTGCGCCGAGAGCACCTGGATGACTTCGTCGCCGCCTTCCACTCCGGGGGAACGGACTACTCGGCCCGTAAACCCAGTGAGCGCTTCCAGTCGTATGAGTACGATGAGTTGATCGCACGCGACAAGGTCAACCTCGACCTGACGGTGCTTCAGTCCGCCTCCGCATCCTCCGCCCCGCTCGCGCCCCCGGACGTGATCGCTCAGGAGATCGTGGACGAACTGGAAAGCGCCCTGGCCGAGTTCACCGCCGTCGCCGAGGCACTGAAGAAGGCCGTCGGCACCACCGCCGGCGCCGGAGCAGAGCCGGCCGCGGAGGACCGTGCGGACAGCACCACCACTGGCACCACCGAAGAGACAGACCAGGAGCGGTAGCCCGGCTCTCAGTCCTTTGGCCGCCCGGCCCAGAGGTCCCGTCGGCGGCCACTCAGGGAAACGGGACGGAACGACGTGTGGGCCCGTGCGCGCGTACGGGCCCACACGCCGTTCCGGGGACTGACACAGGGACTGGGTGAAGCATGGTCTACGGGTTCGGCCGAAGCGACGGCACGGCGGCAGCGGCAGCGGGCGGTGCACCGGAGAGGTCCTGGGCGGGCGAGGAGATCGCGGCACGCCTCTGGCGGTTCTACAACGAGAAGACCAGCACCCGTGCCATCACGCGACTCCAGTTCGTGGAGCACTTCGGCTACCTCCTCTTCCTCAAGCTGGACCACGAGCGCTCACAGCGCCCCGGTCGTTTCGCCCGGAAGCCGGTGGTGCCCGAGGGCACCTGGCCGAAGCTGACCGACCTCAGCGGTGACGCCCTGCACGGCAGGCTCGCCGACCTCATGCGGGATCTCGGCGACCAGGCCCCCAGCCGTCCCGACCGGCGGATCGCCGGTATGGTCTTCCGCGACGCGCAGCCCTGGGACCTCAGCCGCATGGCCGAGCTCGCCAAGCTGATCACCGAGCAGATCGATCCCCATCAGTGGACCCTCGTACCCCAGACCGAACTCGGGCGCGCCTTCACGATCATGCTGCGTGACTGCCGTGAGGACATCGACCGGAAGATCGACACCGGGCAGACCCTGACGCCGTTCCCTGTACTGAGCGCTGTCGTCAAGGTGCTCGGCGTGCGGCCCGACGACATCGTCATCGACCCGGCGTGCGGCACCGGTTCGACGCTCATCGCGGCCTACCAGGCGATGCAGTCCACGGATCCGGCCGCCATCGCGGGCGCCGACCTGGACGCCCAGATGTGCCGACTCGCCACCATGAACATCCTGCTCAACACGGGCCGGCCGTTCTCCGACCCCGCCCCGGTGAAGCTCGCGGACACCCTCACGCGCAAGGTCCCGGTCGTGCGTGAGGATTCCGGAGCACTCCCCACCGTGGCCATCTGCAACCCGCCCTTCAGGAGCGACGGTGTGGTGCCCAACGCCACCATGCGGGATGACTTCCTGGCCTACGGTGACTTCCCCACCAACTTCCTCCAGCACCTGATGGTCACCTTGAAGCCGGGTGCCCGGGCTGCCGTATTCGTCCCCGACGGAGTGCTGTTCGGCGCAGGCGCGGCAGCCACCGTGCGGCGCGCGCTGCTGAAGAACTGCGACGTGCACACACTGCTGCGGCTGCCCACGGGCATGTTCCACCGCAAGGGCGTGAAGTCGAACATCCTCTTCTTCACGAAGTCCACCCCCAAGCCGGACAACCGGTCCGTCACGCGGAACCTGTGGGTCTACGACGCCCGCACGGGCAACCACCGTACGGACACCGGAAACCCCGTCACCGAGGCGGACTTCGACGACTTCGTCACCGCGTGTCTGGCGGGCGGAGACATCTCCGAGCGCACCGAGTCGGACCGCTTCCGCCGCTACCCGGTGGACGACCTGCTGGCCCATCCGAACGCGACCTTCGACCTGAAGGCCAACCTCGCGGCGGATATGGAGGACTTGGGCTCCCCGAAGGAGATCGCCTCAGAGATCGCGGACCTGCTCGACACCGCGGCCACGCACTTCCGTGAGGTCGCGGAGGCTCTGCCGTAGTTCCGTCCGGAGCGGGGAGACGCCTTCGACAGCGCCTCCCCGCGCGCCGTGACCGAGCGGTCGGCTCAGTCCGCCGCCGCGAAGGCCACGAACGCCGCCCAGCGGTCCGCGTTCACGGCGAGGTGCGGCCGGTGCACGTCCTTGGAGTCGCGGACATGGACCGTGGCGGTGCCGACCGCGATCTCCACGCAGGCGCCGCCCTCGTTACCGCTGTAACTGCTCTTGTACCAGGTGAGTCCTGGGTCCTCGGCGCTCATCGTTGTGTCTGCATCCTCTCAATCAGCGCCAGGGACTCTTGGGGAGTGAGTGCCTGGGCTCTGATGCTGCCGTAGCGTGCGGCCAGGATACGGACCTCCTCGACGTCTGTGGTCAGTCGCGTAATGTTCTGGATTTCGGCATACCCCACCTGCGGCTTTCCCTTGGGCGTCAGCAAAATGAATGAGCCACCCATGCCGGCGTGTTCGTCCCGTTCCATCGGCATGATCTGCAACTCCACGCTTCGCAACCGACCGAGATCGAGGAGACGGTCCAGCTGTTCCTTGTGTACCTCCCAACCACCGATCGGGCGGCGCAGCACGGACTCCTCGATGACGGCGGTCACCATGGGGGGCGGCCACTTGGTCAGGATGTCCTGGCGTGCGAGACGCGAGGCAACTCGCTGCTCGATCGTCTCTTCGTCCAACAGCGGCTTGCGCATCCCGTAGAGCGCTCGTGCTCGGCGTTCCGTCTGGAACAGGCCGGGAATGTCGTGGCTGCTGTAGTCGTTGACCTCGACCGCCTCCGCCTCCAGCCGCGCGTAGTCCCGGAACCACGCGGGGTGCCGGACGCGTGCGCGGGCCTTGGCCCGTGCCACATCCTCTTTCGTCGCCTTCAGCAGTCCTCCGGCGCTGAGCAGGTCGTCCGCCGCGTCGAGGAACTCCGGCTGCGGTGTCCTGCGGCCCCGCTCCACGGACGAGACGAGGTCCTCGCCGTACCCCAGCCGGTCACCCAGCTCCTTCTGGGTCAGACCGGCCCGTTCCCGAAGCAGCTTGACCTGCCTGCCCACGGCCCGGTTCAGGTCGAGGAGGCCATCCGTGTCCTCCGGGGGCTCGGGTCGGCCTCCGGTGTCGCTGCGACGGGGTTCCGATGCCATCACTCATCCCCCAACCCACCTGGCCACCGGCCGGTTACTCCCGTCAGTACGGACACGCAACCGTCTACGGCGGTACAGGCGCGTGCCGTACCGATGGCTCCTCTGGTCAGGGTACGACCATCCCGGCACGCTCTGTCACATGAAGTACGAAATCCGTGACCAGCTCCTCGTCTCCCACCGGTCCCCCTCACCCGCACCCTTCAGGCAACGGTTCAGCTCCACGCGGCGTGGGGCGCACCTCGCGCGCCTGCTCGCGGTCCAGCAGCTGGTGGACTGGGGGTGGGCCAGAGGCGGTGAACGTCTGGAGGCCGCCGAGCTGGTGGTGGGTGAACTCGCCGCGAACGCGGTCACGCACGGTCGGGTGCCGGGGCGGGACTTCCTGCTCACCATGACCGTCGGCGCCTTCTCGGAGAGCTGTTCCGGTGTCCTGCGGGTCGAGGTCGCGGACTGCAGGGGAGAGCGGCTGCCCGACCCCGTGGCGGCACCCTCCCCGGACGGAGAGCACGGACGGGGACTGCTTCTCGTGAGTGCGCTCGCCTCCCGGTGGGGTTTCACGCCCCGGTTCCCCTCGGGCAAGACCGTCTGGGCCGAGCTGCCGGGCCCGCCGGGAACAGGCGACGGGTGAGCGTCACCGCCCCCGGCCCGGTCCGTGCGTCCCGGCCCGGAGGCCTACGACAGGTGGTCGTCCCCCTCTGGTCCCTCCCCGGCCGCGATCCGCTGCCAGAGCCGCTCGGCGATCTCCACCAGCGTTCCCTCTCCCGGAACCCGCCACTGCTTGGGGCCCTGTACCGCGCTCCACTGCTCCTTCCAGTCGGCCTCGTTCCACATCTGGGAGACCAGCCCGGTCGGCGAGTAGCGCTTGCCGTCGGCCTCCCAGAGGAGCGGAGTCTTGCGGTCGTTGACCCAACTGGCGCGACGACGCCGGGGGTCGGCGTTGAGCCAGGCGCCGATGGCGAGCTCCTCCGCGGCGCTGGGGGCGTATTCCAGGCGCGTGCCCTCCTCGATCGCGTCGTGGTCGATCAGCAGGCGCACGGTCTGAGGCCTGCGCTGCCGCGTCCGCCCGGAGATCTTCATGAGCGCCGCCAGGTTCATGGGGGAGTCCGGCCCGGCGCCGCGTTCGAGCGTGCCGAGTACCGCCGAGACCAGGCGGGTGCACCGCTCCTCGTTCGCGAACGTACTCGTGACGAAGCTCTTGGGGGTGAAGAGGGCGTCGACCATGCTGATGAGACAGGCCAGTACGGCGCCGATCTCCTTCGGGACTTCCGCGAGTACGCCCTCCCAGTCGCCGTCGGACTCGTCGAACCGTTCCCGCCCGATGCGCTGGAAGACCAGGTGGGCGACGAGGAGGGCTCCGCTGTCCGCGACCGCGGCGGGGCGGCCGGTGAGCTTCGCCCGGGTCTTCGTCAGTTCGTCACGTACCAGCCGCAGCACCTGGACCGCGCGCCAGATCTGCTGAGCACTCGGCTGCTGCCCGAAGAGTCGGGTGTAGGCACCGCTCGGCCCTTCGCTCCACAGCGCGTTGGTCGAGCCCTTGACCCGGACGGCGAGCGAGGAGTCCCGGTGCATGCAGGCCAGAGCGGTGGCCGCCTCCGTGACCGAGCAGCCCGACTCGGGCGCGGGATCCAGCTCGCCCCGGCGGAAGACGTACTCCTTGTCGAGGGAGATGCGGAAGTCCTTCTGGATCTCGCTCTGAACGGGATCGATGGCGATGAAGTCGCGGCGCTCCATGTGGTTCTGGGTGTTGGTCGCCTTGGTGATGGAACGGCCGAAGCCCTCCGGCGTCCCCTCCAAGGAGATGACGCGCACCATCACGTAGGCGTCCCCGGTGGCGTCCGGGTCCTTCTCGTACGCCCGGAACGCGGAAGTCACCGTCTGCGCACCGTTGACGACGCTCGCATTGGTCAGCGTGAGGATGGTCGGCTGTCCCACCGCCCGTTTGAAGGGGTACTCCTGGATGATCTCGTCGCACTGCACCGTGATGCCGTTGTGGCGGTACAGGAAGCCCTCGGGGTCCTCCAGTATCGAGTCGACCATGGTCTGGTTGACTCCGGTCAGTCCGAGCGAGCGGCGGACGTTCCGGTCGTAGAGGCGCTCGCCGTGCCCCTCGCTTTCATCATCGCCCCCGTACCAGCGCGCCAGTTGATCCGCACTGACCTCGCCGATCACTGCCTTGAACGGGGTCTCGCGTGCGTACCACTCCCGGTTCATGGTCGCCTTGAGGTTGATCGGCTGCGGTTCCAGATCCTCCCGGACGGCCCGGTGGAAGTCGGACTGGTTCACCACCCGGTAGGCGACGGTCCGTCCGTGTCCGCCGAACTCGCGGGCTGCCTCGTCCAGGATGCCGCGGGTCTCGGGGGAGAGGCGGCCGTCGCCCATGAGGGCGATCACCAGACTGACCTTGCAGGTGGGAAGCTGAAGGACACCGTGGATGCGGTCGGAGAGGAGTTGCAGGCGCTCGTTGAAATGGTCGAGGTCACGGTTGTCGAGCTTCTTCAATCCGTGTACCAGCTTGAGCGCGGCCTCCGTGTCGAAGCCGGCCGTTCCCTTGTCCTTCCACTTCGCCTGGATCAGGTAGATCTCGGATCCCGACGCGGAGAACGCCACACAGTCGATGCCGAAGTCGTCACGTCCGTCGATGACCCCGGCCGCCGCCTCGTCCGAGGTGCAGTCCGTGAGGATGCGGGCCGCCTTCGCCGAGATCGCCCTCGACAGCAGAGCCGTCTCACGCTCCTTGGGGTCCTTCTTCACGAAGTCGTCCATGGAGATGAGCTCCCCGAACTCCTTCAGCAGCGCCTTCCGGATGTGCTGAACCTCCAGCGGCATGTTCTGCCCGCTCTGCGCCATACGCCCTCCACCATCCGGTCTCGACCAACCTTTTACTCTAACCACGCCAAACGAGCTAGTTCAGGCCAATTGGCTGGTTCTCTATCCGTGTTGGTGTCGATCTGACGTCGGTTTCCGAGCGTCGACCAGTACGGTTTTCACTCATGGCGGCCCACTTCGGTAACTCCACGCTTATGGACGGGGTCGGTCTGTCACTCTGTCGGCATCGACTGCGAAGTATTCGCACGAACTGCCCGGGGAGCCGTCCATGGGGGCCATTCCTACGCAACGGGAGACCGTCTCCCGCGCCAGCGGGGTGCTCGCGCACGCTGCTGACGCATCCGCCCAGGAGTGCGCGCGGGCGCACGTGACCCTGCTCGGGAGCTCCCTGGCGCCGGGCGCGGCCCGCGAGATGGTGCGGGCCGCGCTCGCCGACTGGTCCGCGCTCGGTCTGCCCGGCACGGAACAGCTGACCGAGCATCTCGCCGCCGACGTCCTGGTGGTCGTCAGTGAGCTGGTCACCAACGCCGTGGTGCACGCCGGCACCGACGTCGAGGTGGTCTGCCGCCTCGAGGAGACGGGCACCCTCGTCGTCGAGGCCACGGACCACCATCCCGCCCGCGCGCCGAGGGGCGGCGACGACGAGACGCCGCACGAGCTCCCGGAGTACGGACGCGGTCTGCGGCTCGTCGCCGCGCTCTCGGAGGCCTGGGGGATCACGTACCGTCCGGGCATCAAGACGGTGTGGGCGCGGCTGCCGGCCGCGGGCGCCGAGGCCGCCGAGGCGTACGCCGGGGGCCGCGGCCCGCTGCGCACCGAGCGCCCGGCCGCGGACCCGCCGGCGGAGGCCCCCGGCGGCCGGACGCCGCCCGTGCCCCACGGCGGCTCGGCAGACCACGGCGGCTTCGGAGACCACCGAGGCTCGGGCGGCTCGGACGGCTCGGGAACCCCGGAGGATGACCGCCCGGGAGACCAGGAAGCCCCGGAAGCCGGTGGTTCGGCAGACCCCGAGCGCGGGGGAGGCGGCCCGGAGCACGGGGAAGACCCCGGCCGTGCGGAAGGCCCCCGCGGTGGAGAAGCCTCCCGCGGTGGAGAAACCTTCCGAGAGGCCCTGCAGCGTCCCCGGCGAGGGAAACGTCCCCAGCCCGGGCACAGCCCCGGCCTCACGGAGGGCCCCGACCGGTGGGGCTCCACGCGGTGGCCGGACTGGCACGACGGTGCGGCCCTCGCCGGCCGGCGGCGCGGTGTCCGGGACCGGGAGTGGCTGGGCCGCGGTGCCCTCTCCTTCCTGGCCGAGGCCTCCGACCTCCTCGCCGGGCAGCTCGACGAGGACCTGGTCGCCTCCCTCACCGGACAGCTGATCGTGCCGCGGCTCGCCGACTGGTGCGGCGTGTGGCTGGAGGACGAGTCCCTGGGCCGGGGAGCCTGGAGCGACGAGCCGGGGGCGGCCGTGGGGGCGCGGCTGGCCCGCGTCTGGCATGCCGGCGAGAGCCGCATCGAGGAACTGCGCCTGGCCCTGGAGAAGGACCCGCCCCGCTCCCGCGACCCATGGCGCTCCGGCCCCGTCGCCCACCCCTGGCCCGGTGAGGCGCTCGGCCCGGACGGCAGGCACGGCGCCGCGCTCGCCTACCGCCTGGTCGCCGGCGGCCGGCCGCTGGGCACCCTGGTCATCGGGCGGGCGGGCACCGCCGGCTTCCCCGACGAGATCACCGGCCTCGTCGAGGACCTCAGCCGCCGGGTGGCGCTCGCCATCGGCGCCGCCCGCCAGTACGCCCGGCAGGCCACGATCAGCGCCGTCCTCCAGCGCGGCCTGCTGCCCGGCGCCGTCGCGGAGATCCCCGGCGTGCGCAGCGCCCTCGTCTACGAACCGTGCGACAAGGGCGGACCCAGCGGCGACTTCTACGACCTCTTCCCGGCCGGCGAGGGCCGCTGGTGCTTCGCCGTCGGCGACGTCCAGGGCAAGGGGCCGGAGGCCGCCGTGGTCATCGGCCTCGCCCGGCCCTGGCTGCGCCTGCTGGCCCGCGAGGAGTACGACGTCCCGGACGTCCTCGACCGCCTCAACCAGCTCCTCCTCGACGACGCCACGGAGGCCGCGGACGCCGCCGCCCGCGCCCTGGTCGCCACCGGCCCTCCGGTTGCCCCGGGCGACGGACCGCAGACCCGCTTCCTGTCCCTGCTCTACGGCGAACTGGTCCCGTTCGACGGCGGCGTCCGCTGCACCCTCGCCTCCGCCGGGCACCCGCTCCCGCTGCTCCTCGGCCCCGACGGCACGGTGCGCACGGTCGCCCAGCCCCAGACCCTGCTCGGGGTCGTCGAGGACGCGACGTACACCAGCGAGACCTTCGAGCTGCGGTCCGGCGACACCCTGCTCTGCGTCACGGACGGGGTGACCGAGCGGCGCAGCGGGTCCCGACAGTTCGACGACGGGGACGGGCTCGCCACCGCGCTCGCCGGATGCGCGGGGCTGGACGCCGGGCTGGTCGCCGAGCGCATCAGGCGGCTGGTGCACGAGTTCGGGCCCCGCCCCCCGGAGGACGACCTCGCCCTGCTGGTGCTGCAGGCCGACTAGTCGCGTCGGGCCGAGCAGCCGCGTCGGTACGGGACAATGGAACGCATGCCCTCCGCACTCCCCGACGGCGAACCCGTCCCCGCCGACGGCGCCCTGCCGGCGTCCGCGCTCGCCGGCGCCGCCGACCGCCCCCTCGGCTTCTACCTGCACGTGCCGTACTGCGCGACCCGCTGCGGATACTGCGACTTCAACACCTACACCGCGACCGAGCTGCGCGGCACCGGCGGCGTCCTCGCCTCCCGCGACAACTACGCCGAGACGCTCACCGACGAGGTCCGCCTGGCCCGCAAGGTCCTCGGCGACGACCCCCGCGAGGTCCGCACGGTCTTCGTCGGCGGCGGTACGCCCACCCTGCTGGCCGCCGGCGACCTGGTACGGATGCTGCACGCGATCCGTGACGAGTTCGGTCTCGCGCCGGACGCGGAGATCACGACGGAGGCCAACCCGGAGTCGGTCGACCCGGCGTACCTGGCCACCCTCCGCGAGGGCGGCTTCAACCGGATCTCCTTCGGCATGCAGAGCGCGAGGCAGCACGTCCTGAAGGTGCTGGACCGCACCCACACCCCGGGCCGCCCGGAGGCCTGCGTCGCCGAGGCCCGCGCGGCCGGCTTCGACCACGTCAACCTCGACCTGATCTACGGCACCCCCGGCGAGACCGACGACGACTGGCGCGCCTCGCTCGACGCGGCGCTCGGGGCCGGACCGGACCACGTCTCGGCGTACGCCCTGATCGTCGAGGAGGGCACCCAGCTGGCCCGCCGCATCCGGCGCGGCGAGGTCCCCATGACCGACGACGACGTCCACGCCGACCGGTACCTGATCGCCGAGGAGACGCTGTCGGCGGCGGGCTTCGACTGGTACGAGGTCTCCAACTGGGCCACCTCCGACGCGGGGCGCTGCCTGCACAACGAGCTGTACTGGCGGGGCGCCGACTGGTGGGGCGCGGGGCCGGGGGCGCACTCGCACGTGGGCGGGGTGCGCTGGTGGAACGTGAAGCACCCGGGGGCGTACGCGGGCGCGCTCGCGGCCGGGACGTCCCCGGGCGCCGGACGCGAGATCCTCACCGACGAGGACCGGCGGGTGGAGCGCATCCTGCTGGAGCTGCGCCTGAGGGAAGGCGCCCCGCTGTCCCTGCTGCGGGAGGCGGGGCTCGCGGCGTCGCGCCGGGCGCTGGGCGAGGGGCTGCTGCAGGAAGGGCCCTACGCAGACGGGCGCGCGGTACTGACGCTGCGCGGGCGGTTGCTGGCCGATGCGGTGGTGCGGGACTTGGTGGACTGATCACTCGGGCGAGTGGATCGGTGCGGATCGAGAGTTCGGCCCCTGACCTGATGCGAACTGGACACCACCACGTTCGGCACCTACAAGGGCGTCAAGCCCCATCACCGCCCGTGACGAAGTCGATCAGCTCCTCCACCCGCCCCAGCAGCTGCGGCTCCAGGTCCTTGTAAGACCCCACTCGCGCCAGGATCGCCTGCCACACCGCGCCCGTGTTCTCCGACGGCCACCCCAGCGCCCGGCACACCCCGGTCTTCCAGTCCTGCCCGCGCGGCACCCGGGGCCAGCCGGGAATCCCCAGGGACGACGGCTTCACCGCCTCCCAGATGTCGATGTACGGGTGCCCCACGACCAGCGCGTGCTCGCTCGTCACCGCCTCCGCGATCCGCCACTCCTTCGAACCCGGCACCAGGTGGTCCACCAGGACCCCGAGCCGCGCGTCCGGACCGGGGGCGAACTCGGCGACGACCGACGGGAGATCGTCCACGCCGCCCAGGTACTCCACGACGACACCCTCGATGCGCAGGTCGTCGCCCCACACCTTCTCGACCAGCTCGGCGTCGTGTCGCCCCTCGACGTAGATGCGCCCGGCGCGCGCGACCCGCGCACGTGCGCCGGGGAGGGCGACCGACCCGGACGCTGTACGGGAGGGCCGCGCCGGACCGGAGGAGGGGCGGACCAGCGTCACCACCCGCCCCTCGAGGAGGAAACCGCGCGGCTCCATCGGGAACACCCGGTGCTTGCCGAAGCGGTCCTCCAGGGTCACCGTGCCCGCCTCGCAGCCGATCACCGCGCCGCAGAAACCGGTGCCGGGCTCCTCGACCACCAGACCGGGATCGGCCGGGACCTCCGGAACCGGCTGCGGTTTCTTCCACGGAGGGGTCAGGTCGGCGGAGTACTGGCGCATTCTGATGACGATACGAGGAGCGGGGGCGCCGGTGTCGGCGCGACACGCTGAACCGGGTCCGCCGTGATCAGCGCGACACGCCGAACCGGGCGGCCAGCGCGTCCCGTTGGGCCCGCACGAAGGCCGCGCCCACCACCGCTCCGTGACCGGGGACGTACCGAGCGTCCTCACCGCCCAGGTCCAGCAGCCGGTCCAGCGCGGCCGGCCAGCGCGCCGGCACGGCGTCCGGGCCCGCCTGCGGCTCTCCCGACTCCTCGACCAGGTCACCGCAGAAGACGACCGCCGGGTCGCCCGGCACCACGACCGCGAGATCGTGCCCGGTGTGCCCCGGGCCCACGTCGGCGAGCAGGACCCGCCGGCCGCCGCCCAGGTCGAGCGCCCACTCGCCGCGGACCTCGTGGCCGACGCGGACGAGCGCGTCGGCCGCCTCCCGCGCCGCTCGCGCGTCCAGCCCCTCGGCCACCGCGTCCGACCGCAGCGCCTCCCGCCCCTGTCCGCCCGGCGCGAACACGGCGTCCGTCCCCACCGCGCCGTAGACCTCCACGCCCCCTGCGCCCGCGAACGCCGCGGCGCCGAAGACGTGGTCGAAGTGCGGGTGGGTCAGCGCGAGATGCGTCACACCGTGCCCGGTGAGCTCCCGCGCCTGGGCGCGCAGCCGGGCGCCCTCGCCGAGGCTCGACCCCGCGTCCACCATCAGCGCCGCGCCCGCGCCGACGACCAGCCCCGCCGTGCAGTCCCACACCGGCAGCCGGCGCCGTCCCACCCCGGCCGCCACCCGCTCCCACCCCAGGTCTTCCCAAGTCACCGTCACGACGACGACGCTAGCGGTACGGCACCCGCCCGCACGGCGGCGTGCCCCCGGCCTTGCCGGGTGCGTACCCCACGGCCGTACACTGGGCCGGGGAAGTCTGGCACTCGCGCACCGTGAGTGCCAGGGACAGACAGTGAGACAGGCACGACGCCGGGTGGGCGACGACATTCAGGAGGTGTGCGCGAGTGCTCAGCGAACGCAGGCTCCAGGTGCTGCGCGCCATCGTCCAGGACTACGTCGGCACCGAGGAGCCGGTCGGCTCCAAGGCCCTCACCGAGCGGCACAACCTCGGCGTCTCCCCGGCCACCGTGCGCAACGACATGGCGGCCCTGGAGGACGAGGGGTTCATCGCCCAGCCGCACACCAGCGCGGGACGCATCCCGACCGACAAGGGCTACCGGCTCTTCGTCGACAAGCTGGCCGGCGTCAAGCCGATGACCGCGCCCGAGCGGCGGGCCATCCAGAACTTCCTGGAGGGCGCCGTCGACCTCGACGACGTGGTGGCCCGCACGGTGCGGCTGCTCGCGCAGCTGACCCGGCAGGTCGCCGTCGTGCAGTACCCGTCGCTGACCCGCTCGACCGTGCGGCACGTGGAGTTGCTCTCCCTGGCGCCCGCGCGGCTGATGCTGGTGCTGATCACGGACACCGGCCGGGTCGAGCAGCGGATGGTCGACTGCCCGGCGCCGTTCGGCGAGGCGTCCCTGGCGGACCTGCGCGCGCGGCTCAACAGCCGGGTCGCCGGGCGCCGCTTCTCGGACGTGCCGAGCCTGGTGGAGGACCTGGCGGAGGCCTTCGAGGCCGAGGACCGGGGTACGGTCTCCACCGTGCTCTCCACTCTCCTGGAGACGCTGGTCGAGGAGAACGAGGAGCGGCTGATGATCGGCGGCACCGCCAATCTGACCCGCTTCGGGCACGACTTCCCCTTGGTGATCCGACCCGTTCTCGAGGCGCTGGAGGAGCAGGTCGTGCTCCTCAAGCTGCTCGGCGAGGCGAAGGATCCGGGCGTGACCGTACGGATCGGTCATGAGAACGCCCACGAAGGACTCAACTCCACGTCCGTCGTGTCGGTGGGCTACGGTTCGGGCGGCGAGGCGGTTGCCAAGCTCGGCGTGGTCGGACCGACCCGCATGGACTACCCGGGAACGATGGGAGCGGTACGCGCAGTGGCACGGTACGTCGGACAGATCCTGGCGGAGTCGTAGGTGGCCACGGACTACTACGCCGTACTCGGCGTACGCCGCGACGCGTCCCAGGACGAGATCAAGAAGGCGTTCCGGAGGCTCGCCCGCGAGCTGCACCCGGACGTCAACCCCGATCCGAAGACCCAGGAGCGGTTCAAGGAGATCAACGCCGCCTACGAGGTGCTGTCGGACCCGCAGAAGAAGCAGGTCTACGACCTCGGCGGCGACCCCCTCTCGCAGGCCGGCGGCGGTGGCGCGGGCGGCTTCGGCGCGGGCGGCTTCGGGAACTTCTCGGACATCATGGACGCGTTCTTCGGTACGGCGTCGCAGCGCGGGCCGCGCTCGCGCACGCGCCGCGGCCAGGACGCGATGATCCGCATCGAGGTCGAGCTGGACGAGGCCGCGTTCGGTACGACCAAGGACATCCAGGTCGACACCGCGGTCGTCTGCAACACCTGCAACGGCGAGGGCGCGGCGCCCGGCACGTCCGCCCAGACGTGTGACATGTGCCGCGGCCGCGGCGAGGTGTCGCAGGTCACCCGGTCCTTCCTGGGCCAGGTCATGACCTCCCGCCCCTGCCCGCAGTGCCAGGGCTTCGGCACCGTGGTCCCGACCCCGTGCCCCGAGTGCGCGGGCGACGGCCGTGTCCGCTCCCGGCGCACCCTGACCGTGAAGATCCCGGCCGGCGTCGACAACGGCACCCGGATCCAGCTCGCGGGCGAGGGCGAGGTCGGCCCCGGCGGCGGCCCCGCCGGCGACCTGTACGTCGAGATCCACGAGCTGCCGCACTCGACCTTCCAGCGGCGCGGTGACGACCTGCACTGCACGGTCACCATCCCGATGACGGCGGCGGCCCTCGGCACGAAGGTGCCGCTGGAGACCCTCGACGGCATGGAGGAGGTCGACATCCGCCCGGGCACCCAGTCCGGCCAGTCGATCCCGCTGCACGGCCGCGGCGTCACCCACCTGCGCGGCGGCGGCCGGGGCGACCTCATCGTCCACGTCGAGGTCCTGACCCCGAGCAAGCTCGACGCCGAGCAGGAACGCGTCCTGCGCGAGCTGGCCAAGCTGCGCGGCGAGGAGCGCCCGCAGGGGCAGTTCCAGCCCGGGCAGCAAGGGCTGTTCTCGCGGCTGAAGGACGCCTTCAACGGGCGCTGACACGGGCCACCGCCAGGAGCGTCCCGATGGGGATGCTCCTGGCGTATGCCGACGGAAGCCCGGATTCGGACCTGCTCGCCGGACGTGAAAACATGCGGTCATGTCCTCCGCACTGACCGATCTCTTCCCCTACCCGATCGTGCAGGCGCCCATGGCGGGCGGCGTCTCCGTGCCGCAGCTGGCCGCCGCGGTCTGCGAGGCGGGCGGGCTGGGATTCCTCGCCGCCGGGTACAAGACCGCGGACGGGATGTACCAGGAGATCAAGCAGCTGCGGGGACTGACGAACCGTCCCTTCGGCGTCAACCTCTTCGTGCCGCAGCCGGAGACGCCCGGTGCGGGCCCCGGCTCCACCGGAGCGGCCGGCGCCGCGCCCTTCAACGCCTCCGCCGTCGGCGTCTACGCCCACCAGCTGGCCGGTGAGGCCGCCTGGTACGAGACGGAGCTCGGCGATCCCGAGTGCGGCCGGGACGACGGCTACGACGCCAAGCTCGCCGTGCTGCTGGACGACCCGGTGCCGGTGGTGTCGTTCCACTTCGGCGTCCCGAGCCGCGAGGTCGTCGACTCGCTGCACCGCGTCGGCACCTTCGCCCTGGCCGCCGCGACCACCGCGGAGGAGGCCCGGGCCGTCGAGCGGTCCGGCGCGGACGCGGTGATCGCACAGGGCGTCGAGGCAGGCGGCCACCAGGGCACCCACCGGGACCACCCGGAGACGGGCGGCACCGCCGGCACCGGGCTGCTGTCGCTGGTCGCCCAGGTCCGGGAGGCGGTGAGCCTGCCGATCGTCGCGGCCGGCGGCATCATGCGCGGCGGCCAGATCGCCGCCGTCCTCACGGCCGGCGCGAGCGCCGCCCAGCTCGGCACCGCCTTCCTCGCCACCCCCGAGTCCGGGGCGCACGCCCTGCACAAGCAGGCGCTGACCAACCCGCTGTTCGTCCGCACCGAACTGACCCGGGCCTTCTCCGGCCGCCCCGCCCGCGGTCTGGTCAACCGCTTCCTGCGCGAGCACGGCCCCTACGCGCCCGCCGCCTACCCGGAGGTGCACCACCTCACCGCGCCGCTGCGCAAGGCCGCGGCGAAGGCGGGCGACGCGCAGGGCATGGCGCTCTGGGCGGGACAGGGCCACCGGATGGCCCGGGAACTGCCCGCCGGGCAGCTGGTGGAGGTGCTGGCCGCCGAACTCGCCGCCGCGGGGACGGCGTTGTCGGCGTTCGCGACGGGAGGTACGGGCCGATGACGGCGCCGGTGTTCGTGGTCGACTCGCTCCAGCCGGGGGACCTGCCCGGAGGAGAGTACGTCGTGGCCGGTCCCGAGGGGCGGCACGCCGTCTCCGTGAAGCGGCTGCGGCCCGGCGAGGACGTCGTCCTCACCGACGGACGCGGACGCTGGGCCGAGGGCGTGGTGAAGGCCGCCGAGGGCAAGGACCGCCTGGTCGTCACCGGCCTGGAAAGCGTTCACGAGGAGCCCGGGGAGCAGCCCCGTGTCACCGTCGTCCAGGCCCTGCCCAAGGGCGACCGCGGAGAGCTGGCCGTCGAGACGATGACCGAGGTCGGCGTCGACGCGATCGTGCCCTGGGCGGCGTCGCGCTGCATCACGCAGTGGAAGGGCGACCGCGGCCTGAAGGCGCTCGGCAAGTGGCGGGCGACGGCCCGGGAGGCCGGCAAGCAGTCCCGCCGGGTCCGCTTCCCCGACGTCGCGGACGCGGCGACGAGCAAGCAGGTTGCCTCACTTCTGGCCGACGCCGACTTCGCCGCCGTACTCCACGAGAGCGGCGACGAGCCCCTGGCCGCCGCCGAACTCCCCACCACCGGCGACATCGTGCTCGTCGTCGGCCCCGAAGGCGGGGTCTCACCGGAGGAGTTGGCGCTCTTCGCCCAGGCCGGCGCCAAGCCCTACCGCCTGGGCCGCAGCGTCCTGCGCACCTCCACCGCGGGTACCGCCGCGACCGCCGTCCTGCTGGCCCGCACCGGCCGCTGGTCCTGAACCACCGGCCGCCGGCCCGAGCGGCGGCTGCTGGTCCTGGCGGTGCCGGCCGCCGCGGTGCCGGTCAGGGGTCCGCTGTGCGGGTGTCGGCCTGGAGGGCGGAGCCGTCGTCCGCGTTGCGGGCCGTCAGCCGTCAGCCGCCGGCCGTCAGCGGTCGCCGGTGCGGGCCGCGGCGACCGCCGGGAACAGTTCCCAGCCGTCCAGGTCCGCGGACCGGCCGAGCAGTCCGCGCCGGGCCGCCTCGTCGACGAAACCCCGTACGACACCGGGTTCGTGCAGGTTGAGCGACGCGTCCCCCATGGCCACGCAGCCCGAGGGCAGGAAACCGTCGGGGACGAACCGCCCCTCGCCGCCCCGGAACAGCAGGCGGGTCCTCGTCCCGTCCCGGGAGAGGCTGAGCACCTCCTGGCAGGGCTCCGTGCGGCGGTGACGGTGACGCACCGACCACACGTAGGCCGCCTCCTCGTCCACGACGAGCCTTCTGCGCCGACGTCCGCTGTGCATGCGCCCACGGTAGTGAGGAGTGGCCGTATGCGCCCTACCGCCCGCCCCGCACCAGTGGCAGGCTGCCCTGCATGGGGGCATCGAGGCGGATTTGGCGGGTGGCTCCGGTCGTCGTCGGCGTGGTCGTCGCCGTCGGCGGTGCCACCGCGTGCGAACCGGGCGGACTCAGCTCCGCGTCGGTGGCGTACACGACCGACCAGACGGCGACACGCGAACTGGAGCGGCGGAAGGCGGACGTGCGGTGGCTCACCTGCACCGCGTCCTCGGGGGACGACGGCGCCACCGCCTCGGCGGGCGAGTACACCGTCGCCTCCGTCGACTGCGAGGGGGAGACCGGCGACGGGAAGGACATCGCCGTCGACGGCGAGGTGACCCGGGTCGTCAACGGCGCCTGTGTGCGCGGCGTGCTGACCGGCGAGGTGGACGGCAAGGAGTTGTTCCGCGTCGAGGGGCTGGGCAACTGCGACGCCACGAGCGCCCCGCCCGCGAACCGGCCCTCCCCGCGGCAGCCCGGCCCCACGGTGACCGTCACCCGGACCATCTGGTGTCCGGACGACCCGCACTGCCGGCCGGTGCAGGGCAAGTAGCGGCCACGGCGCGTGCCGTGGCCGGTAAGTGATCCGAACCTCTGTCGGCGGGCCCCGCCCCTGCATAGGGTGAAGGGGTGACACAGCCCGCAGCGACTGCCTACCTCCGTTTTCCGCACCCGCACGGCGAGTTGGTCGCCTTCACCGCCGAGGACGACGTGTGGCTCGCCCCGCTCGACGGCGGCCGGGCCTGGCGGGTCAGCGCCGACAACGTGCCGGTGAACCACCCGCGCGTCTCGCCCGACGGCAGCACGGTCGCCTGGACGTCCACCCGTGACGGCGCCCCCGAGGTGCACGTCGCCCCCGTCGACGGCGGCCCCGCCGAGCGCCTCACCCACTGGGGCAGCCCGAAGACCCAGGTGCGCGGCTGGACCCCGCAGGGTCAGGTCCTCGCCCTCAGCGCCTACGGGCAGGCCAGCCTGCGCCGCAGCTGGGCCCGCGCCGTCCCGCTCGACGGCGGGCCCGCCGCCACCCTGCCGTACGGGCCCGTCGGCGGCGTCGCGTACGGGCCGCGCACCGTGCTGCAGTCCGTGTCGATGGGCCGCGAGGCCGCCTGGTGGAAGCGCTACCGGGGCGGCACGGCGGGCAAGCTGTGGATCGACGGGGACGGCGACGGGGAGGCCGGCGAGTTCGTACGGCTGCACAGCGACCTCGACGGCAACATCGAGTACCCCCTCTGGGTCGGCGACCGGATCGCGTTCCTCTGTGACCACGAGGGCACCGGCGCCCTCTACTCCTCCCTCGCCGACGGCTCCGACCTGCGCCGGCACACCCCTCTCGACGGTTTCTACGCCCGGCACGCCGCGACCGACGGCACCCGCGTCGTCTACTCCAGCGCCGGTGAACTGTGGACGCTGGACGACCTGGACGGCGCCGAGCCGCGCCGGCTCGACATCCGGCTCGGCGGCGCCCGCGTCGACCTCCAGGCGTACCCGGTGAACGCCGCCCGCTGGTTCGGCTCCGCGTCACCCGACCACACGGCGCGCGGCAGCGCCGTCGCCGTACGCGGCGGCGTGCACTGGGTCACCCACCGCGCCGGGCCGGCCCGCGCGCTGGCCGCGCGGCCCGGCGTACGCACCCGGCTGCCGCGCACCTTCCGCGCCGACGGCGAGGAATGGGTGGTGTGGGTGACGGACGCGGAGGGCGACGACGCCCTGGAGTTCGCGCCCGCCACCGGGCTGGCGCCCGGCACCACCGCGCGGCGCCTCGCCGCCGGACAGCTCGGCCGCGTCCTGGGCCTCGCCATGGCACCGGACGGCAGCCGCGCCGCCGTCGCCTCGCACGACGGACGCGTCCTGCTCGTCGAACGCGAGACCGGCGAGGTCCGCGAGGTCGACCGCAGCGAGGACGGCGACGCCTCCGGACTGGCCTTCTCGCCCGACTCCGCCTGGCTCGCCTGGTCCCACCCCGGCCCGAGCCCGCTGCGCCAGCTCAAACTCGCGGGCACCACCGACCTGTCGGTGAGCGAGGCGACCCCGCTGCGCTTCAAGGACTACTCGCCGGCCTTCACCCTGGACGGCAAGCACCTCGCCTTCCTCTCCACCCGCTCCTTCGACCCGGTCTACGACGAGCACGTCTTCGACCTGGCCTTCGTCGAGGGCGCCCGCCCGTACCTGATCACGCTGGCCGCGACCACCCCGTCGCCCTTCGGCCCGCAGCGCCACGGACGCCCCTTCGAGACCCCGGACCGGGACGAGACCCCCGACAGCGAGGGCACCCCGGCCACCCGGATCGACATCGAGGGCCTCGCGGACCGCATCGTGCCGTTCCCGGTGGAGGCCGCCCGCTACTCCCGGCTGCGCGCCGCCAAGGACGGCGTCCTGTGGCTGCGCCACCCGGTCACCGGCGTCCTCGGCGCCTCCCGCGCCACCCCGGAGGACGCCGACCCGCACACCGAGCTGGAGCGCTACGACCTCGCCCAGCAGCGTGTCGAGCACCTCGCCGCCGACGCCGACCACTTCGAGGTCAGCGGCGACGGCAAGCGGGTGCTGCTGTGGGCCGACGGACGCCTCAAGGTCGTCCCCAGCGACCGGCGGGCCTCCGCCGACGAGGACAGCGACACCAACATCACCGTCGACCTGAGCCGCGTACGGCAGACCGTCGACCCGGCCGCCGAGTGGCGCCAGATGTTCGACGAGACGGGCCGCGTCATGCGGGACCACTTCTGGCGGCCCGACATGAACGGCGTCGACTGGGGCGCCGTCCTCGACCGCTACCGCCCCGTCCTCGACCGCCTCGCCACCCACGACGACCTGGTCGACCTCCTCTGGGAGGTGCACGGCGAACTCGGCACCTCGCACGCCTACGTCGTCCCGCGCGGCGGCCACGGTGGCGGCGCCCGGCAGGGCCTGCTCGGCGCCGACCTCTCCCGCCACGAGGACGGCACCTGGCGCATCGACCGCGTCCTGCCCTCGGAGACCTCCGACCCCGACGCCCGCTCCCCGCTCGCCGCGCCCGGCGTCGCCGTGCGCGCCGGGGACGCGATCGTCGCGGTCGCCGGGCAGGGCGTCGATCCCGTCACCGGCCCCGGCCCGCTGCTGGTCGGCACCGCCGGCAAGCCGGTCGAGCTGACCATCGCCCCGTCCGGCGGCGGCGAACTGCGGCACGCCGTCGTCGTCCCCCTCGCCGACGAGGAGCCCCTGCGCTACCACGCCTGGGTCGCCGACCGCCGCGCCTACGTCCACGAGAAGTCCGGCGGCCGGCTCGGCTACCTCCACGTCCCCGACATGCAGGCCCCCGGCTGGGCCCAGATCCACCGCGACCTGCGGATCGAGGTGGCCCGCGAGGGGCTGGTCGTCGACGTCCGGGAGAACCGCGGCGGGCACACCTCCCAGCTGGTCGTCGAGAAACTCGCCCGGCGCATCGTCGGCTGGGACCTGCCGCGCGGCATGCGGCCCGCCAGCTACCCGCTGGACGCGCCCCGCGGCCCGGTCGTCGCCGTCGCCAACGAGTTCTCCGGCTCCGACGGCGACATCGTGAACGCCGCGATCAAGGCGCTCGGCATCGGCCCGGTCGTCGGCACCCGCACCTGGGGCGGCGTCATCGGCATCGACAGCCGTTACCGCCTGGTCGACGGCACGCTGATCACCCAGCCCAAGTACGCCTTCTGGATGGAGGGTTACGGCTGGAGCGTGGAGAACCACGGCGTCGAGCCGGACGTGGAGGTCCCGCAGCGCCCCCAGGACCACGCGGCGGGCCGCGACCCGCAACTGGACGAGGCGGTCCGGCTCGCGCTGGCGGCACTGGAGGAAGCCCCCGCCAAGACGCCACCGGGCCTGCCCTAGCCGTGCGGCCGCGGGCACCCGTGCCGCGGGGCGACACGGGTGGCGCGGCGGCACCCCGCCGACGCGGGCCGGCTGCTCCCGGGCGCCCGGGAGCGGGCGCGCGCAAGCACGCCCACCCGGCGCCCGCCCCGCCGGCGCGGGCGAGCACCCACCCGGCGTCCGCCCCGGCGCGTGGCGCCCCGCGCACCGGCGCTCGCTACGATGCCCCCAGAAGATCACCACCGTAAGGAGCGGACCATGTCCGGCGAGCCACAGGACGACTGCCTGTTCTGCAAGATCGTCGCGGGCCACATCCCCGCGACGATCGTCCGCGAGACCGAGACGACCGTCGCGTTCCGGGACATAAACCCCCAGGCCCCCACCCACGTCCTGGTGATCCCGAAGGCCCACTACCGGGACGCCGCCGCCCTCGCCGCCGGCGCCCCGGAGGTCGCCGCGGACGTCCTGCGCGAGACCCGGGCGGTCGCGGACCAGGAGAAGCTCGACAGCTACCGCACCATCTTCAACACCGGCAGCGGCGCCGGCCAGACCGTCTGGCACACCCACGCCCACGTCCTCGGCGGTCGCGGCCTCGAGTGGCCCCCCGGATAACGGGACGAGCCACGATGTCCGTACGTGAACTCGTCGTCCTCGGCACCGCCAGCCAGGTCCCGACCCGGCACCGCAACCACAACGGCTACCTGCTGCGCTGGGACGGCGAGGGCATCCTGTTCGACCCCGGCGAGGGCACCCAGCGCCAGATGCTGCGCGCCGGGGTCGCCGCCCACGACCTGAACCGGATCTGCGTCACGCACTTCCACGGCGACCACAGCCTCGGGCTCGCCGGCGTCATCCAGCGCATCAACCTCGACCAGGTGCCGCACGAGGTCACCGCCCACTACCCGCGCTCCGGGCAGCGCTTCTTCGACCGCCTGCGGTACGCCACCGCCTACCGCGAGACGGTCGCCCTCACCGAGGCGCCGGCCGACACCGACGGCGTCCTGGCCGTCACCCCCGCCTACACGCTCGACGCCCGCAGGCTCTCCCACCCCGTCGAGTCGTACGGCTACCGCCTCACCGAGCCCGACGGCCGCCGCATGCTGCCCGAACGCCTGGCCGCGCACGGCATCGAGGGCCCCGACGTGGGCCGCATCCAGCGCGACGGCTCGCTGCACGGGGTCCCGCTCGACGACGTCAGCGAGATCCGCCGCGGCCAGCGGTTCGCGTTCGTCATGGACACCCGGCTGTGCGAGGGCGTGCACGCGCTCGCCGAGGGCTGCGACCTGCTGGTCATCGAGTCCACCTTCCTCGACGAGGACGAGACCCTCGCCACCGACCACGGCCACCTCACCGCGGGCCAGGCCGCGCGGGTCGCCCGGGACGCGGGCGTACGGCACCTGGTCCTCACCCACTTCAGCCAGCGCTACTCGGACCCGGAGGAGTTCGAGCGGCAGGTACGGGCGGCCGGCTACGAGGGTGAGCTGACCGTGGCGCACGACCTACTGAGAGTCCCGGTTCCGAAACGGCGGTAAAACGGTCGTACGATTCTCTGATGTCTTTGCCCAAAGCTGAACTGCACCTCCACATCGAAGGCACCCTGGAGCCCGAGCTGGCCTTCCAGCTGGCCGCCCGCAACGGTGTGCCCCTGCCTTACGCGGACACGGACGCGCTGCGCGAGGCGTACCGGTTCGAGGACCTCCAGTCCTTCCTGAACCTGTACTACGAGCTCATGGCCGTCCTGCGCACCGAGCGGGACTTCGAGGACCTCGCGAACGCCTACCTCGCCCGTGCCGCCGCGCAGGGCGTGCGGCACGCGGAGATCTTCTTCGACCCGCAGGCGCACCTCGCCCGGGGCGTGGAGATGGGCACGGTGGTGGAGGGCCTGTGGCGGGCGCTCGGCGGCAGCCGGGAGAACCACGGCGTCTCCACCCGGCTGATCATGTGCTTCCTGCGCGACGAGTCCGCCGAATCGGCGCTGGAGACCCTCGACGCGGCCAAGCCGTACCTCGACCGGATCACCGGTGTGGGCCTGGACTCGGCCGAGGTGGGCCATCCGCCGGTCAAGTTCCGCGAGGTGTACGAGGCCGCCGCCGCCCTCGGCCTGCGCAGGGTCGCGCACGCGGGCGAGGAGGGGCCGCCGGAGTACGTCGTCGAGGCCCTGGACGTCCTCGGCGTCGAGCGGATCGACCACGGCCTGCGCTCGGTGGAGGACCCGGCACTGGTCGAGCGGCTGGTGCGCGATCGCGTCCCGCTGACCCTCTGCCCGCTGTCCAACGTCCGGCTGCGCACGGTCGACACCCTCGCCGGCCACCCGCTGCCCGCGATGCTCGACGCGGGCCTCATGTGCACGGTCAACTCCGACGACCCGGCCTACTTCGGCGGCTACGCGGGCGACAACTTCGACGCCGTGCGCGAGGCCCTCGGCCTCACCGAGGAGCGGCTGCGGGAGCTGGCCCGCAACTCGTTCCTCGCCTCCTTCCTGGAGGACGACGAGGAACTGCGGGCGCGGTACATCGCCGAGGTGGAGGCGTACGAGTTCCCCTCCGCGTGACGCGGCCCTTCCCCGCGTGACTCACCCCGTCCCGGACCCCGGCGTGGCCGCCGACTGCCGGGGTCCCGCCGTGTCGTAGGCACGACGGAGGGGGACGGCCGGCGCGTCCACGGGGATCTCCACGACCGGCTGCTCCGCGGCACCGACCTCGGGTACGGCACCGCTGGGCGTGCCGGTGGCGGCGGCGACCAGGGCGGCCGGGGCGCCACCGCGGCGGCGGATCGCGCCGGGCAGCAGCGGACGCCCGCCGGTGTGCAGGGCGACGGCGGTCATCGGCGCGGCGACCAGCAGCAGACCGGCGCCGAGGACCAGGCCCATGACCGGATATCCGGCCTGCGCCGACAGCGCGGTGCCGGTCAGCGGCCCGGCCGCCGTGCCCAGCGAGGACGCCGACCCGACGAGCACCGCCCAGCGCCCGCGCGGGTCGAGCGAGGCGGCGAGGCCGATCAGGTACGACAGGACCACCGGGTACAGCGTGTTCCACGCGATCTCCCCGGCCGCGAAGGCCGTGGGGGTGGTCGCGGACGCGGTCAGGACGATGCAGCCGGCGATGACCACGGTCCCGGCCCCGATGGGCATCGCACGCCCCAGCCGCGGCCCGAGCGCACCCGCCACCAGCACGCCCACGAGTCCGGCGCCCAGCGCGGCGGCGAGGACGGCCCCGAGGGCGGCGTCGCCCAGACCCGCCTGCGTCAGCCCGATCCGGCCGCTGACGCCCCACAGGGAGTTCTGCGCGAGGGACCAGCACAGCACGGTGGCGGCGAGGACCAGCCCGGAGCGGCGGCGGGGGAGCGGGGCGGTGGTGCCGGTGCCGGGCGCGGCCGGTGACGTGGCCGTCCCGCCCGGCAGCCGGCCGGTCAGCGGCCACACCGCGAGAGCGGTCAGGGCGATCGCGGCCAGCGGCAGTCCGTGCGCCCGGCCGAGCTGCGGCACCGTCAGGTACACCGCGCCGGCCAGCGCGGACACGCTCAGCAGCCCCAGCGTGGAGGCGCGGTGCGGATCGTGCTCGGCGGCGATCCGGGTGGCGGCGACCGTGGTGGCCGTACCGGAGCCGAAGCCGCCCAGGACCACGCCGGCGACGACGGCGGGCACGGCGGTGGTCAGCGAGGCGGCGCCGTAGCCGAGCGCGGCCAGGACGAGGCCGAACCGGGCCAGCGTGCGGGCGCCGGTCCGCTGCACCCGGGAGGCGAGCAGCAGGCCCGCGGTCGCCGAACTCAGCAGCAGCGCACTGCCGACGGCACCCGCCTGTGTGGTGGTCAGCGCGAGGCCGGTGTCGAGTCTGCCGACGGTGGTGGGCAGCAGATACGGAGGAAGGTACCCGGCCGTGAAAAGGGCGACGAGGGGCCAGGGTGCGGTGCGGGGGGCGAACACGGGCGTTCCCAGGGCATGCGGAAGGAGGGTGGGGAGGGGAGGGGGCGACGACCGTCGACGAACGGAACGCGCGGGCAATTTGTATCAAGCGCGGGGAGCCGTGAAACAGATGAGACGATGTGATCTACATCACATATATGTTTGTCGGTTTCGGTCCTGGGTAGCCGAGAACGCCACCTCCGGTGAGCCGACCCGCCCCCGGCCGGAATCGCGGCCTCCGTCCCGGCCCCGGCCTCCCCCGTCCCCGCGACGATCCGCCGCCTGACACCCCCGGCGCGAACGCCGCCGCACGGTCGGCGGCGTGGTGCACACTGGCGGGGTCCGCACCATGCCAGGGAGCGCACCGTGCCAGCCTCCACCGCGTCCACCGCATCCGACGTGCCGGCGTCCACCGCCTCCGCCGCGTCCGCCGCGTCCACCGCCTCCGGCGTCCCGGCCATGCCCGTCGTGCCGGCCGACGAGAGAACACACCGCCACGTCCCGGACGAGGCGTCGCACCACCAGCCGCACATCGATCCCCTCGCCGCCCTGCGCACCCCGCAGGACCCGCCCTGGGACGTGTACCTGACCGGCACCGTCTTCCTCGACGTCGTCTTCACCGGGCTCGACTCCGCCCCGGTGCGCGGGACCGAGTCGTGGGCGCGCGGGATGGGGTCGAGCCCGGGCGGCGTGGCGAACATGGCGACCGCGCTGGCCCGCCTGGGCCTGCGCACCTCGCTGGCGGCAGCCTTCGGCGACGACCACTACGGCGACTACTGCTGGGATGCCCTCGCCCAGGGCGAGGGCATCGACCTGACCCCTTCGCGCACCGTGCCCGGCTGGCACTCGCCGGTGACCGTCTCGATGGCGTACGAGGGGGAGCGCACGATGGTCTCCCACGGCCACGAGCCGCCGCCGGAGGAACCGTCCCCCGCCTGCCCGCCCCGCGCCCGCGCCGCCGTCGCCTCCCTCACGCCCGGCGTCCGCGCCCCCTGGATCGCGCAGGCCGCCGCGCGGGGCACCCGTGTCTTCGCCGACGTCGGCTGGGACGACACCGGCGCCTGGGACCTGGCGGGACTGCCCGACCTCGCGCACTGCGAGGCCTTCCTGCCGAACGCGGCCGAGGCGATGCGCTACACGGGCGCCGGCTGTCCCCGCGCCGCCGCGCACGCCCTGACCGAGCACGTGCCGCTCGCCGTGGTCACCCTCGGCGCGGACGGCGCCTACGCGGTGGACCGGCGTACGGGGGAGAGCGCCGAGGTCCCGGCCATCGAGGTGGAGGCCCTGGACCCGACCGGCGCCGGGGACGTCTTCGTCGCCGGTTTCGTCACCGGCACCCTGGCCGGCTGGCCGCTGGCCGACCGCCTCGCCTTCGCGGGCCTGACCGCGGCCCTCTCCGTCCAGGAGTTCGGCGGCTCCCTGTCCGCGCCCGGCTGGTGCGAGATCGCGACCTGGTGGCGCAAGGTCCAGTCGGTCGAGAGCCAGGACCCGACGGCCCTCAGCCGCTACGCCTTCCTGGCCGGCCTGGTCCCCGACGACCTGCCCGGCTCGTGGCCCCTGCGCCGCGCGGTCCCGACCATCGGCTTCCGCCCCCCGGCCTGACCGGCCACGCCGCCGGAACGGCTGCCGGCGGCCCCCGGAACCCGAGCCGCCGCAGCCGCTCCGGGTCGCGCCGCCGGTCCTCGGCGACCTTCACGCGCAGGTCCGGGCTGTGGGCCGGTGTGCGGCTGCCGCCGTGTGGCAGGCCTGTCGGGCGGGGCCCCGGGTGTCCCGGCCGGCCGGGCTCCGGGGGCGGGTCAGAACCCGAGCCGCCGCAGCTGCTTCGGGTCGCGCTGCCAGTCCTTGGCGACCTTCACGTGCAGGTCCAGGAAGACCGGTGTACCGAGCAGCGCCTCGATCTGCTTGCGGGACTTGATGCCGACGTCCTTCAGGCGCTTGCCCTTGGGGCCGATGATGATGCCCTTCTGGCTGGGACGCTCGATGAAGACGTTGGCGTGGATGTCCAGGAGCGGCTTGTCGGCGGGGCGGTCCTCGCGCGGGAGCATCTCCTCCACGACCACCGCGATGGAGTGCGGCAGCTCGTCCCGTACGCCCTCCAGCGCGGCCTCCCGGATCAGCTCGGCGACCATGACCTGCTCGGGCTCGTCGGTCAGGTCGCCCTCGGGGTAGAGCGCGGGGCCCTCGGGCAGCAGCGGGGTCAGCAGGTCCGCGAGCAGGTCCACCTGCTGGTTGCCGGTGGCCGAGACGGGGACGATCTCCGCCCAGGTGATCCCCAGCTCCTGGCCGAGCTGGTCGATCGCGATCAGCTGCTCCGCCAGGGTCTTGGAGTCCACCAGGTCGGTCTTGGTGACGATCGCGACCTTCGGCGTCTTCTTGATCCCGGCCAGTTCCTTGGCGATGAAGCGGTCACCGGGGCCCAGCTTCTCGTTCGCCGGCAGGCAGAACCCGATGACGTCCACCTCGGCCCACGTCGTCCGCACGACGTCGTTGAGCCGCTCGCCGAGCAGCGTGCGCGGCTTGTGCAGCCCCGGGGTGTCCACCAGGATCAGCTGCGCCTCCGGGCGGTGCACGATGCCCCGCACGGTGTGCCGGGTGGTCTGCGGACGGTTCGAGGTGATCGCCACCTTCTGCCCGACCAGAGCGTTCGTGAGGGTGGACTTGCCCGCGTTGGGGCGGCCCACGAAGCAGGCGAAACCGGCCCTGTGGACAGCTTCGGCCGACTCTTCGGATGACTGGGTACGAACGCTCATGGCGCCCATTGTCCCTGATCCCCGGAGCGTCGCCGTACCACCCGCCCTGCTGCCGGCGGAACGGCCGGGCCCCGGCCGCCCCCGGGTGAGGGGCCCCGGGTGAGGGGGTGGCCGGGGCCGGGGTGTCAGCCGAGGGCCTTCACCTTGCTCAGTCTGCGACGCCACCAGGACACCGGCTGGCACCTCCACCCCGAGCAGACCGGCGGCATCCCCGACCTTGGAACGCATGCTCCAGTTCCTGGAGCAGCGGCGTTCCCAGTCGTCCTAGCCCGGCCCCGGCCCCGGGGGCGGCGAGCGTCAGCCCGCGCTCGTCGTCCCCCGTACCGTCCCGTCCGGCGCGGCCACCAGTACCGGCGTCTCAGGGCCACCCAGGTCCCGAACCGCCGCCCGGTCCTCCTCCGCCGCCGAGTCGGATTCGGTCACCACCGCCGCCGCCTCCAGCGACTTCGCGCCGGACGCCACCGCCATCGCCACCGCCGTGCGCAGGGCGCTGAGCTTCAGGGAGTCCAGGGCGACCGTGCCGGCCACGTACGTGCGGCCGGTCTCGTCGCGTACGGCGGCGCCCTCGGGGACGCCGTTGCGGGCCCGGGCCGAGCGGGCCAGGGTGACGATCTTGCGGTCCTCGGGAGCGAGGTCGGGAGTCTCGGTCATGGGGCGAGCATACGTAGCGCCGCCACCCGCCCGGCCGTCAGGGACGGTCGAGGCGGAGACGCTCCGCGCGCGGCAGGCCGGCGACGACCAGGTCGTACGAGTCCTCGACCAGCTCCCGGACGAAACGGTCCGGGAGCGCGCCGGACCGTCCGCCATCGGGCCCGCTGCCCACGGTCACCGTGTTCCAGTGCCGCTTGTTCATGTGCCAGCCGGGGACGATCAGCCCCGGGTGGTCACCGCGCAGCCGGATCGCGTCGTCCGGGTCGCACTTCAGGTTGACCGTGAGCGGGCGTCCGTCCAGGAAGGACAGCGCGAACATCTTGCCCAGCACCTTGAAGACCGAGATCTCCGGGCCGAAGGGGAAGTCCTCCACCGCGGCGTTGAAGGACAGGCAGAAGTCGCGCAGCTCCCCGGGGGTCATTCCGGCACGGCCTCCTCGGCCGGTTTCACCGCGCCCACCGGCTCCACCAGCACCGTCACGATCTTGTTCCGGCGGCCCGCCGCGGCCTCCGCCGTCAGCCGCAGTTCGCGGCCGTCGGGCAGTTCCACGATCGACGAGGCACCGGCGATCGGTACCCGGCCCAGGGCCTTCGCCAGCAGGCCGCCCACCGTCTCGACGTCCTCGTCGTCGAACTCCTCCAGGCCGTACAGCTCGCCCAGGTCGCCGATGTCGAGGCGGGCGGTGACCCGGAAGCGGTCCTCGCCCAGCTCCTCGACGGGCGGGAGCTCCCGGTCGTACTCGTCGGTGATCTCGCCGACGATCTCCTCCAGGATGTCCTCGATGGTGACGATGCCCGCGGTGCCGCCGTACTCGTCGATGACGACGGCGACGTGGTTGCGTTCCTTCTGCATCTCGCGCAGCAGGTCGCCGGCGTTCTTGGTGTCGGGCACGAAGAACGCCGGCCGCATGGCCGTGGAGAGGAGGTCGCTCTCCGCCTCCCGGCTGATGTGCGTCCGGCGGACCAGGTCCTTCAGGTACACGATGCCCACGATGTCGTCCTCGCTGTCACCGGTGACCGGTATCCGCGAGAAACCGGAGCGCAGGGCGAGGGTGAGCGCCTGCCGGATGGTCTTGTAGCGCTCGATGACGACGAGGTCGGTCCGCGGGACCATGACCTCCCTCACGAGCGTGTCGCCCAGTTCGAACACCGAGTGCACCATGCGGCGCTCCTCGGCCTCGATCAGGGACTCCTTCTCGGCGTAGTCGACCAGCGCGCGCAGCTCCGCCTCGGAGGCGAAGGGGCCGCGGCGGAAGCCCTTGCCGGGGGTGAGGGCGTTGCCGATGAGGATGAGCAGCGACGGGATCGGGCCCATGATCCGGTCCAGCGGCACCAGGACGTACGCCGCCGCGGTCGCGGTGTTCAGCGGGTGCTGGCGTCCGATGGTGCGCGGGGAGACCCCGACGGCCACGTACGACAGGAGCACCATCACCGCGATGGCGATCACCAGTGCCTCGCCGGTGCCGTCGAACTGCTTCAGGCAGGCGTACGTGACCAGCGCGGCGGCCGCCATCTCGCAGGCGACGCGGACCAGCAGCGCCACGTTGAGGTAGCGCGTCGGGTCGGCGGCGACCTTGGCGAGCTTCTCGGCGCCGCGCCGCCCGGACCGTACGGCCTCCTCGGCGCGGAAGCTGGAGACCCTCGCGAGCCCCGCCTCCGCGCACGCGGCGAGCCAGGCGACCACCACCAGGGCGACCGCGCCGGCGATGAGCGGGAGGCTCATGAGACGGTCGGGGCCGGGGACGGGCCGGTCAGGCCCTTCTCCGCACGCCAGCCGTCCACGATGGCGGCCTGCAGGCCGAACATCTCGGCCTTCTCGTCCGGCTCCTCGTGGTCGTAGCCGAGCAGGTGCAGCACCCCGTGGACGGTGAGCAGCTGGAGCTCCTCGTCCATGGAGTGCCGCGTCGGTGCCTCGGTGCCCTGCCTGGCGGCGACCTCCGGGCAGAGGACGATGTCGCCGAGCAGCCCCTGCGGCGGCTCGTCCTCGTCCTTCGCCGGCGGACGCAGCTCGTCCATCGGGAAGGACATGACGTCCGTGGGACCCGGCAGGTCCATCCACTGGACGTGGAGCTGCTCCATGGCGTCGGCGTCCACGACGATCACCGAGAGCTCGGAGAGCGGGTGGATGCGCATCCGCGCGAGCGCGTAGCGGGCGATGTCGAGGATCGCCTGCTCGTCGACCTCGGTTCCGGACTCGTTGTTGACGTCGATCGACATGGTCGTGCTGGTCTACTTCCCCTTGGCCTTGGCACCGTGTTTCCCGTGGCCCTTGTGACCGCCGTTCTCGGTGCCGTTCCTGCTGTCGTACTGCTCGTACGCGTCGACGATACGGCCCACCAGCTTGTGCCGGACGACGTCCTGCGACGACAGCCGGGAGAAGTGGACGTCGTCGACGCCCTCCAGGATGTCCTGCACCTGCCGCAGACCGGACTTCGTGCCGCCGGGCAGGTCGACCTGCGTCACGTCACCCGTGATCACGATCTTCGAGTCGAAGCCGAGGCGGGTGAGGAACATCTTCATCTGCTCGGGGCTGGTGTTCTGGGCCTCGTCCAGGATGATGAAGGCGTCGTTGAGGGTGCGGCCCCGCATGTAGGCCAGCGGCGCGACCTCGATCGTCCCCGCCGCCATCAGCCGCGGGATCGAGTCCGGGTCGAGCATGTCGTGCAGCGCGTCGTACAGCGGGCGCAGGTACGGGTCGATCTTCTCGTAGAGCGTGCCCGGCAGGAAGCCGAGCCGCTCGCCGGCCTCGACCGCCGGGCGGGTCAGGATGATGCGGTTGACCTGCTTGGACTGCAGGGCCTGCACCGCCTTGGCCATCGCCAGGTAGGTCTTGCCGGTGCCCGCGGGGCCGATGCCGAAGACGATGGTGTGCTTGTCGATCGCGTCGACGTACCGCTTCTGGTTCAGCGTCTTGGGGCGGATCGTGCGGCCGCGCGAGGACAGGATGTTCTGCGTGAGCACCTCGGCCGGGGTCTCCTGGCCGTCGCTCTCCCCGTTCTCGCTCGCCTTGAGCATGGCGATCGAGCGTTCCACTGCGTCCTCCGTCATCGGCTGCCCGGTGCGGAGCACCAGCATCATCTCGTCGAACACGCGCTGTATGAGGGCGACGTCATGGGTGTCGCCGACCGCGCTGATCTCGTTTCCCCGGACGTGGATGTCGGCCGCCGGGAAGGCCTTCTCGATCACGCGCAACAGGGAGTCGCCTGATCCCAGCACGGTCACCATGGGGTGCTGGGCGGGGACGGTGAACTGTGCTCTCGCCTGTCCCTGCGCGAGGGTGTGAGCTGAGGGTGTCTGAGTCATGGGCCGGCGCTCGAGGCCTGCACATCCTCCTCTGCGGCGTGCGCCGCGTGACGGGTGTGGTCTGCTCCCTCCAGCGTACGACTCCCCGCCGACAGCGCCGAGGCCTTTTATCCGACCGGTACTGCCGTGCTTGCCCGGCCGCTGCCCACGCGCCCGCCCCGCCGGTGCTCCCCGCCCGTCCGGCCGGTCCTCCCCGCCCGCCCCGCCGGTGCCCTGCGCCCGCCCGGCCGGCACTCACCGTTGCGCGCGGATCACGTCCCGGAACCAGCCGTACGGTGCCTTGGGCGTGCGCCTGCCCGCCCCGAAGCCGACGTGCACCGGCCCGGACCGGCGCGCCTACCGTCCGTGATCCGTGATCCGTCCCGGTTCGGACGCGAAGACGTCCCCCACGCACGGTCCCCGCGTCTCCACCGCGCCCTCGGTCCGGCGCGCCCCGCAGGCAGCCGTCCGGGGGCCGGGGACCGGGGTACGGGGACCGTCACCGTGCTCGGACCGGTCGCCGCGCGCGGATCGCCCGTACCGCCGGTGAGGGACGTCAACACCCCTCGTGCGCGGGCGGTGTCACGCCCCCTCCTTCAGTACCCGCGAGATCAGCCTCCGCTGTTCCTCCGTCAGCCGGGGATCGGCGGCGTACACCGTCCTCCCGTCCACGGTGATCTGGTAGCTGAACCCGTCCGGCACCCCGACGGGGGGCGTGCCCCGTCCGTCGGCGACCGCCCGTTCCGCCAGGGCGTGCCACTCGGCCGCGTCGGGGCGGCCCGTGGTGTCGACCTCCGCGTGGCGTTCGATGCCCGCGAAGCCTCCTGTGCGCCTCACCTGAATCCGCATGGGTCCGTGTCTAGTACGGAACTACAGCGTGCGCACCCCGACCTGCTCCCAGGCCTTGCGCACCGCCTCCAGTTCGTCGGCGTCGCCGTAGCGCTCCCGGGCGGCCTTCACGGTCAGTGTCGCGAAGTCCGTGAACGACGCGTCCTGCGCCACCTCGCCGCCGGTCAGCACGTCGTACCAGACCTGTCCGGCCCGCTCCCAGGCGTTGCCGCCGAGCTCGGTGGCGACGAGGTAGAACGCGTGGTTGGGGATGCCGGAGTTGATGTGGACGCCGCCGTTGTCGCGGCCGGTGCGCACGTAGTCGTCCATCGTCGCGGGCTGCGGGTCCTTGCCGAGGACGTCGTCGTCGTACGCCGTGCCCGGCGCCTTCATGGAGCGCAGCGCCACCCCGGTCACGCGCGGGGCGAGCAGCCCGGCGCCGATCAGCCAGTCGGCCTCGGCGGCGGTCTGGCCGAGCGAGTACTGCTTGATGAGGGCGCCGAAGACGTCGGACACCGACTCGTTGAGGGCGCCGGGCTGGCCGTAGTAGGTCAGGTTGGCGGTGTGCTGGGTGACGCCGTGGGTCAGCTCGTGGCCGATCACGTCGAGGGGGATGGTGAAGTCGAGGAAGATCTCCCCGTCCCCGTCGCCGAAGACCATCTGCTCGCCGTTCCAGAAGGCGTTGTTGTACTCGCGGTCGAAGTGCACGGTCGCGTCCAGCGGCAGCCCGCCGCCGTCGATGGAGTTGCGTCCGTAGACCTTGAGGAAGTGCTCGAAGGTGGCGCCGAGTCCCGCGTAGGCGCGGTTCACGGTGGCGTCCTGGCCGGGCTCCTCGCCCTCGCCGCGCACCTTGCTGCCGGGCAGGTCGGTGCCGTGCCGGGCGTCGTAGATCGTGCGGTGCGGCTTGTCGGGCTCGGCGTCGGCGCGCGGGGCGACGGTGGGGGCGCCGATGACGGTGGTCAGCGAGCGGTGGGTGCGCTCGAAGGCGTCGCGCTGGAGGGTCCGGCGGGCGGGTCCGGCGAGCACGGGGTCGTCGTGCTGGGCGAGCTTGTCGAGGACGTGGGGCGGCACGATGGTGCAGAAGACGGGCTCGAAGCCCCCGGATGTCGTCATGTCCGAAACCCTCGCACTGTGTGACGTCACTGTCACTACCCGCAACCACGATTGGTGAAAAGCGGCACCAAGGAGGCCTCCCGGCCACCGGTGAGTGGTATACGGCACTTTTTGTCCCGGTTCCCGCCGTGGTCCCGCATACTGATACGGACCCACGCGGGCGGTGTGGCTCGGCTAGGCTGCCGGGCATCATGCGTTTCGGGCTGCTTCTCCTTAGCTGCCGCGGCGAGGGCCTGTAAGAGGCCGACTCCCTCCCCGCGGAGCTTGGTGGTGCCGTCGGCCGTCCTTCCGGAACACGCGGACGTCGCGGACGTCCCGCACACCGCGGACATCACGAGGAGCCCACGCCATCATGGCCAACCGTCAGCAGCCCAGTTCCATGCCGACCGCCAAGTACCGCGGGTACGAGCAGGTCGGCATCGCCGACCGCACCTGGCCCGACCGGCGCGTCACCACCGCCCCCCGCTGGCTCTCCACCGACCTGCGCGACGGCAACCAGGCGCTGATCGACCCCATGTCGCCCGCCCGCAAGCGCGCGATGTTCGACCTGCTGGTCAAGATGGGCTACAAGGAGATCGAGGTCGGCTTCCCCGCCTCCGGCCAGACCGACTACGACTTCGTACGCTCCATCATCGAAGAGCCCGGCGCCATCCCGGACGACGTGACGATCTCCGTACTGACCCAGGCCCGCGAGGACCTGATCGAGCGCACGGTGGAGTCCCTGAAGGGTGCCAGGCGGGCCACCGTCCACCTGTACAACGCCACCGCCCCCGTCTTCCGCCGCGTCGTCTTCCGCGGCTCGCGCGACGACATCAAGCAGATCGCGGTCGACGGCACCCGTCTGGTCATGGAGTACGCGGAGAAACTGCTGGGCCCCGAGACGGAGTTCGGCTACCAGTACAGCCCCGAGATCTTCACCGACACCGAGCTGGACTTCGCCCTGGAGGTCTGCGAGGCGGTGATGGACACCTACCAGCCCGGCCCGGGCCGCGAGATCATCCTCAACCTGCCCGCCACGGTGGAGCGTTCGACGCCGTCCACGCACGCGGACCGCTTCGAGTGGATGGGCCGCAACCTCTCCCGCCGCGAGTACGTCTGCCTGTCCGTCCACCCGCACAACGACCGCGGTACGGCGGTGGCGGCGGCCGAACTGGCGCTGATGGCCGGCGCCGACCGCGTCGAGGGCTGCCTGTTCGGGCAGGGCGAGCGCACCGGCAACGTCGACCTGGTCACCCTGGGCATGAACCTGTTCTCGCAGGGCGTCGACCCGCAGATCGACTTCTCCGACATCGACGAGATCCGCCGCACGTGGGAGTACTGCAACCAGATGGAGGTCCACCCGCGCCACCCCTACGTGGGCGACCTGGTCTACACGTCCTTCTCCGGCTCCCACCAGGACGCCATCAAGAAGGGCTTCGACGCCATGGAGGCCGACGCGAAGGCCAAGGGCGTCACCGTCGACGACATCGAGTGGGCGGTCCCGTACCTGCCGATCGACCCGAAGGACGTCGGCCGCTCCTACGAGGCGGTCATCCGCGTCAACTCGCAGTCCGGCAAGGGCGGCATCGCCTACGTCCTGAAGAACGACCACAAGCTGGACCTGCCCCGCCGGATGCAGATCGAGTTCTCGAAGATCATCCAGGCCAAGACGGACGCCGAGGGCGGCGAGATCACGCCCACCGCCATCTGGGACGTCTTCCAGGACGAGTACCTGCCCAACCCGGACAACCCCTGGGGCCGCATCCAGGTGGCCAACGGCCAGACCACGACCGACCGCGACGGCGTCGACACCCTCACCGTCGACGCCACCGTCGACGGCGAGGAGACCACCCTGGTCGGTACCGGCAACGGCCCGATCTCGGCGTTCTTCCACGCACTGCAGGGCGTCGGCATCGACGTACGCCTGCTGGACTACCAGGAGCACACGATGAGCGAGGGCGCCTCCGCGCAGGCCGCGTCCTACATCGAGTGCGCCATCGGCGACAAGGTCCTGTGGGGCATCGGAATCGACGCGAACACCACGCGTGCCTCGCTGAAGGCGGTCGTCTCCGCCGTCAACCGCGCTACTCGCTGACCAGCCGAATCGGCGGTCCGGGGCTCCGTTCGCCGGAAAGCGGCGGGCGGAGCCCCCGTCGTATACCGGCCATCTCCACGGGCAGGTCACGGAAAGGTCTCGTCCCGGGTACTGACTCCACGTCGGTGATGTGGCTAACATCACGCCAGGGCGACGATGCTGTCGCGCGGTTACGGAGGTGCGACGTGCTGCCTGGACAGGGACGGAACGGCCGAGCTGCCCGGCTGTCACGCATGCTGGGCACGCGCACCGCGTGGACACCCGTCGGGGACGGCGAGTTCTTCTGCCCCGGCTGCGGGGGCGACCGCAACTACCAGCGGCTCACCGGCCGCCGCCGCTTCACCCTGCTCGGCGTGCCCGTGCTGCCGCGCGGCGAGTCCGAGCCCACCGTCGAGTGCGCGTCCTGCCGCCGCCACTACGGCACCGACGTCCTCGACCACCCGACCACCACCCGCTTCTCCGCGATGCTCCGCGACGCCGTCCACACCGTCGCCCTCGCGGTCCTGACCGCGGGCGGCACCTGCTCCCGTACGTCACTGGAGACGGCGGCCGTCGCGGTCCGCGCCGCCGGCTTCGAGGACTGCACCGAGGACCAGCTGAACGCGCTGGTCGAAGCGCTGGAGGCGGACACCGGCCGGGTCCGCGGGGAGCCCTGCGTGCCCGGCCTGGCCATAGAACTGCACGAGGCCCTGGACCCGCTGGCCCCGCACCTCGCCACCGTCGGCCGCGAGTCGATCCTGCTCCAGGGCGCCCGCATCGCCCTGGCCGACGGCCCCTACACCCCCGCCGAACGCGACACCCTCGCGACGGTCGGCGCGGCCCTCACCCTCTGCTCCGACGACGTGGCCCACCTCCTGGAGTCGGCGAGCATGCCCTCGTAGCCCCCGCCCTGCTACCCGGGAATGTCCAGGCGCATGATCTGGCGGTGCATGCCCGGGCCGAAATAGTCGGGGCGAAGGCCGCCGTCGGGTTCCTCGGGGCGAAAGCCCAGGGAGCGGTAGAGCAGGATGGCGGCGAGGTTGGCGGGTTCCACCGTGAGCCGGACCACCCCTATGCCGTCCCGGCGCAGCCGGCTCAGGACCTCCGTCATCAGCTCCCGGCCCAGCCCGTGCCGGCGCCGGTCCTGGGTGACGCACAGGCCGAGGATCCAGCTGTCCCCGCCGAGCGCCCGGGTGGCGGCGAGCACGTAGCCGCGCAGCCGGCCCGTTCCGTCGTCGAGCACCAGGAAGTGCTCCTCGTACATGTCGAAGAGCTGGCGCAGGAGGAAACCGGGATAGGCGACCTCCTGGAAGACCTCCTCGTCGAGCCGCCGCAGTTCGGGCAGGTCGGACTCCCGGGCCGTCCGCAGGACCAGTGGCAGGGTGTCCGGGTACGGCTCCCCGGGGAACTGGTCGTGGCGGTCCAAGGAGCGTTCCAGCGGTTCGGCGGTCATGCAACCCCCAGTCAGGACGTGCGGACGTCAACTCGACGACACCGGCGGCGCGCCCGAAGGAATGAGACCTCGTGTGGCGGCCGGTGGCTCCTTCTGGCTAGAGTGAGCTTCCAACTTCCCCTGTGCAAGGGCGAGTTCGGGTGTGCGACGGTGCGCCGGACGTGCACCCGACGGAAGAGGACTGGCGTGTTCCCGGCTGTCTCGACGTTTCCTGGTGGCTTACCGTGCACGACACTGGGGCTTGTCCGGAATCGAATGGAACGCGGCAGGGTGACTATGGATCGCAACGCCGACGCACCTTGGTCGCAATTCGATCCAGAGGTGTATGTCGACAACAACTACCGGACGCCGCTCGAAGTCGATCTGCTGATCGTCCGGTTGATGCGCGACTACTTCGGCCGCTGCTTCGCCGGGGGCGCTCCGGAATCGGTGCGGGGCGTCGACGTCGGCGCCGGCGCGAATCTCTACCCCGCGCTCTCCATGCTGCCCTGGTGCGAGAAAGTGCTGCTGCTCGAATACGCGCACCCGAACGTCGAATACCTGGAGAAGCAGGTCTCCCCGGGCGGGTACGACACCGCCTGGGACGCGTTCTGGGAGGTGCTGAGCGAGTCGCCCGCCTACCGTGCCGTCGAACCGAAGAACCTGGTCAGCGAGATCATCCGGGTGGAGCGCGGCAACCTCTTCGACCTGGAGGAAGGGAACCGGCGCTGGGACCTCGGGACGATGTTCTTCGTCGCCGACTCGATGTCCGAGTGCCCCGACGAGTTCCACCGGGGCGTGCGGTGCTTCATGAACGCGCTCAGCGGAGGCGCGCCGTTCGCCGCCGCGTTCATGAAGGAGTCGCTCGGCTACCGCGTCGGTGAACACGACTACCCGGCCTACCGGGTGAACGAGGACCGGGTCAGGGAGAGCCTGGAACCGTACACCGGAGAGCTGGAGATCCACGATCTGCACCACGTGGTGCGGCCGGGACACGAGGGAATGCTTCTCGCCCTGGGACGGCGCAATCCGGAGATTGCCACCCCGTAGGAACGGGGACCATGCTGAACACAGGGCAACGAGATCTGTACGAGGGGTGCGGGGATGCAGATCAAGCCACGCCAGCATCTGCTGGACATCTGGCAGGCCATGGCCCGTCATTCGTTCGACGACGGGAAACTCCTGTGGGGGGGCGGCGACGGGCTGAGCAGCGTCGCGGACGCCGAACGCCTGCTCTGCCTCCTGTATCCGGCCACCGAGGTCCCCGCCTTCCGGCTGGACCAGCCGGACACCACCGAACGGGACGTCCTGCGCGCCCTCGACCGGGTCGGCAGCCGGCTGGAGATCCCGCCCAACCTGATCACCGCGCTGACCCAGTTCATGCGCACCCACACCGGGACGGACGACAGCCCCACCTTCGCCGGCGGACACTACTTCCGGCCCGCCGAGCCCGGCGGTGAGATCACCCACGAACAGAGCCAGCTGGGCGTGGTCGACTCCTACTCCATGTCCGTCACGCTCTGCCTCGCCACCCTCGGTTTCCTCAAGGTCTACGAGGGCACCACGACCCGCCCCGAGGTGCGCAGGGCGATCAGCGAGCTGAGAGAGGCCACGAACGCCCGGCTGACCGCGGCCATGGTCAGTCTGCTGCGCTCCTTCACCGTCAACGTCTTCGACGCCGAGTCCGAACAGGGCAAGCGGCTGATCGAGGTCGTCGGACAGGGCAGACAGTCCGACCGGGCCGTCCTCAGGCAGTTCTCGCGCAGGTTACGCCCCCTGCGCGCCACCATCATCGAGAGCCTCAGCCGCGGCATCGAGGTCGACGAGGGCATCCGCGACGAGAGCCAGCTCTTCGAGTGCGGCTGGGCCTGGGGCGTCGTGCAGGACGCCCCGGAGATCACCGACCTGAGCACCCCGGTCCCCGGCCAGCCCGCCGGCATCGCCGACCGGCTGCCCTACGTGTACTTCACCGTCGTCGCCCTCGACGGCATCCAGGACCTGTTCTCCGACCGCACCCTCACCCTCGGCCTGCTCGACGCCGACCAGCAGGTACTCGCCGAGGCACTGCGCCTGCGCTGGGAGCTCAGCCAGCAGTACTGGTCCGCGATCGCCCGCTTCGGCACCGAGCGCTGGCCCCTGGAGGACCTGCCCTGGCAGACCACCGGTCTGCGCCTGGAGTCCGAGTACTTCTCCCTGACCGTCGCGGCCATCCTCGTCCACGACCTGGTGCGCCGGAAGGCGACCGACGACGACCTCACCCGCACCGTCGCCATCATGGAGCGCCTCGCCGACCGAGGCCGGGTCACCAGCCGGATGACCAGGGAGGACCCCGTCATCCGGCTGCACAACCCCGGCGTCACCATGCCGCTCGCCGGGTCCGAGCGCTCCGGCGGGCTCCTCATGTGGCGGATGACCGACTTCTCCGCCCAACTCCTCAAGCGGACCATCCAGCTCGCCGAACTCTCCCGGAACATCGGCGCCCAGGACCGGCTGCTGCGCCTCGCCGAGCAGGCCTTCGAGCACCTGTGGAAGCGGCGGATCGACGAGGAGGACGGCGCCGGCCTGTGGGACAACGTCCGGGCCGTCTACCCGGACGCGCGCAACGTCGGCCTGCGCATGTCCTGGAGCATCACCGAGCGCGTCACCGAATGCCTCGTCGCCGCCCGCAACCTGTACGAGCAGCAGCCCATCCGCAGCCCCGAACTCGCCGAGCTGGCCCGCGAACTGCTCAGCGAGGCCACCCACCTGTTCGGCAAGGAGCAGCTGGAGGCCTCCGCCGCCGCCGACGGGAGCAGAGCCCGGGCCATGCGGAGCATCGAGAGCCGCCTCGACCACGCCCGCAGCCTGGTCGACGACCGGCCCGCCACCGCCTTCGCCCTGGCCCTGCCCGTGCTCCAGGAACTCGACACCCTGGCCCAGGCCAGGGGTGCCGCCGCGCAGGAGGTGTGAGTGTGCTCGTCTTCGCCGCCTCCGACAAAGGAGGCACGGGGCGCTCGGTGACCAGCGCCAACCTGGCGTACCAGCGTGCCCTCACCGGCGACCACGTGGCCTACGTGGACTTCGACTTCGGCTCGCCCACCGCCGCCGCCGTCTTCGACGTGCCCGGCGCGATGCGCGGCACCGAGGAACGCGGCCTCCACTCCTACCTGGAGGGCGAGGTCGCCGAGCCGGTCAGGATCGACGTGTGGCGGCAGACCGAGCACCCCCTGCTGCGCGCCCGCCCGAACCAGTCCGGCCGCCTGGTCCTGTTCCCCGGCGACGCCGGCGGCGGCGAGTTCGCCATCGGCGAGGAGGCCCTGGAGCGGTGCATCGACCTGCTGCTGCGGATCAACGGCGAGTTCGACGTCACCGTCGTCGACCTCAGCGCCGGCCGCAGCTACGCCGTCGACATGGTCCTCGCGGCCACCGCCCACCCCCGGATGCGCAACGTCCCCTTCCGCTGGCTGGTCTTCCACCGCTGGACCCGGCAGCACGTCATCGCCGCCTCGGGTCTCGTCCACGCGGACCACGGCATCGTCGGCGGAGGCGTCGAACGCGGGCACGACGAGGAGAACCTGCTGGCCGCGATCCGCTTCGTGCGGGCCGCCGTGCCCGACCCCGAGTCGCCGCTGTGGTCCCAGGGCTCGCCCGCCCAGGCCGCCTGGATGCAGGCCTGCGACGAGGCGCTGCGCCGGCTCGCCGCCGAGCACCGCATCGGCGACAGCGTCGTCCTCGGCGTCGTACCGCTGGAGCCCATTCTCCAGTGGCGGGAGCAGCTCATCACCGAGGAGGACGTGCTCTCCACCCAGATCGCCAACAAGGAGACCCTGGAGGCGCTGGAGGAGATCGCGCGGCGCCTGACGGACGACTCGCACTGGGGGCGGCCATGACGGACGCGGTGTTCCGGGAGACCGCCGCCGAGCCGCGCACCCAGTCGGTGCCGCTGGCCCACCTCTCCCTGGAACTGGGCCACCTCTACATGGAGGACTTCGAGGCCGGGCCCGAACGCCTGCGCCGGCACTTCACCGAAGTACGCCCCTGGGTGGAGGCGGCCCGCGCCGCCGCCACCGCCCGGGCCGGCGGCAAACGCGCCCGGATCAGCACCTGCTTCCTCATCGACGACTACTTCACCCGCTTCTCCACGCCCGCCGCGGTCGTCCCCATGCTGCTCGCGGAGGCCGAGCGGGCCGGGCTGACCATCGACTACCTGGCCCGCGAGTCCGGCTGCGCCACCGCCGGCAAGGTGCCCGTCGCCGAGGCGGTGGCCGGCCGTATCGTGGAGTCCCCGCCGCCCGGCAGCTACGGCCTTCGGCCGCCCGCCGCGCAGACCGGCTGGCTCGCCAACGGCGAACGCAGCCCCGTCGCCCGCGCCCCGCAGGCCATGAAGCGGGCCGTCGAGTGGCAGCCGCCCAAGGAGACCGCCGCCCGTCGCCACTCCGTCTTCCTCGACGTCGAACTGTGGAGCGACGACGCCGACGGGCACCGCACCTGGTCCTGCCCCTTCCTCGCCGCCGTGTGGCAGCTCGCCCGCCTGGGACTGCTGCGCCACGAGGGGGAGGCGGTCCTCGTCCCCCAGCCGCACACCGTCGCCGGCTTCCCCGACGACTGGGACGAACTGCCCTGCCTGCTCCGGCTCAACGACCGCGCCGACCCCTTCTCCGCCTACCGCACCTGCTCGGTCCTGCCCACCCGCTTCCTGCCCGTCGAGCACGCCGTCCGCGTGATCCTGGACCAGACCGAGGTCGACCCGGGAGCGCTGGCACAGGTCGCCGACCGCTCCGGACGGGAGCGCACGGCCGTCCCCGACTCGGTCGCCGACCGCATCTCCTACGTGTACTACTCGGGGCTGTGACATGGCGCCGGGAGAGATCTCACCGCGCGCCGTGCTCGCCTGCGGCGAGGTCCGCACCTGCCTGCTGCCCGCCCGGCAGGCCCTCGACATCCGGGCCGCCGCCCAGCTCCTGGCCCTGCGCGCCGACGAACGGGTGCTGACCTCCGAGCGCCCGAGCCTCTACGCGCGTTCCCCCGACACCCTCACCGGCGTCGACTGCCCGCTGCCCAGCGCCAACGGCGCCCGGATCCGCGCGGTCGGCACCGTCGCCGCACGGGCCGCGCTCACCGAGGGCCGCGTCCTGCAGACCTCCGCCCGCTTCCGCGTCCCCGCCACCGGCCCCGACCAGCGACGACCGTGGGGCGAGTACCTGGTACGCCCCGGCATGGTCGAGCCGCTCGGGAAGCTGCCCCACGAGGCGGTCGCGCGGGGCGTGCTCGACGGCGGACGCCACGGCGACCTCGACGCCGGACTGATCGCCGACGGGCTGCTGACCCGGCTGCTGCGCCACCCCCTGCTCGACCAGCGCCCGCCCTTCCGGTCCCGACCCACCCGGCTGCGCTGGGCCGCGCTGCCCGCGCATCCGGGAGACGGCCCGTCCATCGAACGGTTCACCCTCGCCGAGGACGAGCTGCGCACCGTCCGCCTCCGGGTGCCCGAGGGCACCCCCGCCGACGGCCTCGCCGCACTCTGCGAGGACCTCGCCCTGCACGACTGGCTGCTCACCACCGTGGTCCGCATGCTCGACGGCGTCCGCCTGGGCACCACGGCCGCCCGGGACGCCGGCGCCGTCGTCCGCACCCTGCGCCCGGCCGTCGACCACCTGCTGCACCTGTGGATGCCACGGGCCCGGGTGGGTCCGGAACTGGCCCCGCTGTGGGACCCGCTGGAGGAGCGGCCCGGCTTCACCCGGCAGTGGCGGACGCTGGTGCAGCGCATCCGGGACCAGCTCACCCTGCACGCCATTCCCGCACCCCACCAGGAGGTGGAACCGGTCCCCTGACCGGGGCGCCGACGCCTCCGACGCACATCCCCGCACCCCGATCGACCCCGATCCGACGCGTATCCCAACGGGGGGAGAAGCGAGATGAGCACGGCACAGTCATCCCGACCCGACGACACGAACCGCTCGCCCGGCCCGGCAGCCCTGAGGGGGGAGTCCCCCTGGGCGCGCATGCTGCTGATCTCCCTGGTCGTCGGCGCCCTCTTCTGGGGCGTCACGGCACTGCTGGGCCCCGACGACGGAACACCACAGCAGTTCGCGGCCGCCGTGCTCTGCGCGGGCGCGGCGATGCTCGTCCAGTACGTCATCGGCCTGGCCCCGCGTCCGGGGCACGCCCGGCTGGAGGAGCACACCCGCCGGGTGGAGAGCGCCCTGGCCGAGAACACCGCCGCCGTACGGGAGGGCCTGAACCGCTACGACGACGAGCTGAAGTCCGGGCTGACCCGGCACACCCAGGACGTGAAAGAGCTGGTCGAGACCCACGTCGCGCAGGCCGACCACGGGGGCGCCGAGGCCCGCCCGCTGGTCCCGGTCCGCATCGACAGCGTGCCCGACCTGGCCAAGGGCTTCGCCGACGTCCTGCTGCCGGAACCCTCGATCATGCACACCTTCGTCCACCTGGAGATGGCGCGGGTCGTCGGCCACATGGCGGACCTCACCAACCTGACCACCGAGTGCCCGGGCGAGAACCACGACTGGATGCTCACCCTCACCCGCGCCGCCGAGCAGTCCATCTGCGCCACCAGCACCTCCGTCGACCGGGAGTTCTGGAACAGCGAACCCGCGGGCCGCTACCTCGACGCCCAGCAGACGGCGATCGACGAGCAGGGCGTGTCGGTGCGCCGGCTGTTCCTGCTGGAGAGCGCGCGCGAGCTCGACGACCGGCTGCTGCGGCTGTGCGAGGAGCAGGAACTGCGGCGCATCGACGTACGCGTGGCCGTCCTGCCCGAGCTGCCCCCGCACCTCCAGCGCGGCACCACGAACGACTTCATCCTCTACGACGAGGAGGTGTCGTTCGAGATCGAGCAGGACCTGCGCGACGTCAACGTCCGCACCCGGCTCACCGCGCGCCAGGATTACGTACGGGACCGGCTGAAGCGCTTCAGGGAACTCTGGGACGCGGGCATGGGCCTGCGTGAGCTGGAGGTGCGGGTCGACGCCGAGCAGGACGGCAACTGGATGGTCGACCGGGCCTGACCGCCCCCTTCGGGTACTCCCCGGGGAGTAACGAGGGTTCCGCGTCACCCCGGGAGGTAGCCGCCGACTCGCTCTCGCGCCCGACGTATCGGCGTCCCGCCGGCGGAAGTCTGGAGACCGACCCAGACATCCGACCGGAGGGGAGCCCGTCACATGGGGGCAGCAAGGACAGGCGCGGGGACGAGCGGGGGGCGACGCCGGGCCGTGCCCTGGCTGGTGCTCGGACTGTGGATCGCCGTACTGGCGATCGCCTCGCCGTTCGCGTCGAAACTCTCGGACGTGCAGCGCGACCGCGCCGTCGACTACCTGCCGGCGAGCGCCGACTCGACCCAGGTCGCGAAGATCCAGGACCGGCTGCCGGGCGGCGAGGCCACCGAGATGGTCGTCGTCTACCACCGCGACGCCGGACTGACCGCCGCCGACAAGGCCACCGCCGCCGACCAGATCGCCGAGATCGCGGGCGCGCACCGGCTGACCGGCCGCCCGGCCGGCATCCCGTCCGAGGACGGCACCACACTCATGTACCCGGTCGCCTCCACCGAGCCCGGCCAGGACGAGGAGGCCCGCGACGCCCTGGTCAACGCCGTACGGGACGTCGCCGAGGGCGGCGACGGGCTGAGCGTCGAGGTCGGCGGCGCGGGCGCCCTCACCACCGACGCCGCCGAGGTCTACAACTCCCTCGACGGCCCGCTGCTCTACACCACGGCCGCCGTCGTCGCCCTCCTGCTGATCCTCATCTACCGCAGCCCGTTCCTGTGGCTGGTCCCGCTCGCCGTCGCCGGGATCGCCGACTACCTCTCCATGGGAGTCGCCTACGGCCTCAACCAGGGGTTCGGCACCTCGGTCTCCGGCCAGAGCACCGGCATCATGACCATCCTCGTCTTCGGCGTCGGCACCGACTACGCGCTGCTGCTCGTCTCCCGCTACCGGGAGGAACTGCGCCGCATCGAACGCCCCTACGACGCCATGACCGCCGCCCTGCGCGGCTGCGGCCCCGCCGTGCTCGCCTCCTCCGGGACCGTCGCCGCCGGACTGCTGTGCCTGCTCGCGGCCGACCTCAACTCCAGCCGGGGCATGGGCCCGCTCGGCACCGTCGGCGTGCTGTGCGCGCTGGCCGCCATGCTGACCCTGCTCCCCGCGGTCCTGGTCCTGCTCGGCCGCCGCGTCTTCTGGCCGCTCGTACCCCGCTACGGCAGCACGCCCAAGGCCCGCAGGTCGCTGTTCACCGCGATGGGCAGCTCCGCGGAACGCCGGCCCCGCGCCGTCCTCGTCGGCGGCGCCCTCCTGCTCGGCGCGCTGGCCCTCGGCTCGCTCAACCTGCCCGGCGACCTCAAGCAGGAGGACACCTTCACCACCAGGCCCGAGGCCATCGCCGCCATGGAGACCCTCGCCGCCGCCTACCCGGAGCGCGGCACCCAGCCCATCACCGTCATCGCCCCCACCGACCGCGCCGACGCCGCCCTCGCCGAGGCCCGCGACACCCGCGGTGTCGAGAGCGCGGAGACCGGCCGCAGCGGCGGCGGTTGGACCGAGCTGACGGTACTGGCCTCCGCACCGCCCCAGTCGGCGGCCGAGACCGCCACCATCGAGGAGCTGCGCGACCGGCTCGACGGCTCCTACGTCGGCGGCCCCAGCGCCCAGCAGGTCGACCTGGAGGAGACCAGCGCCCGGGACACCGTCATCGTCGTCCCGATCGTGCTGCTGTCGGTCCTGCTGATCCTGGTGGTGCTGCTGCGCTCGCTGGTCGCGCCGCTGATCCTGGTCGCCGCCGTCGTCGCCGTGTGGGGCGCGGCCCTCGGCATCGGCGGGCTCGTCTTCGGCCCCGTCTTCGGTTTCGAGGGCACCGACCCGGGCCTGGGCCTGCTGTCCTTCGTGTTCCTGGTCGCCCTCGGCGTCGACTACGGCATCTTCCTGATGCACCGCATGCGCGAGGAGTCCCTGCACGGCGCCGAACCGACGCGGGCGGCGCTCACCGCGCTGCGCACCACGGGCGGTGTCATCGCCTCCGCCGGGCTCGTCCTCGCGGCCACCTTCGCGGTGCTCACCAACATGCCGATGGTGCAACTCGTCGAGCTGGGCTTCGTCATCGCGGTCGGTGTCCTCCTCGACACCTTCCTCGTCCGCACCTACCTGGTGACCAGCGCGAGCGTCGTCCTGCGGCGCCGGGTGTGGTGGCCGGGCCGGCTGTCCCGGGCGCCCGAGGAGGAGCCCGTGCCGACGGGGGACCGGGAGCCCGCCGGTGTCTGAGGTGCCCGACGACCGGAGTGCGCCCCTCCTCTCCCGGAGGGGCGCGTCCGTCGCGGAGGATGGGCGCGTGCAGGCAACCACTCCGGCAGCGTCCCGGCCGTCCCGCCCCGGTGAGCGGATCATGGCCGCCATCAACCGCGACCCGCGCACCGCCCCGCACCGGGACCGCAACGACGCCGTGCTCGCCGTGTTCCTCGCCGCGGCGGCGGCCTGCATCGCGCTGCTCACCGACGAGGGCCGTCGCCCGGACGCGGTGGGCTGGACACTGCTGCTCGTCGCCCACGTGCCGCTCGTGCGGCGCAGGCACCGTCCCCTGCTGGTGCTCTGCCTGGTGGCCGCTCCGGTCGCCGGCTTCCACGCCCTCGACCACAACCACTCCGCGCCCGGCCCCGCGACCGTGACGGCCCTCTACACACTCGCGGCGACCGGCACGGTGCGCCGCACCCTGGTCGTCGGCTCCGCCGTCATCGGCGTGGGGCTGAGCATGAACGCCGTCACCAACCCCGACGGCATGGTCGAGCTGCTCCGGATCACCGGCTGGGTCGTCGCCGTCCTGTTCTGCGGCATCGACGTCCGCTTCTACCGGCACTACGTCGCCTCCATCGTCGAACGCGCCGAGCGCGCCGAACGCACCCGCGAGGAGGAGGCCCGGCGCCGTGTCGCCGAGGAGCGCCTGCGTGTCGCGCGGGACCTGCACGACCTGCTCGCGCACAGCATCACCCTCATCGGCGTGCAGACCTCCGTCGCCGCCCACGTCCTGACCGCCGACCCCGAGCGCCTGGACCGGGCCGCCGTCGCCAAGGCCCTCGACGACATCGCCGAGACCTGCCGGAGTGCGCGCGGCGAACTGCGGACCACGCTGGAGGTCCTCCGGGAGAAGGACGCCCCCGACGCCCGCGGCCCGCTGCCCGGACTGCACGGCCTGCCCGACCTGGCCCGGGCCGCCCGGCTCGCCGGAGCGCGGGTGGACCTGTCGGTGCGCGCCGACGACGTCCCGCCCGCGGTCGGCGCCGCCGCCTACCGCATCGTGCAGGAGGCGCTGACCAACGCCGTACGCCACGCGGGGCCGGAACCGTCCGTCCGCGTCGAGGTGCACGCCGGGCGGGGCGCCCTGCGCCTGTCCGTGACCGACGACGGGACCGGCCCCGACCCCGACGGCACCCCCGGCTTCGGCCTCGTCGGCATGCGCGAACGCGCCCGCAGCGTGGGTGGCACACTCGACGCCGGGCCGCGGGGCGGGGGTGCCGGCGGCTTCGGGGTGAGGGCCGTGCTGCCGGTCCCCACGGCATCCCCAGCACCTTCGGCGCCCGCCGCCGCACCCCTGACGACCGCGACCCCGCAGAGAGACGGCTGACGCATGACCATACGAGTGCTGCTCGCGGACGACCAGAACCTCGTCCGTGCCGCGTTCGCCCTGCTCGTCGCGTCGGCCCCCGACATGGAGGTCGTCGGCGAGGCGGGCACCGGCCGCCAGGCCGTCGACCTGGCCCGCACGGAACGCGCCGACCTGGTCGTGATGGACATCCGCATGCCCGACCTGGACGGCATCGAGGCGACCCGGCTCATCGCCGCCGACGAGGACCTGGCCGGTGTGAAGGTGCTGGTCCTCACCACCTACGACACCGACGACAACATCGTGGAGGCACTGCGGGCGGGCGCCTCGGGCTTCCTGGTGAAGGACACCAGACCCGCCGACCTCCTCGACGCCATCCGTACCGTGACGGCGGGCGACGCCCTCCTGTCGCCCGGCCCCACGGCACGGCTGATCGAGCGCTTCCTGCGCAGCCCTTCGGCACCGGTGACGGGCGGCGGCGGCCCCGACCGCCTGTCGGACCGGGAGCGCCAGGTACTCACCCTGGTCGCACGCGGCTTCAACAACACCGAGATCGCCGACTGCCTGGGGCTGAGCCCGCTGACCGCCAAGACCCATGTCAGCCGCATCATGGGCAAGCTGGGGGCGCGGGACCGGGCGCAACTGGTCATCGTGGGCTACGAGTCGGGGCTGGTGACGCCGGGCGCCGGCTACTCGCAGTAGGTGTCCGCGCCCGGCCGCTCTCCCGTCGCCAGGAAACGGGAGACCGTACGGTCGCCGCAGGCGTTGCCCTCGGCGAGGTAGGCGTCGTGGCCGGTGGAGTCCACGGTGACCATGACCGCGCGCCGGCCGAGTGCCTCCCGCATCTCCAGGGCGCCGCTGAGCGGGGTGTTGACGTCCCGTTCGTTCTGGACGAGCAGGATGTTGGACGGCCCCCGGTCGGTGATCCGCACGGGCGCCTCGCGCGGCGGGTACGGCCAGGCGGCGCACAGCATCGCGTTGCGGGGCATGCCGGCGGTGAGCGGGTACGCGGCGCGGCTGTCGGTGACGTCCTTCTGGTACACGGCGGCCGACGTCGGCCAGGCGACGTCGTTGCACAGGACGCCGGCGCCGACCGCGGTGACGTTCTGCAGCACGGCCTCGGGCGGCCCGGCGGGCGCGGGCGGCACGGTGCCCTGCCGCGCGGCCCGCATCAGCTTCGCGAGCGTGGGATAGCGGCTGGGAGACGCGAAGCTGTCCAGCATGGTCTGGCGCAGCACGTTGCCGTTCAGCTCCTCCGGGTTGGCGCCGGGCCACGGAATCGGCTCCCGGTCGAGCCGGGCGGCGAGCCGCAGGAACATCGGCCGCACGTCGGCGGCCCTGCGCGCCACCCGGTCGGGGTTTCCGGGCCGCGAGGCCCAGGCGGCGAAGTGCGGGAAGACGTCCTCCACCCCCTGCTCGTGCCCGGCGAGCCAGGCGCGGTTGACGCGGGTGGGGTCCGGGTTGTCGAGGCTGTCCAGCACGACGCGGTCGGTGCGGTGCGGGAAGAGCTGCGCGTACACCGCGCCGACGTACGTCCCGTACGAGACGCCCCACGCGGAGATCTGCCGCTCGCCGAGCGCGGCCCGGATGCGGTCGATGTCGCGGGCCTCGTTGGCGGTGCTGAGGTGCTTGATCAGTTCCCCGCCGTTGCGTGCGCAGGCGTCGGCCATGCGGCGGGCGGTGGCCATGTTGCCGTCCACGGAGCCGTCGGGGGCGGGCCAGGGGCGGATCCTGGAGGTGGCGAGGTCGCCGTGCTCCAGTCCGCAGGTGACGGGGATGGAGGGGGCGAGGCCGCGCGGGGCGAACCCGATCAGGTCGTGGGTGTCCCGTACCTCCTGCGGCAGCTTCTGTCCCTTTCTCGAGGGGTCGCCCAGACTCGAGCCGCCCGGCCCGCCGGCGATGAGCAGCAGGGCCCCGCGCCGGGCGTCCGGATTCTCGGCGGGGATGCGGGAGACGGCGACGTCGATGAGAGGGCTGTCGGGATCGGCGTAGTCCATGGGGACCTGGAGGGTGGCGCACTGCTGACGGGGATCGACGGTGCCGCCGCCCTCGCAGTCCGTCCAGGTGAGGGACGTGGCCGGGCTCGCGGTCGCGGAGGCCGTCGCGGTCACGGGCGCGGTGATGCCGAGGAGGGCGGTGGAGACGCCGACGATGGCGGCGTTGCGGATGGTTCGGGTGCGCTGCGTCATACGACGACCCTCGCGGATGCCCGGGGCCCTCCCCATCCGGGCAACAACCTGATACGCAGGGGGGATTACCCCAATGCCCCCACTCGGGGTCGACCCTGACTCCTGTCAGTCCGTCGCCGCACGCCGCGCGAGCCCGGCGACGAACTCCGCCCAGGCGGCCGGCCCGACGAGGACCACCGGGCTCCACCACATGGGCGAAGTAATCCGCATACCGAGGATCGTCAATCAGCTTCCGGCACAGCCGCTCGAAAATACCGTCGGTTTGCAGTACTCCGTCAATCCGCTGCGCCCCATGCGGCTGGGGTTTGCGAATTGCATGTTCGAACTGGCCGATGTATCCACCGGAGACGAATACCCGAGCGCCCAGCTCGACTTGGGTGTTTCCGGCGTCCTCTCGACGGCGTTTTAGTTCAATACCGAAGAACTCCCGCGCCGCGTGCCGTGAACCGTTGGCCATAACCAACCCCCCTGCACTGACCAGCACTTGTAGTGCGAGAACTCCTCCCGAGTGTAGTCACGGAGAGGCATTCTTGGGATACGAAGAGTGAAACCGTAAAGGGAAGGGGAACAGGGTGGAGGCACGACACTCGGCGCTCTGCGCCGAAGAAGCGGAGGTAGCGGTGAAAGAATTGCGCGCAGCGCTCACTGAGGCAGGAATTACTCTGCCGTCACTCGGGCTCGACCCGGTGAGTCTTGCGCGGGAGGCCCCCTGTCCGCTCATCGAATTGGGCAGGTGTTCCGTCGAGACCGCGCTGCGACTCGCGGCGGTGCTGCGATGATGATGCCGCCGATCGGGTCCTATGCCGTCGACACCCGGAGCGGTCGGGTCGGCGTCGTCATGGGGCATGAGGGGCCGTACGTGCAGATGCGGCCGTACGGCGGGGGGCGGGAGTGGGACGCCGTGCCGGGTGACGTGCGCCACGCCACCCCGTCCGAGCGGCTCAGCGCGGCGACGGCGTACACCAACGCCCGGAGCCGTGGCGAGGTGCCTTGAGGCATGCGGGACAATGGGCGCCATGAGTCTGTTCCGCGACGACGGCATCGTGCTGCGCACCCAGAAGCTGGGCGAGGCGGACCGGATCATCACACTGCTCACGCGCGGTCACGGACGCGTACGCGCCGTGGCCCGCGGGGTGCGGCGGACGAAGTCGAAGTTCGGGGCACGGCTGGAGCCGTTCTCGCACGTGGACGTGCAGTTCTTCTCCAAGGGGAGCGAGCTGGTCGGGCGCGGACTGCCGCTGTGCACGCAGAGCGAGACCATCGCGCCGTACGGCGGCGGGATCGTCGCCGACTACGCGCGGTACACCGCCGGGACGGCCATGCTGGAGACGGCCGAGCGGTTCACCGACCACGAGGGCGAGCCGGCGGTGCAGCAGTACCTGCTCCTGGTCGGCGCGCTGCGGACCCTCGCCCGGGGCGAGCACGCGCCGAACCTCGTGCTGGACGCGTTCCTGCTGCGCTCCCTCGCCGTGAACGGTTACGCCCCCACCTTCGGGGACTGCGCGAAGTGTGGTATGCCCGGTCCGAACCGGTTCTTCTCGGTCGGCTCGGGCGGATCCGTCTGCGCCGACTGCCGGGTGCCCGGCAGCGTCGTACCCTCACCGCAGGCCCTGGAACTGCTCGGAGCGCTGCTCACGGGAGACTGGGGGACCGCGGACACGTGTGAGCCGCGGTATGTGCGGGAGGGGAGCGGGCTGGTCTCCGCCTACCTGCACTGGCACCTGGAGCGCGGCCTGCGCTCCCTGCGATACGTCGAAAAATCCTGAAGGAGACGAGAGACACATGGCCGTACGCGGGTTCCTGGGGCGTCAGCGCCGGGAGTACAGGACGCCGGAGCAGCACCCGTCCGGCGCGCGGCCCCCGAACCTCGGTGAGCTGGTGCCCGAGCATGTGGCGATCGTCATGGACGGCAACGGGCGCTGGGCCAAGGAGCGCGGGCTGCCGCGCACCGAGGGGCACAAGGTCGGGGCCGAGCGGGTGCTGGACGTGCTCCAGGGCGCGATCGAGATCGGCGTGGAGAACATCTCCCTGTACGCCTTCTCCACGGAGAACTGGAAGCGGTCGCCGGACGAGGTGCGCTTCCTGATGAACTTCAACCGGGACTTCATCCGCAAGTCCCGCGACCAGCTCGACGAGCTGGGGGTCCGCGTGCGCTGGGTGGGGCGGATGCCCAAGCTGTGGAAGTCGGTCGCCAAGGAGCTCCAGGTCGCCCAGGAGCAGACCAAGGACAACGACAGGCTCACCCTGTACTTCTGCATGAACTACGGCGGGCGCGCCGAGATCGCCGACGCCGCGCAGGCCCTCGCCGAGGACGTGCGGGCCGGGCGGCTCGACCCGTCGAAGGTGAACGAGAAGACGCTCGCCAAGTACCTGTACTACCCGGACATGCCGGACGTGGACCTGTTCCTGCGGCCGAGCGGGGAGCAGCGGACGTCCAACTACCTGCTCTGGCAGAGCGCGTACGCCGAGATGGTGTTCCAGGACGTGCTGTGGCCCGACTTCGACCGGCGCGACCTGTGGCGCGCGTGCCTGGAGTTCGCCTCCCGGGACCGGCGCTTCGGCGGGGCGATCCCGAACGAGGAGCTGCTCGCCATGGAGGGGCGGCCGGAGACCTCCAGCCCGTCCGGGGTCTGAGGACGGGGCCGTTCGGGCCGACGAGGGGGCCCGGGGCGCTGCCCCGGGCCCGGGCGGCTCAGTCGCCGGAGGCGTTCGCGCAGTCCGCGCAGGTGCCGAAGACCTCCACGGTGTGCGCGACGTTGACGTAGCCGTGCTCGGCGGCGATGGCCTCCGCCCACTTCTCGACCGCGGGGCCCTCGACCTCGACCGCCTTGCCGCAGGTGCGGCAGACCAGGTGGTGGTGGTGGTCGTCGCTGGAGCAGCGGCGGTAGACGGACTCGCCGTCGGCGGTGCGCAGGACGTCGACCTCGCCGGCGTCGGCGAGGGACTGCAGGGTGCGGTAGACGGTGGTGAGCCCGACCGAGTCGCCCTTGTGCTTGAGCATGTCGTGGAGCTCCTGCGCGCTGCGGAACTCCTCGACCTCCTGGAGGGCCGCCGACACGGCGGCCCGCTGCCGGGTGGCACGGCCCTTCACGGGCGGTCCAGCGGTCGTCACCGGATTCCTCCTCACGTCTGCGGTCTGCGGCTTGCCGGGCCATTGTGCCAGCCCGGCAGGCCGGCGGTCAGACGCCGACCTCGTCCGCGGCCCCCCGGGTGGCCGGAATCGTGCACTCCGTCGGATCCGCGGCGTCCCGCGCCGCGCCGGCCGCCCGCGCGCGTCGCCGGGCCAGCGGCGTCGCCAGCGCGGTGAGCAGCACGAACGCGCCGATGGTGAGCAGCACGATGGTCGCGCCGGGCGGCACGTCCTGGTAGTACGAGGTGACCGTGCCGCCGATCGTCACGCTGACGCCGATGGCGACGGCGATCGCGAAGGTGGCGGCGAAGCTGCGGGTGAGCTGCTGCGCGGCGGCCACCGGGACCACCATCAGCGCCGACACCAGCAGCAGCCCGACGACGCGCATCGCGACCGTCACCGTCACCGCCGCCGTGACGGCCGTCAGCAGGTTCAGCGCGCGCACCGGCAGGCCGGTGACCCGGGCGAACTCCTCGTCCTGGCTGACCGCGAACAGCTGGCGGCGCAGGCCGAGGGTGACCAGGACCACGAAGGCGGCCAGCACGCAGATCGCCGTGACGTCGGACTCGCTCACCGTCGACAGCGAGCCGAAGAGGTACGAGTTCAGGTTGGCGTTGGAACCCGTCGGCGCCAGGTTGATGAACATCACGCCGCCGGCCATGCCGCCGTAGAAGAGCATGGCGAGGGCGATGTCGCCGCGGGTCCTGCCGTACCAGCGGATCAGCTCCATGAGGACCGCGCCGAGCACGGCGACCAGGGTGGCCATCCACACCGGGGACCAGGTGAGCAGGAAGCCGAGGCCGACGCCGGTCATCGCCACGTGGCCGATGCCGTCGCCCATGAGGGCCTGGCGGCGCTGGACCAGGTAGATGCCGACGGCGGGGGCGGTGATGCCGACCAGGACGGCGGCCAGCAGCGCCCGCTGCATGAAGGCGTAGTTCAGTATTTCCATGGGGGCCTTCTCAGCTCAGCAGACCGGTGCGGATCGGTTCGGCGCCGGCCGCCGCGTGCGGGTGTACGTGGTCGTGGCCGGGCAGCGCGTGCTGGCCGACCGCCTCGGGGGGCGGGCCGTCGTGCAGGACGCAGCCGTCGCGGAGCACCACGGCCCGGTCGATCAGGGGCTCCAGGGGGCCCAGCTCGTGCAAGACGAGCAGGACGGTGGAGCCGGCCGCGACCTGCTCGCGCAGGGTGGCGGCGAGCACCTCCTGGCTGGCCAGGTCGACGCCCGCCATCGGCTCGTCCATGATCAGCAGCTCGGGTTCGGCGGCGAGCGCGCGGGCGATCAGCACGCGCTGGTGCTGGCCGCCGGAGAGGGCGTCCACGGAGTCCTTGGCCCGGTCCGCCATGCCGACCAGGTCGAGGGCCCGGCGGACGGCCTCGTGGTCGGCCTTGCGCAGGATGCCGAAGCGGGCCCGGGAGAGGCGGCCGGAGGAGACGACCTCGGTCACCGTCGCGGGGACGCCGCCCGCGGCCGTGGTGCGCTGCGGGACGTAGCCCACGCGCGCCCAGTCGCGGAAGCGGCGGCGCGGGGTGCCGAACAGTTCGATCTCCCCGGCGGTGACCGGTACCTGGCCGATGACGGTGCGCACGGCGGTGGACTTGCCCGAGCCGTTGGCGCCGAGCAGGGCCACGACCTCGCCGCGGCCCACGGTGAGGTCGATGCCGCGCAGGACGGGGCGTGAGCCGAGTTCGGCGCGGACGCCGCGCAGGGATATGACGGGCTCGCTCATGCCGCCCTCCAATGGGTCGATCATGTGGCTCCCAGGGCCGTCCGCAGGGCCTTGAGATTGGCTTCCATGACCTGGAAGTAGTCGTCGCCGCGGGACGTGTCGGTGATGCCCTCGAGCGGGTCGAGGACGTCCGTCTTGAGGTTCGCGTCCTTGGCGACCGTCTTCGCGGTCTTGTCGCTGACGAGCGTCTCGTAGAAGATCGTGGAGACGCCGTCGGCCTTGGCCATCTTCTCAAGCTCCTTGACCCGGGCGGCGCTGGGCTCGGACTCGGGGCTGAGGCCGCTGATGGACTCCTCGGTCAGGCCGTAGCGCTCGGCGAGGTAGCCGAAGGCGGAGTGCGTGGTGATGAAGACCTTGGTCTTCGTGTCCTTCAGGCCGGTCTCGAACTTCGTGTTCAGCTCGCCGAGCTTCCCGACCAGGGCCTCGGTGTTCTTCCTGTAGTCGGCGGCGTGGTCGGGGTCGGCCTTCTCGAAGGCCTTGCCGACGCCCTCGGCGACCTCGGCGTACTTGACCGGGTCGAGCCAGATGTGGGGGTCCTTGCCGCCGGCCTCGTGGCTGTGGTCGTGGCCGTGCTCGTCCTCGGTGTGGCCTTCGCCGGCGTGCTCGTCCTCGGTGTGGCCTTCGCCGGCGTGCTCGTCCTCGGTGTGGCCTTCGCCGGCGTGCTCTTCCCCGGCGTGCTCCTCCCCGGTGTGGCCTTCCTCGGCCGCGTGGCCGTCGGCCTCGGTGCCGTGCTCCTCCAGGGAGGTCAGCGTGGCCGCGTCGATCTTCGTCTTGACGCCGGACTGGCCGATGGCCTCGTCGACGGCGGGCTGGAGGCCCTTGAGGAAGAGCGCGGCGTCGGTCTCCTCCAGCTGCGCGCGCTGCTTGGTGCTGAGCTCCAGGTCGTGCGGCTCCTGGCCGGGCTGGGTCAGACTGCTGACGTTGACGTGCTCGCCGCCTATCTGCTCGGCGAGGAAGGCCATGGGGTAGAACGACGCGACGACGTCGAACTTGTCCGTGTTGCCCGCCGCCGCGCTGTCGCTGGAGCAGGCGGAGAGGGTTCCGAGGCCGAGCGCGGCGGCCGCGGTGACTGCTATGCCGGATATGTGTCGTCGTCGTACGTTCATGGCATTCATTTTCAACAAATATGGAAACGGTTGTCAACAAACGGTCCGGTACGCCGGGCGGAGGCCAGGTGGGCCCCCGATTTGGCCGGGGGGCCGTCCGCGCCGGTAACCTGAGGCATTCTCTGGAAGCATCTCGCTTCGTCGCCCGTCGTCGTAATGAAGAGAGCACCGTGGCCGCCGACAAGATCGACACCATCGTCAGCCTGAGCAAGCGCCGTGGCTTCGTATTCCCGTGCAGTGAGATCTACGGCGGTCAGAAGGCCGCCTGGGACTACGGACCGCTGGGTGTCGAGCTCAAGGAGAACCTGAAGCGCCAGTGGTGGCGGTACATGGTCACCTCGCGCGAGGACGTCGTCGGTCTCGACTCGTCCGTGATCCTGGCCCCCGACGTCTGGGTCGCCTCCGGCCACGTCGCCACCTTCACGGACCCGCTGACCGAGTGCACCTCCTGCCACAAGCGGTTCCGCGCGGACCACCTGGAAGAGGCCTACGAGGAGAAGAAGGGCCGCGCCCCGGAGAACGGCCTCGCGGACCTCAACTGCCCCAACTGCGGCAACAAGGGCACCTTCACCGAGCCCAAGCAGTTCTCCGGTCTGCTCTCCACCCACCTCGGCCCGACCCAGGACAGCGGCTCCGTCGCCTACCTGCGGCCCGAGACCGCGCAGGGCATCTTCACCAACTTCGCCCAGGTGCAGACCACTTCCCGCCGCAAGCCGCCGTTCGGTATCGCCCAGATGGGCAAGTCCTTCCGCAACGAGATCACGCCCGGCAACTTCATCTTCCGCACCCGCGAGTTCGAGCAGATGGAGATGGAGTTCTTCGTCAAGCCGGGCGAGGACGAGAAGTGGCAGGAATACTGGATGGAGCAGCGCTGGAACTGGTACACCGGCCTCGGCCTGCGTGAGGAGAACATGCGCTGGTTCGAGCACCCGGCCGAGAAGCTCTCCCACTACTCCAAGCGCACCGCCGACATCGAGTACCGCTTCCAGTTCGGCGGCAGCGAGTGGGGCGAGCTGGAGGGTGTCGCCAACCGGACGGACTACGACCTCTCCTCGCACGCCAAGGCCTCCGGCCAGGACCTCGCCTACTACGACCAGGAGGCCGGCGAGCGCTGGACGCCGTACGTCATCGAGCCGGCGGCCGGTGTCGGTCGGGCGATGCTCGCCTTCCTGCTCGACGCCTACGTCGAGGACGAGGCGCCGAACGCCAAGGGCAAGATGGAGAAGCGCACGGTGCTGCGCCTCGACCCGCGCCTGGCGCCGGTGAAGGTCGCGGTGCTGCCGCTGTCCCGCAACCCGGAGCTGTCGCCCAAGGCCAAGGGCCTCGCCCAGGCGCTGCGGCAGAACTGGAACATCGACTTCGACGACGCCGGCGCGATCGGCCGCCGTTACCGGCGCCAGGACGAGATCGGTACGCCGTTCTGCGTGACGGTCGACTTCGACACGCTCGAGGACAACGCCGTGACGGTGCGCGAGCGGGACACGATGAAGCAGGAGCGCGTGTCGCTGGACCAGATCGAGGGGTACCTGGCCTCCCGGCTGGCCGGCTGCTGACCTTCCCTGACGTCGGCGTACCAGGGGGCTCCGCCCCCTGGCCCCCCGGCCTTCGCCCGCCCTCCACCCGACTCGGTCGGGTGGAGGGCGGGCGTTTTCGGCAGTGGTCCCCCGCGGCGGTGACTCATCGGCCCTGCGGGGCGGGCCGTCCGCCTGTGCCCACCCGACTCCCGTATCCGGGCCCCGGCTTCGTCCAGCCCCCTCCGACCTGGAAGCACACGTGCGGCTGCCGGGGAACGACCTGGCCGGGCCGGCTCGGAGCGCGCCCGTCGCCGACGCGCCGGAAACCGAGGAGGAGTCCGTGTTCGCCGTTGAGGCCCGCGGTGCCGGCGTTCGGGCCCGGGTGCCGTTGCAGGCCGGTGGCCTGCCGCCAGAACGGGTCCCGTCCATGAACCGTATGCCGCGGACGTGGCTGCCGGGCCGCCTTCGAGCGACGGGACCCCTTCACCGGGATGAGTGCCCGAAGTGCGGGAACCCGGATATGTGCGGAAGGTGATGTTCCCAGGGTTTCCACAGCTTGCACGAGCTTGCACAGGGCGAGGACGAACAGTCATGGCTGAGCAGAAATCGGCGCAGACGCTCCCGAGGCCGTTGCACGCGGCCGCGTCGGCGCTGCGGAAGGTGCCGGGCGCCGGGACGGTCGGCAGGGTCGCCGAGGGCGCGCTGGACAGGATCGGGGCCGTGTCGCCGCGCGGGCGGCGCGTGGTCGTGTACACGGGGGCCGGGGTGCTGGGCATCGCCGGGCTGGTCGAGTGGCCGGTGGCGGCCACCGGGGCGGCGGTGGCGTGGCTGACGCGGCCGCGGCCGCAGAAGTCGCCGGAGGCGGAGGCCGCGCGGGTCCTGCAGAACGGGGCGGAGACCTCCGGCGGGAGCGGGGCCGGCGGCGCGGGGAAGTCCGGTACGGCGGCTTCCCGTACGGCGGACAAGAGTTCCGCGCGGCGGAGCACCGCCAGGAGGACCGCGGGCACGCAGACCGCCGCCAGGAAGAGCCCGGCGGCCAGGACGACCACCAGCACGGGCGCCGCGAGGAAGGCGGGCAGCGCCGGGGCGGTCGCCGCGAAGAAGACGGGCACCGCCGGAACGGTCGCCGCGAAGAAGACGAGCAGCGCGGTGAAGAAGAGCACCGCCGCCACGCGGCCCGCCAAGAAGAGCACCGCCGCGACAAGCCCCGTGAAGAAGAGCACCGCCGCGACGACCCCCGTGAAGAAGAGCACCGCCGCGACGACTCCCGCGAAGAAGAGCACCGCCGCGACGACCCCCGCGAAGAAGAGCACGGCCAAGAAGACGACGGCCGGTGCTTCCCGCAGCACGTCCTCGTCGCGTGGCACTTCCAAGGCCAAGGCATCCGCCGGCCGGCCCACCGTGGCCTCCGGGGCCTCGGGCGGCCGGAGCCGGAAGGCCACCACGTCCACGCGGAAGGCGGGCTGAGAGACAACGATGGTCGGTGGACTTCTGACGCGTTCCCAGGGTGCCGTCACCGGATTCGTCCTGGCCGGGCCCCGGCTGCTCGCCCGGGGCACCGCACCCGCGGTGGGCGCCGCGGCCGGCGCCGTGGCGGGCACCGCACGGGCCGGTGTGCGCGGCGCCGACTTCGCGGCGCGCGCGGCACGGGTCTGCCGCGCGGCGCTGCCGGGCGGCACCCCGGACTGGCGGGCCGGACACCGGACGCACCTCGCGCTCCGGCCGGCCGCGACCGACGAGGTGCGCCGGGCGGGCGGCACCGAACGCGTCGCGCGGCGGGTGGCGGCGGCCCTGGCCGAGCACCCGGACGTGGTGCTCGCCTACTGGGACACCGGCCTCGCCCGGCTCGTCGTGACCGCCACCGAGGAGGCCCTGACCGACCGGGTCGTGGACCGGGCCACCGAACTCGCCGAGGAGCACGGACTGACCCGGGCGGAGCAACGGGGCCCGGGAGATCCGGTGGAGGAGCTCGCCCACCCCGGCGACCCGGCCTCGGTGCGCGTCGCGGCCACCGCCCTCGGAGCCGACGTCCTCGGCATCGCCGCCGCCGTGACCGGCGCGCGCCTGCGGCTGCCGCCCTCGCCCCGCCTGGTGACGGCCGTCGCGACGCTGCTGCGCGAGAACCCGACCTTCCGCGCCTGGCTGCGCGAACGGCTCGGCGACCACCGCATGGACGTGGCGCTGGCCGCCGCCAACGCGGCCGTCCACGGCGCCGGGCAGAGCTACACCTCGCTGGTGCTCGACGGCGCGCTGCGCGCCTGCCAGCTGACGGAGGCGGTGACCCGGACGGCGGCCTTCGAGGTCGTGCACGACCGGCTGTGCCTGCCGGGCCGGGGCAGTCTGCCCGCCGCCCCCGCCCTGCGACCGCCGCTGCGGTCCTCCCCGGCGCAGAACTACGCCGCCCACGCCTCCACCGGCAGCGTGGCGGGCGCGGTGGCGACCCTGCTGGTCAAGCACGACGTCGCCGAGGCCGCCGAGGCGGTGCTGGCCGGCTCGCCCAAGGCCGCGCGCTACGGGCCCGCCGCCTTCCACGCCGTACTGAGCGCCGCGCTGTCGCGTACCGGAGTCCTCGTGCGCGACCCCGAACGGCTGCGGCAGCTGGAGATGGCCGCCACGGTCGTCCTGCACCCGAGCGCGCTGCGGGCGCCGGACGCGGGCGCGGACCCGTGGACCGAGGACGTCCTGGACGCCGCGCGGCGCGCCGGACTGCGCGTCGTGATGGTGGAGGACCCGGCGCTGGCCGACTTCACCGGCCTCGCGGACCAGGTGGTCAGCGGAGGACGGCCGCTGCGGCAGGTCGTGGACGAACTGCGCGCCGAGGGCGGTGTCATCACCGTCGTACGGCCCCGGCCCGGCGACGACGATGCGCTGCTGGCCGGGCTGCTCGGCGGGGACGTGGCCGTCGCGCTGGCCGACGCGGACGCCCCGGTGGCGTGGGGCGCGGACGTGATCGCCCCGCACGGGCTCGCCGACGTGTGGCGGCTGCTGCGGGCGGTGCCCGCGGCCCGCGCGATCGGGCGCCGGTCGCAGACGCTGGCCCGGTCCGGGGCCGCGCTGTCCGGGCTGCTGGTGGCGGTCGGCGAGGCGCGCACCAAGGGCAAGAAGGGGAGCGGGGGCGGCGCTTCGGCGCTGCCCGGGCTGCGGCACGCGCCCGTCGACGTGAGCGCGGCGGCGGCCCTGCTGTCCGGGACGCGCGCCGCGCTCACCGTGGCGATGGCCCGCGCCCCGCACCCCCGGGCACGGGTGGCCTGGCACACGCTGGACCCCACGGGCGTACGGGAACGCCTGGCGCGCGAGAAGGAACCCGAGCCGTCCCTCGCCGAACAGCTGACGGCGCGGATGAGGGCAGCGGCCGACCGGGCGGGCCGCGTCCCCGCCCTGGCGCCGGTGAAGTGGACGTGGCAGCTGGGGCAGGCCGTGCGGGGCGAGCTGGACGATCCGCTCACCCCGGTGCTGGCGGTCGGCTCGGCGGCCGAGGCGATCCTCGGCTCCGTCATGGACGCGCTGCTCGTCGTCGGCGCGCTCGACCTGAACGCGCTGGTCGGCGGGTTCCAGCGGCTGCGGGCCGAGCGGGCGCTGTCCGGGCTGCTCGCGCAGCAGAAGCAGAAGGCGCGGGTCTCCGAGGAGGAGACGCACGACCCGTCGGCCGAGCCCCGGGTCGTGGACGCGACCAAGCTCCACCCGGGCCACATCGTCGACCTCAAGGCCGACGACGTCGTGCCCGCCGACGCCCGGCTGCTGTGGGAGGACGGCCTGGAGGTCGACGAGTCCGCGCTGACCGGTGAGTCGCTGCCGGTGGACAAGTGCGTGGACCCGGTGACGAACGCCCCCGTCGCCGAGCGGCACTGCATGGTCTTCGAGGGCACGACCGTGGTCGCCGGACGCGCCCAGGCCGTCGTCGTGGACACCGGCGAGCACACCGAGGCCGCCCGGGCGGTCTCGCTGGCCGCCCGTACGCCGTCGGCGGCCGGAGTGCAGGCCAGGCTCCAGGAACTCACCCGCAAGGCGCTCCCCCTCACCCTCGCCGGCGGGGCCGCGGTGACCGGGCTCTCGCTGCTGCGGGGGACGCCGATCCGGCAGGCCGTCGCCGGTGGCGTCTCGGTGGCGGTGGCCGCCGTGCCCGAGGGGCTGCCGCTGGTCGCGACGGTGGCGCAGCTGGCGGCGGCCCGCCGGCTCAGCCGCCGCGGCGTCCTCGTGCGCACCCCGCGCACGCTGGAGGCGCTGGGCCGCATGGACACCATCTGCTTCGACAAGACCGGCACGCTCACCGAGAACAAGCTGCGGCTGACCCGGGTCGCGGGCGCCGACGGCACGGTCCGCAAGGCCGGCGACCCGGACGCCGCCGACGCCGTACGGATCGCCGCGCGCGCCTGCCCCCGCCTCAACGGCGACGGCGCCCGCCCCACCCACGCCACCGACGAGGCCGTACTCGACGCCGCCGGTCCGGACCCGCAGTGGACGCAGGAGGAGGGCCTGCCCTTCGAGACCTCGCGCGGCTATGCCGCCGCCGTCGGACGGGACGGCGACGGCGCGCCGGTGCTGGTGGTCAAGGGCGCCCCGGAGACCGTGCTGCCCGCCTGCGCCGACCTGCCCTCGCACGCCACCGAGGTGGCGCACGGCCTGGCCCGTGACGGACTGCGCATCATCGCCGTGGCCAGCCGGCCCCTGCGCAAGGGGGAGAAGGCCGCCGACGTCCTCGAACAGGAGCCGGAGAAGCTGGAGTTCACGGGGATGCTCGGGCTGGCCGACGTGGCCCGCGAGACGTCCCCGGCGCTGGTGCGCGGGCTGCGCGAGGCGGGCGTACGGCCCGTGGTGCTGACCGGCGACCATCCGCAGACCGCCCACGCCATCGCCGTCGACCTGGGCTGGCCCGAGGACGCGGTCGTGGTCACCGGCGACGAACTCGCCGCCGCCGACCGCACGGCACGCTCCCGGATGCTGCGCGACGCGGACGTCGTCGCCCGGGTGGCGCCCGAGCAGAAACTCCAGGTCGTCGAGTCGCTGCGGGACGCCGGGCGGGTCGTCGGCATGGTCGGCGACGGCGCCAACGACGCCGCCGCCATCCGCGCCGCCGACATCGGCGTCGGCATCAGCGCCCGCGGCTCGGCCGCCGCCCGCAACGCCGCCGACCTCGTCGTCACCGGCGACGACCTGCTGGTCCTGGTGGAGGCGGTGCGGGAGGGCCGGGCGCTGTGGCACAGCGTCGCCGACGCCATCGCCATCCTGATCGGCGGCAACGCGGGCGAGGTCGGCTTCGGCATCCTCGGCACCGTCCTCGGCGGCGCCGCCCCGCTGTCCACCCGTCAGATGCTGCTGGTCAACCTGTTCACGGACCTGTTCCCCGCGATGGCGGTGGCGGTCACGGAGACCGGCGACCCCGAGCAGGAGGAGGACGACGCGGGCACGCCGCTCGGCACGGCGGTGCTGGGCCGGCCCCTGATCCGCCAGATCCGGCACCGGGCGATGACCACGGCACTCGGCGCGACCGCGGCCTGGCTCTTCGGCCGCTTCACGCCGGGCACGCGGCGCCGCTCCACGACGATGGCCCTGTGCGCCGTGGTCGGCACCCAGCTCGCCCAGACCCTCGCCGACCGCCGCGGCAGCCGCCTGGTCCAGGTCACCTCCCTGGGCTCCGCCGCCGCCCTGGTCGCCCTGGTGCAGACGCCGGGCGCCAGCCAGCTCTTCGGCTGCACGCCGCTGGGCCCCCTGGCCTGGGCGGGCGTGGCGGCGGCGATCGTCCTGGCGCTGGCGGGGCAGCGGGCGCTGCCGGCGGTGGAGGAGGCGGTCGTGACGTACTGGCCGAAGGTGTCGGAGCGGCTGCCGGCGGTGGTGCGGTGACGAGGCCGGCGGGCACGCGGCACGTGCCGCACGGGACAGAACCAGGTGCGGCGCCACCGGACGGGGGCGCACGATGGGCGGGTTCGTCGTAGGCCACGGAAGGGCGTGCCCGTGCACAACCTGGTTCGACTCCGGTCACTCCTGAGCGAGCACGACGATCCGCGTCGACTGGAGCGCCCGAAGGACTTCGACCTCCAGTGGATCCAGGAGGCGCCCGGGCCCCACCCGCAGCGCGCCGGCCACCCTCACGCCCAGCGCGAGCACTGCCCCGCGTGCGTGACAATGGAGGAATGTCCACGCCCACCACGCCCGCCCCCAGCACCACCTCCCGGCCGTTGCAGGTCGGCCCGCACACCGTCGCGCCGCCCGTCGTGCTGGCGCCGATGGCCGGGATCACCAACGCGCCGTTCCGCACGTTGTGCAGGGAGTTCAGTGGCGGCAAGGGCCTGTTCGTGAGCGAGATGATCACGACCCGGGCGCTGGTCGAGCGCAACGAGAAGACCATGCAGCTGATCCACTTCGACGCGACCGAGACGCCGCGCTCGATCCAGCTGTACGGCGTCGACCCGGTGACCGTCGGCAAGGCCGTCCGCATGATCGCGGAGGAGGACCTCGCCGACCACATCGACCTGAACTTCGGCTGCCCCGTGCCCAAGGTGACCCGCAAGGGCGGCGGCTCCGCCCTCCCGTACAAGCGGAACCTGCTGCGGGCCATCGTCCGCGAGGCCGTCACCGGCGCCGGTGACCTGCCCGTCACCATGAAGATGCGCAAGGGCATCGACGACGACCACCTCACCTACCTCGACGCCGGCCGGATCGCCGTGGAGGAAGGCGTCACCGCCATCGCCCTGCACGGCCGCACCACCGCCCAGCACTACGGCGGCACCGCCGACTGGGACGCCATCGCCCGCCTCAAGGAGCACGTCCCGGAGATCCCCGTGCTGGGCAACGGCGACATCTGGTCCGCCGAGGACGCGCTGCGCATGGTGCGGGAGACCGGCTGCGACGGTGTCGTGGTCGGGCGCGGGTGCCTGGGGCGGCCGTGGCTCTTCGCCGACCTGGTGGCCGCCTTCGAGGGGCGCGCCGAGGACTTCGTACGGCCCACCCTGCGCGAGGTCGCCGACGTGATGGTGCGGCACGCCACGCTGCTCGGGGAGTGGATCGGCGACGAGTCGCGCGGCGTCATCGACTTCCGCAAGCACGTCGCCTGGTACCTCAAGGGCTTCGCCGTGGGCTCCGAGATGCGCAAGCGGCTCGCGATCACCTCCTCCCTGGAGGCACTGCGTGCCGGGCTGGACGAGCTGGACCTCGACCAGCCCTGGCCCACCGGCGCCGACGGCCCCCGCGGCCGCACGTCCGGCAACAACCGGGTGGTCCTGCCGGACGGCTGGCTGAAGGACCCGTACGACTGCGCGGGCGTCGGCGAGGACGCGGAGCTGGACACCTCCGGCGGCTGATCAGCCGCGGGTGGGATGCGGGACGGAGCCGTACGCCGTCAGGAACCGGTCGCGGAAGGAGTCCATCCGCCACACCGGGGCGTCCCGGGCGGGCTCGAGGCCCTCCGTCCAGTTCCAGCCGTCGATCGCGTCGAGCACCTCCGGGTCCCTGGCGACGACCGAGACGGGCACGTCCCGGCCCGCCCCGCTGCCGCTGACCCGGGCGGGCGGCTGGTGGTCGCCGAGGAGGACGAGGACCGTGTCGTCGGTGCCGTAGCGCTCCAGCCACTGGACGAGGCTGGTGAGCGAGTACGCGACCGACCTGCCGTACTCCTCCTTCGACCGGGCGGGGTCGGCGATGACGTCGGACGGCCGCACCCCCCGCGCCTCGATGCCGTCGAACACCGAGCCGTCGCCGAGCTCCTCCCAGCCGACCAGCTCCGGGACCGGCGCCCAGGGCTGGTGGCTGGAGGTCAGGATGATCTCCGCCATCAGCGGACGGTCGCGCTCCCTGCCGTGCTCCAGGCGCTGGAAGGCCTCCAGCGCGTACTGGTCCGGCATGGTCGACCAGCTGAACCTCGGGCCCTCGTAGCCGACGTCGAACGCGTCGTAGACCGTGTCGAGCCCGTACCACTCCGCCTCCGGCCAGGCCTTCCGCACACCCGGCATGACGCCGACCGTGTCCCAGGCGCCGGTCCTCCGGAACGCCTCGGTGAGGGTGAGGCGGTCGCCGGCGGTGACGGTGCGGTAGCGCTGCTGGTTGTCGACCCACAGGCCCGACATGAACGTGGAGTGGCCGAGCCAGCTGCCGCCCCCGTACGTCGCCGACGTCAGCCAGCCGCTCCGCGCCCGGTAGCCCGCCTCGGCCAGAGCCTTCGTACCCGTGTCGAGCGTCCGGCCGACACCCGGTGCCACGACGGGGTCGTCGAGGGCGGTCCGGCCGTAGCTCTCGACGAACGTGAAGATCACGTCCTTGCCGCGCAGGTCCGGCACGAGCTGTGCGCCGGGCGTGGCGCCGAAGCGGTCGGTCTTCGCCTCCTTCGCGAACGCCGCCTCGTCCCGCAGCGTGTCCGCCGCCCGGCGCGCCTGCGCCTGAACGGCCGCGGAGGCGTTCCGGGCGGCGACCGGCACGCCGAAGGTCTGCACGCCCAGCGCCGCGCAGGTCATCCACACGGTGGCCGCCGTCAGCGCGCCCCGGGCCGCCCGTTCCCGGTGCGCGGCGAGCAGCTCGCCGAGCCGGACCGCCGCCAGCGTCATGAGCACCAGCAGGAGCAGGACGCCCACGACCGCGCCCACCGCCGCCCAGGCCGCCGCCGCCGCGCCCATCGAGTCCGCCACGTACGAGTGGGCGTCGTCGAGCAGGCCCCAGTCCAGGACGACGTTGAAGCCCCGCCCCAGGTACTCGGTGAAACCCATGTCGAGCAGGTTCAGCACGGTCAGCGCGCCCAGACCCGCCCCGAACAGCGCCGCCAGCACCAGGCGGGGCACGCGCGGCACACGGAGCAGCAGCACCGCCGCGACGACCGCCTCCACCGGGATCCGCGCGAACCGGTTCGGCTCCAGGGCGGCGAGGCTGCCGGGCAGCAGCAGCGCACCGAGGACGAGAACGGCGGCGAGGGCGGTCGTGGTCCCGCGCACCGCGGCGGCGGTGCGCGGGTGGCGGCTGCGCCAGGCGCGCCAGTGGCGCAGGCGGGCCCCGAGGGTCGGGGGCGCGGCGGGTCCGGGTGTGCTGCCGGGGTCCTCGGCGGTCCCGGCGGCCCCCGGTGGCCGGTGGAAAGGCGTGATGACAGGCACCCGGAGGTCCTTCCGTACGAAACCCGGTGGGCGGCGGACCCGGCGAGGGGGCGGGGTCCGCCGCACTGTCGTACGTCCGCCGCAAGCGGTCCGTTCACGCGTCCGCATGGTGACATCCGGCGGCCTGTGGCAGCGTGATTCTCGCCACCTTTGATAGGTGAGCCGCTCAGATGAGCGGATCTTGGTCGGTTCCACTTCTCCAAGGGGTGGCACTGAGTGCCATACCTTGATCGTTCACCGACCGAACCCAAACGAGGAGATCGATGCTCGAATGAGCGTCAGGCGATGCATCTGAGAGATCATTCGTTCAAGAAGTGAAAACACAGGCTGTCGGTCGCTTGCCACACCGTGACTTTCGATCCGCTGGCGGACGAGTGGTTACGGGCGCATGACGCGCAAGTGGACGTACCCATGAGCCTTTGATCTGGGTACATTCCTCGCCGTCAGGGCAGCCACCGCGTCCTCGAGGAGTCGAGACCCGTGTCGGAAAACAAAGATCCCCACGTAGCGAACGCAGCGAACGCGGCGAAGTTCGTTTACGACTTCACCGAGGGCAACAAGGACCTCAAGGACCTCCTCGGCGGCAAGGGCGCCAACCTCGCCGAGATGACCAACCTGGGTCTTCCGGTCCCTCCCGGCTTCACCATCACCACCGAGGCCTGCAAGACCTACCTCGACAGCGGCGAGGAGCCGGCGGCACTGCGTGACGAGGTGAGTGCGCACCTCGACGCCCTCGAAGCAACGATGGGCAAGAAGCTCGGCCAGGCCGACGACCCCCTCCTCGTGTCGGTCCGCTCCGGAGCCAAGTTCTCCATGCCCGGCATGATGGACACGGTGCTCAACATCGGCCTCTCCGACACGTCGGTGCAGGGCCTCGCCCAGCAGGCCGGCGACGACCGGTTCGCCTGGGACTCCTACCGCCGCCTGATCCAGATGTTCGGCAAGACCGTCCTCGGCGTCGACGGCGACCTCTTCGAGGAGGCGCTGGAGGCGGCGAAGGCGGCCAAGAAGGTCAGCGTCGACACCGAGCTGGAGGCCGCCGACCTCAAGAAGCTCGTCACCACGTTCAAGAAGATCGTCAAGACCGAGGCCGGCCGGGACTTCCCGCAGGACCCGCGCGAGCAGATGGACCTCGCCATCAAGGCCGTCTTCGACTCCTGGAACGGCGAGCGCGCCAAGCTCTACCGCCGCCAGGAGCGCATCCCGCACGACCTCGGCACCGCCGTCAACGTCTGCTCCATGGTCTTCGGCAACCTGGGCCCCGACTCCGGCACCGGCGTCGCCTTCACCCGCGACCCCGCCTCCGGACACCAGGGTGTCTACGGCGACTACCTCCAGAACGCCCAGGGCGAGGACGTCGTCGCGGGCATCCGCAACACCGTCGCCCTCGCGGAGCTGGAGTCGATCGACAAGAAGTCGTACGACCAGCTGATGCAGATCATGGAGACGCTGGAGAACCACTACCTGGACCTCTGCGACATCGAGTTCACCATCGAGCGCGGCCAGCTGTGGATGCTTCAGACCCGCGTCGGCAAGCGCACGGCGGGCGCGGCCTTCCGCATCGCCACCCAGCTCGTCGACCAGGGCCTCATCGACGAGGCCGAGGCCCTCCAGCGCGTCAACGGCGCCCAGCTCGCGCAGCTGATGTTCCCCCGCTTCGACGACGACGCCAAGGTCGAGCAGGTCGGCCGGGGCATCGCCGCCTCGCCGGGCGCGGCGGTCGGCAAGGCCGTCTTCGACTCGTACACCGCCGTGAAGTGGTCGCGTTCGGGCGAGAAGGTCATCCTGATCCGCCGCGAGACCAACCCCGACGACCTGGACGGCATGATCGCCGCCGAGGGCATCCTGACCTCGCGCGGTGGCAAGACCTCCCACGCGGCCGTCGTCGCGCGCGGCATGGGCAAGACCTGTGTCTGCGGCGCGGAGGAGCTGGAGGTCGACACCAAGCGCCGCCGGATGACCGTGCCCGGCGGGCACGTCGTCGAGGAGGGCGACGTCGTCTCCATCGACGGCTCCTCCGGCAAGGTCTACCTGGGCGAGGTGCCGGTCGTGCCGTCGCCGGTCGTCGAGTACTTCGAGGGCCGCATGCACGCGGGCGCCGAGGACGCCGACGAACTGGTCGAGGCCGTCCACCGCATCATGGCCTTCGCCGACCGCAAGCGCCGGCTGCGGGTGCGCGCCAACGCCGACAACGCCGAGGACGCGCTGCGCGCCCGCCGCTTCGGCGCCCAGGGCATCGGCCTGTGCCGCACCGAGCACATGTTCCTCGGGGACCGGCGCGAGCTGGTGGAGCGGCTGATCCTGGCCGACACCGAGGCGGAGCGCGAGGAGTCCCTGAAGGCGCTGCTCCCGCTCCAGAAGCGGGACTTCGTCGAGCTGTTCGAGGCGATGGACGGCCTCCCCGTCACCGTCCGCCTCCTCGACCCGCCGCTGCACGAGTTCCTGCCGGACATCACCGAGCTGTCGGTACGCGTCGCGCTCGCCGAGTCCCGCCAGGAGCCGCACGAGAACGAGCTGCGCCTGCTCCAGGCCGTGCACCGGCTGCACGAGCAGAACCCGATGCTGGGCCTGCGCGGCGTCCGTCTCGGCCTGGTCATCCCCGGCCTGTTCACCATGCAGGTGCGGGCGATCGCCGAGGCCGCGGCCGAGCGCCGGGCGGCCAAGGCCGACCCGCGCGCCGAGATCATGATCCCGCTGGTCGGCACCGTCCAGGAGCTGGAGATCGTCCGCGACGAGGCCGACCAGGTCATCGCCGAGGTCGAGGCCGCCACCGGCGCCAAGCTGAAACTGTCCATCGGCACGATGATCGAACTGCCGCGCGCCGCGCTGACCGCCGGGCAGATCGCGGAGGCCGCGGAGTTCTTCTCCTTCGGCACCAACGACCTGACCCAGACGGTGTGGGGCTTCAGCCGGGACGACGTCGAGGCCAGCTTCTTCACGGCCTACCTGGAGAAGGGCATCTTCGGCGTCTCCCCGTTCGAGACCATCGACAAGGACGGCGTCGGCTCCCTGGTCGCCGCCGCCGCGCAGGCCGGCCGCGCCACCCGCCCCGACCTGAAGCTCGGCGTCTGCGGCGAGCACGGCGGCGACCCGGAGTCCGTCCACTTCTTCCACGAGGCCGGCCTGGACTACGTCTCCTGCTCCCCGTTCCGCATCCCGGTGGCCCGCCTGGAGGCCGGCCGCGCGGCGTCCCAGTCGAAGGGCAGCGACCACCGCTGAGCGCTCCGCCGGGAGACCGGCACGCCACCCTGCGGGCCCGTCGTGGCCGGTCGCGCGGTTCCCCGCGTCCCGAAGGGGCACGGGGAGTACCGCCCGACCCGCGGGGCGAAGACCCCGGAGCCGCCGTCTGTCACCCGACCACCCTCACCGATCGGCGGCGGCTCCGGACCACGGAAAGAGGGCGGCACCCCGTGCGGGGGGTGCCGCCCTTCGTCTCACCGCCGCGCCCGCACGGGGGTGCCTCTTCGTCCGCTGCCGCGAGTCGCTCGCCCCTCAGCTCGGCGACGTTCAGCGCGTCCGCGAGACATTCGGCCGTCCGGCGGGGCATGAACCATGACTCGTCCGCTGTGAGTTGCGGTCCGCTCAGCACCGCCTTCACAAGCCCGAGCACGACGGTCGCCGACTCGATCAGGTCGTTCTCCCATGCGTCGCTCATGGCAGCGACGAGTCCGCCCGGCTGACAGAAACCGGTGCGCTCGTCCGCCGTTCCCGGCATGCGCCGAAGGCCGCTCATGCCGACGCCCCCAGGAACTCGACGCACATCGTTGGGTGTGCTGCCGTCGTCCGCCGGTCGCGCTCTCGCTCGCATGCCACGAGATACGGCCGGACAAGCGGAAAGGCGTCTGCGTTGATCACATCAGTGGGGCGCGGAGCCCTGGGCATCGACAGCGGACGCGTGGCGCGCTGGACCGGTTGTGCCGGCACGGCTTTCTTCAGGTGCGCTCCACGGGACGGCAGGAACCGCCTGAGAAGCGCGGCGATAAGGTTGCGCATGGCCGAAGCTGCGTTCTTCGGTCGGCCCCAGGGGGGAACGGCCCTTGCCCGGCCGCCCTGGGGGCGCTTTTCGTGTCCGCACACCCAGTAGCGTGGATAGGACGCCGTGTGCCGGGCCGCTACGCCCGGAACGGCCCCGTCACCTCGTACGTGATCCCGCCCGACGAGCTCCCGCGCGTCCCCCGCTGGCTGGAGAAGTACAGCCGCTTGCCGTCGGGGGAGAACGCCGGGCCCGTGATCTCCGAGCCGGACTGGCCGTCGATGCGCAGGAACGGGGCGATCACGTCGTCCGGGGTGATGACGCAGATCTCCATGTTGCCGCCGTCCTCCGCTACGAACAGGTCGCCGGAGGCGGAGCCGGTGACGTTGTCCACGCCCGTCAGCGGGGCCGTGCCGGACGTCACCAAGGAGTCGTCGTAGGCCAGTTCCAGGGTCTGGGAGGCCGCGTTGTACTGCCAGACGCGGTTGTCGCCCTTCGTGGTGAACCAGCAGGTGCCGTCGGCGTAGTGGCATCCCTCGCCGCCGTTGAAGCGCTTGGCGCCGGAGACCTGATTGCGGGTGGCCGTGGCGCCGGAAGGGTCGGGGACCCTCGCCCAGGTCACGGGGCCGCTGGTGGCCGTGCCCGCGACCAGCACCTCCAGGGTGCCGGAGGACAGGTCGCCCCAGGTCGTCGGGCGGAAGCGGTAGAAGCAGCCGTCGGACACGTCCTCCGTCAGGTACACGACCTCGCGGACCGGGTCGGCTGCCGCGGCCTCGTGCTTGAAGCGGCCCATGGCATCGCGGCGGACGGCGGCCTTCACGCCCCAGGGGTCGGTCTCGTAGACGTAGCCGCGGTCGACCTCCTCGCAGGACAGCCAGGTGTTCCACGGGGTCTTGCCGCCCGCGCAGTTCTGACGGGTGTTCGACAGCACGCGGTATGCCGCCGTGATCGTCCCGGTGGCCGAGAACTTCACCGCGCTCGCGCCCCCGGACGGGTTGATCTCCGAGTTGGACACGTAGATCCAGCCTGTGCCGTCGGCGTAGCACGCGCCGCCGTCGGGGGCGTTGTGCCAGGTGTACGACGTGCCCGGGACCTTCTGGCCGGAACGGGCGACGACCCGGCTGGTGAAGCCGCTGGGGAGTCTGATGCCGTTGGCGTCGGGCGAGCCCAGCGGGCCGTAAGGGCCCGTGCCGGGCTGGGCGGGGGCCGCGTGGGCGGCGCCGCGCCAGAGGGTGCCGCCCAGGGCGGCGGAGGAGCCGCCGAGGGCGACCGCACGCAGGAGGGTACGACGTTCCACTCTCACTCCAGGAGTGCCGTGACCGCCCCGCCGCCGGGTGACGGCGGGGTCGCGCGGTCACGGACTTTAGGGGGGTGGGGTTGACGGGTCATGGACAATCCGTGACGCCCCGCGGTACATGCCGGCCCTCGCCCGGTGCCGGGGCTGAGGGGCCGCTGGACCCGCGGGGCGTGCCGCGTCAGCGGGCGCCGTTGCTCCGGCGCCGGTTCACCGCCAGCAGCAGTCCGCCGCCGGCGAGGACGACGGCCGCGCCGCCCGCCGCGAGGTACGGCGTGCTGTCGTCGCCGCCGGTCTCGGCCAGGTCGGCGCCCTGCCGCCCGGCGGCCTCCTCGGCGCCCGCCTCGCCGCTCCCGGAGTTCTCCGCGCTCCCGGAGCCCGCACCGTCGTCGGTCTCCTTGTCGCCCGCGGGCACGAAGTCCGCGGGCGGCTTGTCGCAGCCGACGCCGTCCTTGTCGCGGTCCAGGTCCTCGGCGTAGTGCTCGTCGCCCTTCTTGATGTTGGAGTATCCGGCGTCGTACGCCTCGGTGCAGTTCTCGAACGGGTGGGTGCCTTCGTGCGCCTGGGCGGCGGTCGGCAGGGCGGCCAGGGCCAGCGCGGCGAGGGCCACGGCGGCGGGCTTGCGGAGCAGGTTCATCGAGAGTCCCGGGATGGTGTGGATGAGCGGATATGAGGTGACGAACGTAGTGAGGTGCAGATGATGTGGTGGGCATATGGAGGACTCGTGACGCGAACGTGACGTGACCGGACGGTAGCTCTCCGCTCCGAAGCGCCGGCGCGTACGGTGAGAGAGGTCCGGACCAGGGAAGGAGCCGCGGATGACCGGCTGGAACGTGGGCGACATGCCCGGCCTGGACGGACGTGTCGCCGTCGTCACCGGTGCCAACGGCGGCCTCGGCTACGTGGTGGCCCGGGAACTGGCGCGCAAGGGGGCGTGCGTGGTGCTCGCCTGCCGCAGCCGGGCGCGGGGGAGCGACGCCGTGGAGCGCCTCCTCGGCGAGGTGCCGGACGCCGCCGTGGAACTGGCGCGGCTGGACCTCGGCGACCTGGCCTCCGTCCGCGAGTTCGCGTACGCACTGCCCTACGAGCGGATCGACCTCCTCGTCAACAACGCCGGCGTGATGGCGCTGCCCTACGCGACGACGGCGGACGGCTTCGAGACGCAGTTCGGCGTCAACCACCTGGGGCACTTCGCCCTCACCGGGCTGCTGCTGCCCACCCTGCTCGCCACGCCCGGCGCCCGGGTCGTGACCGTGTCCAGCCTCATGCACACGCTGGCCAACGTCGATCCGCGCGACCTCAACAACGTACGGCGCTACGGGCGCTGGACCGCCTACGCCCGCTCGAAGTCGGCCAACCTGCTCTTCACCCACGAGCTGGCCCGCCGGCTCGCGGCACGGGACGGCGCGGCGGACGTGTGCGCGGTCGCCGCCCATCCGGGGTACGCGGAGACCGGCCTGCTGACCGCCGGACCCCGTGCCGAGGGGCGCCGGGTCGCCGAGCGGCTGATGTCGCTCGCGGGCCGGGTCGTCGCCCAGCCCGCGGAGACGGGCGCGCTGCCCGTCCTGTACGCGGCGACCGCGCCCGGCGTGCCCGCCGACTCCTTCACCGGTCCGTCCTTCGCGATGTGGCGCGGGGCGCCCGCACCCTCCTGGCGGGCGCCCTGGACCACCGACGACGCGATGGGGGAGCTGCTGTGGGCCGCCTCCGAGCGGCTGACGGGTGTCACGTACGAGGCCCTGAAGGGCTGAGGCCGGAGCCCGGTCGGCCGGGTCGGCCCGGGCGGCCCGGGTGGCTCAGCGGTCCACCGCCACCGCCGTGAACGTCGTCTCGGGGGTCTGCGGACTGGTGAAGCGCGCGTTGACGAGGTAGAGGCGGTCGCCGAAGCGGGCGGCGGTCGCGGGGACGTCGAAGCGGGGGTCGGTGATCGTGCGGCGGAGGGTCGCCGTGCCGGCCCTGGCGTCCAGGTCCCACACGCTGACCAGGTTGAGCCGGTTCTGGACGACGTACAGGGTGCGGCCGACCCGGACCAGGCCGTCGCCGTGGACCACGTCGTCCGCGCCGACCAGCCTGACGCGGGTGGCGCGGCCGGTCCTGAGGCTGACGCGGTACAGCTCGCCGGCCGTCATCCTGACGACGATCAGGCCCCGCCCGTCGGGGGTGGAGACGATGCCGTTGGCGTTGATGACGTCCGGCGTGTGCTCCCAGTCGCCGGTCAGCGGCAGGGCGCGCACGCCGCCGCGCCGGCCGCGCGGGACGCCGTACAGGACGGGCCCGTACGAGTCGGTGAACCAGGCGCGGTCGCCGACCAGGGCCACGTCGTTGACGAAGTGGCCGGTGGTGTCCGTGAGCTGGTGGGTGCGGAGCAGTCCGCCGGTGCGGGAGTCGATGATCCGCGCGGTTCCGCCGCCGCCCCCGGCGACGTACAGCAGGCCGTCGTGGTCCAGTTTCAGACCGATGGCGGCGAGGCCCGCGGCGCCCTCGTGGACGACGCGGCCCTCGCCGGTGCGCAGGTCGGTGCGGTAGACGGCGCCGTCGGCGCGCGATCCCATGTAGGCGTACGGTCTCCGCCCGATGGTGATGCCCTCGGGCAGCCAGCCGTCGGGCAGCGGGAACCGGGACGGCCACGTCGCCCCGGGGGCGGTGGCCTCGGCCGGGCCGGTTCCGGCGGCCACCGTCAGCGCGGCGAGGGCGGCACCGCCGAGCACCGTGCGCCGGGACGGCCGGGAGGGGTGGTTCCGAGTCATGGTGCGGGCCTCCGTCGAAGAGGGGCATGGGGACTCGATGAAACCCGACGGCCGGGGCGAATTCGAGGCGCCGGCCGGGTTTGGCAGGAAACCGACAGTCGCCCCGGGGGTCAGGCCGCCTTCACCTCGTACGTCTCCACCCGCACCGCCTCGTCGTCCAGGCACTGCCCGGTCGCCAGGTCGAAACGCTGCTTGAGCAGCGGGGAGGCGACGAACGGGCGGCCCCGGTGGGTGCCGGTCAGGCCGCGGGAGAGGACCGCCGCGCCGGTGAACGGGTCCCGGTTGCCGATGGCGTACAGCTCGCCGTTCCGGTCCCGGAACAGGGCCACCTGGCCGCCGTCCGGCAGCAGGGCCGCCACTCCGCGGCCCGGGAGCAGGGTGCCGAGGTCGCAGGCCGTGAACCAGTCGTCCGTCAGACGCAGTCGTACCTTCAGGTCGGTCGTCTCGGGTGCCAGGGACTCGGGTGCCAGGGTCATCGCCGGGTGCTTCCTTCCAGGAGGTCGTCTTCCGAGGGGCGCCGCAGGCCGATGTCCAGCAGCGGCAGGTCGGGCTTCATCTGGTCGCGCTCGGGCACGAAGCCCACGACCGGGTCGGGGGTGTCGGGCGCGTTCACGAAGGACACGAACCGGGCCAGTTTCTCCGGGTCGTTGATGGTCTCGGCCCACTCGTCGCGGTAGTGCGAGACGTGGGCCCGCATCAGGGACTCCAGCTCGTCGCAGATGCCGAGCGAGTCGTGCACGACGACGTCCCGTACGTGGTCCAGGCCGCCCGGGATCCGCTCCAGCCAGGTGGAGGTGCGCTCCAGCTTGTCGGCGGTGCGGATGTAGAACATCAGGAACCGGTCGATCAGGCGGACCAGTTCGGCGTCGGAGAGGTCCTGCGCGAGGAGGTCCGCGTGGCGCGGGGTGGCGCCGCCGTTGCCGCCGACGTAGAGGTTCCAGCCGTGGGACGTGGCGATCACACCGAAGTCCTTCGACCGGGCCTCGGCGCACTCGCGGGCGCACCCGGAGACCGCCGACTTCAGCTTGTGCGGGGAGCGCAGGCCCCGGTAGCGCAGCTCCAGGTCGATCGCCATGCGCACGGAGTCCTGGACGCCGTAGCGGCACCAGGTCTGCCCCACGCAGGACTTCACCGTGCGCAGCGACTTCCCGTACGCGTGCCCGGACTCGAAGCCGGCGTCCACCAGCCGCGCCCAGATCACCGGCAGCTGCTCGACGCGGGCGCCGAACATGTCGATGCGCTGACCGCCGGTGATCTTCGTGTAGAGCCCGAAGTCCCGGGCGATCTCGCCGATGACGATCAGCTTTTCCGGGGCGATCTCGCCGCCGGGGATGCGCGGGACGACCGAGTACGAGCCGTTCTTCTGGAGGTTGGCCAGGAAGTGGTCGTTGGTGTCCTGGAGGGCGGCCTGCTCGCCGTCCAGGACGTAGCCGCTCGCGCCGATCACCGGGGCGAGGGAGGCGATGACCGAGCCGACCGCCGGCTTGCAGACCTCGCAGCCGTCACCGCCCCGGGCGCCCTCGCGGCCGTGCCGGTCCAGCAGCTCCCGGTAGGAGGTGATCCGCAGGGTGCGGACGATCTCGTACAGCTCCTCGCGGGTCCGGTCGAAGCAGCCGCACAGGCCCTTGTCGACCTCGACGCCGTTCGCCTCCAGCTCGGCGGTGACCAGCTGGCCGAGCACCTTGACGCAGGAACCGCAGCCGGTGCCGGCCCTGGTGCACTTCTTCACCTCGGGCACGGTCGTGCAGGAGTGCTCGGTCACCGCGCCGCGGATCGTGCCCTTGGTGACGTTGTGGCAGGAGCAGATCACCGCGTCGTCGGGGAGGGCGGACGGGCCGAGCTGGGTGGGCGCCCCGGCGCCGGCGGGCAGCACCAGGGACTCGGGGGAGACCGGCGGGACGGAGCCGGTGAAGGCGCGCAGTGTGCCGTACGCCTCCGCGTCGCCGACCAGGATGCCGCCGAGCAGCGTGCCGTCGCGGCCGACGACCAGCTTCTTGTACAGGCCGGCGCGGGAGTCGGAGTAGACGACGTCCAGGCAGTCCTCGGCGGTGCCGTGCGCGTCGCCGAAGGAGGCCACGTCCACGCCGAGCAGCTTCAGCTTGGTGGACAGGTCGGCGCCCGTGAACGACGCCTCGTCCCGGGCGATGGTCGCGGCGGCCGTCTCGGCCTGCTCGTACCCGGGCGCCACCAGCCCGTACACGCGCCCGTCGGCCGCCAGCGCGCACTCGCCGATCGCGAAGACGCGCTCGTCGGTGACCGTGCGGCACCGCTCGTCGACGCTGATGCCGCCGCGCTCACCGACCGCCAGACCGCAGTCGCGGGCCAGCTGGTCGCGAGGGCGGACACCGGCGCTGAACACCACCAGGTCGGTGGCGAGTTCGGAGCCGTCGGACAGCTTCATGCCGGTGACGGCGCCCGACGCCTCGTCGACCACGATCTCCTGCGTGCCGACGCCCGTGTGGACGGACAGGCCCATTCCCTCGATGGTCCGCAGCAGCGCCGCGCCGCCGCCCTCGTCGACCTGGACCGGCATCAGGCGCGGCGCGAACTCCACGATGTGCGAGGTGAGTCCGAGGCCCTGGAGCGCGCCGGCCGCCTCCAGGCCGAGGAGCCCGCCGCCGACCACCGCGCCGGTCGTCGCGTTCCTCGCGTACTCCTCGATGGCGAGGAGGTCCTCGATCGTCCGGTAGACGAAGCAGCCCTCGGCGTCCTTGCCGGGGACCGGCGGCACGAACGGGTAGGAGCCGGTGGCCAGCACCAGCACGTCGTACTCGACGACGAGCCCGGAGCGGGCGGTCACCGTGCGCGCGTCCCGGTCGACGCTCTCCGCCGGGTCGCCGACGCGCAGCTCGATGCCGTGCTCCGCGATGAAGGCCATGTCGGTCAGCGACAGGTCCTCGGGGGTCTTCCCCGAGAAGTACGAGGTGAGCTGGACGCGGTCGTAGGCGGGGCGCGGCTCCTCGCACAGCACGACCACGCGGTGCGTGCCGGTCAGGCCGCGCTCGGCGAGCGCTTCCAGGAAGCGCTGGCCGACCATGCCGTGGCCGACGAGCACGAGGGTGGGGGCGGGCCCCGGGGTGGCGGTCATCAGGAGCCTCCGTCATGGGTGAGCAGGTGGAGCAGGGGGCCGCCGTCGGACGGGAGCGGCTCTGCTCCCTCCCAGGCGCGCGCGAGCGCGCCGACGGTGCCGAGTTCGCCGACCAGGACCCCGCCGACCAGCCGGTCGCCGCGGACGACGACCTTGCGGTAGGTGCCCCGGGTGGCGTCGGCGAGCTGCACGACGTCGTCGCCGGGGCGGGGGTCGGTCTCGCCGAACGCGGCGAGGTCGAAAGGGCTGTCGGCCCCGGAGGGGCTGCCGGACCCGGTGAGGGTGAGCCGGGTCAGCGACCGGGTGCCGGTGTAGCGGGCGGCGGTGCCGTCCCCGGCGAGCAGTCCGGCCAGCGCGCCGGCCTGCTCGAGGGCGGGCGCGGCCAGCCCGTAGACCCGGCCGGCGTGCTGGGCGCAGTCGCCGACGGCGCGGATGTGCGGGTCGCCGGTGCGCAGCTCGTCGTCGACGACCACACCCTTGCCGACCTCCAGCCCCGCCGCCCGCGCGAGCCCGACGCGGGGCCGGACGCCGCAGGCGAGGACGACGAGGTCGGTGCCGAGGGCGTACCCGTCGGCCAACTCCACCGACCGCACCGCCCCGCCGACGCTCCGCACGTCCCGCACCCGGCACTCGGTGTGCACCTCGACGCCGAGGTCCTCCAGGTGCCGCCGGACGAGTGCGGAGGCGGCCGGGTCGAGCCGGTTCTCCATGAGCCGCTCGGACTGCTGGGCGAGGACGACCTGCGCGCCGCGCACGGCCAGCGCGCGGGCGGCGGACACCCCGAGCAGCCCGCCCCCGACGACGACCGCCCGCACCCCCGGCCGCACCGCCTTGGACAGCCCCAGGCAGTCGTCCATCGTCCGGAACGCGTGCACGCCCTCGGGCAGCTCCCGGTCCGGCGTGAACAGGCCGCGCAGCGGCGGGAGCACGGCGTTGGAGCCGGTGGCCAGGACCAGCGTGCCGTAGGCGATCTCGGTGCCGTCGGCGCACCGGACGGTCCGCGCGGCCCGGTCGATGCCGGTGACCCGGCCGCGGAGCAGGCCGGCGGGCGCGGGCAGGGCGGTCACCTCGGGGCCGTACCGGCCGGCCAGCACCTCGGCGAGCAGCACCCGGTTGTACGGGCGGTGCTCCTCGTCGCCGACGACCAGCGCGGGCGTGCCGAGCTCACCGAGCCGCCGGGCGAGCGTGACACCCGCGAGTCCGGCGCCGATCACCACCACACGCGTTTTCGAGGTCATGGCACCGAGCGTGCGGTGCGGGTGTTACCCGGTGGCATCGCGTCTGTTTCCCGCGGGGAACGCTGCCCTCAGCGGCGGCGGGGGGCGGGTGTGAGGGAGCCCGGAGCCCGGCGGGGCACCTGGGGAACCTCAGAAGTCGCTCATCTCGATGGACGGGACATCCATGGCGTCCATAGGGTCGCGATCATGCCCGACATATCGCTGACCACGGTCGTCCTGCTCTGCCTCGCCGCCCTCGCGGCCGGCTGGATCGACGCCGTGGTCGGCGGTGGCGGGCTCCTGCTGCTGCCGGCGCTGCTGCTCGGGCTGCCCGCCGGGACGCCGGCCGCGCACGCGCTGGGCACCAACAAGGCGGTCGCCATCGTCGGCACCACGGGCGCGGCGGTGACATACGTCCGCAAGGCCCCGGTGGACGTCCGCACCGCCGTACGCATCGGCCTCGCGGCGCTGGCCGGGTCGTCGGGCGGGGCCTTCTTCGCGGCAGGGATGAGCACCGAGGTGCTCAAGCCGGTGATCATGGTGGTGCTGCTGGCGGTCGCGGCCTTCGTGATCCTGCGCCCCGCCTTCGGCACCGCCCCCGCCACCGGCCCGGCCGGCCGCCGCCGGATCCTCGCCGCGATCGGCCTCGCGGGCCTCGGCATCGGCTTCTACGACGGTCTCGTCGGCCCCGGCACCGGCACGTTCCTCGTCCTGGCCCTCACCGCCGTCCTCCACCTGGACCTGGTGGCCGCCTCCGCCACCGCGAAGATCGTCAACTGCTGCACCAACGCGGGCGCCCTCGCCACCTTCGCCTGGCAGGGCGCCGTCCTGTGGCAGCTGGCCGCCCTGATGGCCGTGTTCAACCTCGCCGGCGGCATGTTCGGCGCGCACACGGCCCTCAAGAAGGGCAGCGGCTTCGTCCGCGTCGTCCTGCTGACGGTCGTCTTCGCCCTGGTGGCGAACCTGGCGTGGGAGCAGTGGGTGGCCTAGCTGTACCGCCCCGTGCGGCCGGGAACGCGGCCGACACGGTCGCGGCACCGGGTGTGCCTTCCGGGCAGGCGCCGGACCGGCCTGTCCTGGCCGGGCGGCCTGCTTACGCGGCCTCGGCCGCGGACGAGGCGGACGGAGAGGTGGGGCCGGGCGTGGTCGCCCAGATGATGTCGCCGGCAACCGCGGTCCCGGCCGCCCAGATGATGTCATTCGTGGTCGTGGTCGTGGTCCCGGCCGTCTTGCCGGTGAGGTCCCGCAGGGCGCCGTCCGATGCGGTGGCGGCGGTCGAAAGCAGGGCGCCGGAGAGGGCGACGGCCGCGGTGGCACGGAGCAGACGGTGGCGCAGCATGTGGGGTTCCTTCCAGGAGTGACGCCCTCTTCGGAGCGGCCGGCGTCCCGCGGTGACGCAGTGGCCGCTCCGAGCCGGCGGGCGGTTCGGATCGTGGGACTACTCTGTTGCTCCGCCGGAAGGGCCGGAAGAGGTTCGCGGCGGCCCCAAAGGGTCCTGGCCGTTTTCGGCCACGGCAGTCGGGGGGACGGGCGGGGCGTCGAACAGAGCCTCGTAGAACGGGGTGATCAGAGGCGCCGCGGCGGAGCGTACCGACCAGGCGTCGAGCTCCGGTGTTCCGAGCAGGGCGCGGTTGCACAGGGCTACCGCCTTGGTCTCGGCCGTGTCGAGGGTGTCGGCGATGAGGTAGAGACCGAGGACCGGGTCGGGTCTCGCGTGCGGGTGCAGGCACACGTGTTCCAGGCCGTCGTCATCCTGGGCGTGCGAGAGGACCAGTGTGTGTGCGTCGGGGGGGAGAGGACGGCCCGGTGGACCACACAGCCGGACGTGAACGAGGTACATGGCCCCGACTGTTCCAAGTTCGTTGCCTTGAGGGGTAGTTGGTCCCTTTGGCCGGTCTCGCCCTTGGCCGCTTCCGTCCAAGCATCATCACTGCCCGCTCTCTACCGAACACGCTTGTGAAGTTCGATGGCATGATCAAGGAGACTTTGTGGAGGCCACTGATCGGCACAAGGGGGGCCATTGCTGACGTCACTGGGGCTCGGGGCGGTCGAGGAGGCTGTCTACCGGGCGATGTTGTCGAAGCCGCGCAGCGGGGTGGCCGACCTGGCCACCGGTCTGGGCCGGCCCGAGGAGGAGGTCCGCCAGGCGCTCGACGTGCTCAGCGAGCTTGCGTTGGTCAGGCCGTCGGCGGAGCGGCAGGGGGACCTTCGGGCGACCGCGCCGGAGATCGCCATGGAGATCCTGATGGCCCGGCAGCAGGCCGAGCTCGCGGCCCAGCAGGAGCGGGTGGAGTCGGCGCGCGCCAAAGCCGCCCAGCTGATAGCCGAGTACGCGGACCTGCGGCCCAGCGCCAGCAGTCCTGGAGTGGAACACCTCATAGGGCTGGACGCGATCCGTGACCGGCTGGCCGTGCTGACCCGGGACCTTCGCCAGGAGGCCATGACCTTCGCTCCGGGGGGCGCTCAGCCGGAACAGGCCATGGACGCCGCCCGGCCGCTCAACCGTGACCTGCTGTCACGAGGGGTGCGGATGCGCACTGTCTACCTCGACAGTGTCCGCAACGACCGGGCGACCGTGGCCTATGTCAACTGGCTCGCGTCGCTCGGCGGGCAGGTGCGTACCGCTCCCTCGCTGCCCACCCGGATGATCATCTTCGATCGCGGCGTCGCCGTGATCCCGGTGTCCAGCAGCGACACCGCCGCCGGTGCCGTGGTGCTCACCGGGCAAGGCACGCTGACCGCACTGTGCGCGCTCTTCGAGACGGTGTGGACCACCGCCCAGCCGCTCGGCAAAGGACCGGTGCGGGACGAGCGGGGCCTGAGTCCGCAGGAGTCGACAGCCATTCAGCTGCTGGCCCGGGGGCACACGGACGAGGCGATCGCCAAGCGGCTGGGGGTGTCGCACCGCACCGCGCGGCGGGTCGCGAACGAACTCATGGAACGCCTGGAGGCGCGCAGCCGCTTCGAGGCCGGCGTCCGGGCGGTGCAGCGGGGCTGGTTGCCGTCGGAGCCCTGACGTCGTGTCCTGACGTCGTGTCCTGACGGCGTGTCCTGACGGCATGTCCTGCACGTCGTCGTTGCCGAGGCCCTGCCCCCTTCCTCCCGGGCAGGGCCTTTCGCCGTTGCGGCCCGCAGACCTGAAACGGACAGGGCCGTTTCGGTCCAGCGCCGAGCCCTTTCCGGGCGCCCGCCGCGTGGCGAGAGTTGTGTCCGCCGGAAGGGGACGCGCCCCGGACGGCCACTCGACACCATGCGTTCCGGGAGCCCGGATCCGTTGGGTCATGTCATGCCCATGCCATTACTGCTCGGAGAGAGTGACACGCCTTGAAGAACGTCAGAAGCCCTCGTCACGCCGCCGCGGTCGCCGCCCTCGTCGCCGGTCTGACGCTCGCCACCGCGCTCCCCGCCGTCGCCGCGGACCCGGCGACCGTCAGCGCCGCTTCCGACCACGGAAGCCCGGGGCAGGGCCCGGTCACGTCGGCGAAGAACTCGCCGTCCGCCTTCGCCGCGGCGAGCAGCGCGGCGCCGGCCATCAAACGTTCGACGGTCATAGCCCGGGCGGACAGCTGGGTGGGGAAGGGGCTGGACTACAGCTGGACCGGCTCCCACGAGGGATACCGCACCGACTGCTCCGGGTACGTGTCGATGGCCTGGAACCTGGACAGCTCACTGACCACGCCCACCTTCGCGAGCGCCGGCGTCACCGAGACCATCAGCAAGGGCGAACTCAAGGCCGGCGACGCCCTGCTGGACGACGACGCAGGCGCCTCCGGCCACATCGTCCTCTTCCACAAGTGGGCCAACGACGCGAAGACGGAGTACTGGGGCTACGAGTTCTCCGGGTCCGGCGTCCACCACCGCGTGATCCCCTACCCGTACTTCACGGGCTCCGGCCCCTACGTGCCGGTGCGCAACAAGTCGATCGTCGACGACGCCCCGGCGGTGGAGGCCGGTTCGGTGTGGAACAGGGAGCGGTCGGCGTCGGGGGTGTGGCAGGCGGCTGCCTCGCACATCGATGTGAACACGTCGATCAACGGGTTCGCGGCGGCGGGTCTGGCGGACGGGTCGCTGCATGTGCAGACGTTGGTGAACGGTGATCTGTGGGACCGGGCGAGGTCGGCGGGCGGGACCTGGCAGAAGGCGGCGACGAAGATCGATGACAACGGTTCGCTGAAGGGTGTGGCGTCGGCGGCGTTGCCGGACGGGTCGCTGCATGTGCAGACGTTGGTGAACGGTGACGTGTGGGACCGGGTGCGGTCGGCGGACGGGACCTGGAGCAACGCGACGAAGATCGATGACAACGGCAGCATCACGAAGATCTCCTCGGCGGCGTTGCCGGACGGGACGCTGCATGTGCAGGCGCTGGTCAACGGTGACGTGTGGGACCGCACCCGCCGCGCCGACGGTACGTGGACCAGTGCGACGAAGATCGACGACAACGGGTCGATCCAGGACGTGGCGGCGACGGCGCTGCCCAACGGGACGCTGCACGTGCAGGCGCTGGTGAACGGTGACGTCTGGAACCGGTCGCGCAGTGCCGCGGGTGTCTGGGACGCCGGGGCGACGAAGATCGACGACAACGGCAGCATCACCGACGTCTCCTCGGCGGGTCTGGCCGACGGCACGCTGCACGTCCAGGCCGTGGTCCACGGCAACGTCTGGGACCGTACCCGCCGTGCCGACGGCAGCTGGACGAGTGCCACGAAGACCGACGAGAACGGCAGCATCTTCGACACCTACGCCGCCGCCCTGCCCAACGGCAGCATGCACGTCGGAACCCTCGTCTGACCTGGCGCAGCGCCTCCTTCCCCGTACTCCGCGGTGCCTCGTGACGCCCTGTCGCGCCACGAGGCACCGCCCCGTGCCGATCCACCCCGGAGATCCTTTTGCGTACCTTCCAGCGGGTCATGGGCCTCGCGGTCATCGCCGGCGTCGCCCTCCCCCTCACCGTCACCACCACCGCGGCGCAGGCCGCCTCCGTCACCACCTGGGACAAGGTCGCCGCCTGCGAGAGCGGTGGAAACTGGAGCATCAACACGGGCAACGGCTACTACGGTGGCCTGCAGTTCTCCCTCAGCACCTGGACCGGGTTCGGAGGCCGGCAGTACGCCGACTACCCGCACCAGGCCACGAAGAAGGAACAGATCCTCACCGCCGAGAAGGTGCTCGCCGTTCAGGGCGAAGGCGCCTGGCCGACCTGCGGTCCCCGGGCCGGGCTCGGTGACGACACCGCGGAGCCCTATCCCGACCTCCCGGCCCCGCCGGTCGTGGAGGCCGGTTCGGTGTGGAACAGGGAGCGGTCGGCGTCGGGGGTGTGGCAGGCGGCTGCCTCGCACATCGATGTGAACACGTCGATCAACGGGTTCGCGGCGGCGGGTCTGGCGGACGGGTCGCTGCATGTGCAGACGTTGGTGAACGGTGATCTGTGGGACCGGGCGAGGTCGGCGGGCGGGACCTGGCAGAAGGCGGCGACGAAGATCGATGACAACGGTTCGCTGAAGGGTGTGGCGTCGGCGGCGTTGCCGGACGGGTCGCTGCATGTGCAGACGTTGGTGAACGGTGACGTGTGGGACCGGGTGCGGTCGGCGGACGGGACCTGGAGCAACGCGACGAAGATCGATGACAACGGCAGCATCACGAAGATCTCCTCGGCGGCGTTGCCGGACGGGACGCTGCATGTGCAGGCGCTGGTCAACGGTGACGTGTGGGACCGCACCCGCCGCGCCGACGGTACGTGGACCAGTGCGACGAAGATCGACGACAACGGGTCGATCCAGGACGTGGCGGCGACGGCGCTGCCCAACGGGACGCTGCACGTGCAGGCGCTGGTGAACGGTGACGTCTGGAACCGGTCGCGCAGTGCCGCGGGTGTCTGGGACGCCGGGGCGACGAAGATCGACGACAACGGCAGCATCACCGACGTCTCCTCGGCGGGTCTGGCCGACGGCACGCTGCACGTCCAGGCCGTGGTCCACGGCAACGTCTGGGACCGTACCCGCCGTGCCGACGGCAGCTGGACGAGTGCCACGAAGACCGACGAGAACGGCAGCATCTTCGACACCTACGCCGCCGCCCTGCCCAACGGCAGCATGCACGTCGGAACCCTCGTCTGATGGGCGCCCGCACCACATGGACCCGCCGTGGCCTGCTGCTCGGAGCCCTCGGCGTCGGAGCGACCGCCACCCTGCAGCTCGCCGGCTCCGGCAGGGCGACCGCGGCCGCGCTGCCGCCCCTGCTCGTGGGTGACCAGAAGTCCCGCCGGGTGTTTCTGCTCGACTCCGCGACGGCGACGTGGGACCCGTCCGCCGATCCCGCCCCGGTGCGCTGGGAGTTCACTCCGGAAGGGGACAGCCGCTACTCGGACCTGGACCCGGGCCGCAGCTGGACCTACGTCAGCGAGGTCAAGTGCCGCACGTGGCAGGGGAAGACCTACCTGCTCACCACCGCGTCCTACGGCTTCGCCGCCGTCGTCGAGTATCCCGGCAAGAACCGGTACTGGGCGGCCCGGGTGACGGACGCCGCCGGCACCGAACTCGCCAACCCGCACAGCATCGAGCTGCTTCCGGGCGGCAACGTCGCGGTGGCCCTCAGCGGGAGCAACGAAGTCCGCCTGTACGCGGCCTCACGGTCCCCGTACGCCACCGAGTTCACCAGTGTCCCGCTCACTTCCGCCCACGGAGTGCACTGGGACCCCGCCACCGAGATGCTCTGGGCCGTCGGTCACGGGCAGCTGGCCGCCTACACCCTGAGCGGGCCGGCCTCCGAGCAGACGCTCGTACGGTCCTACGTGATCGATCTGCCCGAACTGCGGCCGGGCCGGGCGCCGGGAGGCCACGACCTCAACGCCGTCGCGGGTGAGCCGGACCTCTTCTGGGTGTCGACCACGGACGGACTGCTCCAGTACTCCAAGTCCCGCCGGCAGTTCGCCCCCTACACAGCCTCCTCGTGCGCGGGAACGCTCGCGAACGTGAAGGCCGTGAGCAACGTCGGCCGCACCGTCGCCCTCACAGCCCCGGACGGCGGACTCGACAGGGAATGGTGGACCCGCTCCGTGCGCGTCGACAACGGTTCCGTGCCCGCCCACACCCTCGGCGGCGCCGCCTATGGCGGCATCTACAAGGCCCGATGGTGGCAGCCGTGACCACCGGCCGGAACCCCGTCGAGGGCCTCGCCGACCGAGGCGTCGTCGAGCAGGCAGGCGGTCACGAGGCGGCTCGCGGCCACCGACCATGGCGCCGGCGCCGAGGACGGTGAGCGGGACGGCGGGGATACGGGAAGCGGATGGTGTGTCAGCCTTGGGGTCGGTCATGGTGATCAGGCTCCGCCGGGGGGAACCGCTCAAGTGCCCACTTCCGAGTGGGCGGTCACCTCGCGGAAAGCATCCAGGCAGCGGACAGGGACGGGGAGACGGTCATGGGGACGGCACGGTGGCCGGGGGCGTACATCCGCGGGATCGACGCGGCGATGGACGTGGTCGGCGGCACATGGAACGGGCTCATCCTGTGGGCGCTGCACGAGCGGCCGTACGCTTCGGGGCGCTGCGCAGGGAACTGCCCGGGGTGACGGAGAATGTGCTCACCGCGCAGCTGCGGGAGTTGGAGGCCGACGGCATCGTGCACCGCGAGGTGTACGCCGAGGTGCCACCGCGCGTCGAGTACTCGCTGACCGCACGGGGCGTCGCCCTCAACGAGGCGCTCGCGCCGCTCGCCGCCCGGGGGAGGACGAACGTGCTGAACGCCTCACCGGCTGCCGGTGAGGTGCGCGAAGACGACCACGTTCCCCTGGTAACCGGTGGCGCGTGAGTAGTCGCCGCCGCAGGTGATGACGCGCAGTTCGGGCCGGTCGGCCGCGCCGTACACCTTCGCGTCGGGGAAGTCCCGCGCGGTGTACACCTCCACCGCGTCCACGGTGAACACCGCGACGCCGCCGTCGCGCCGGTCGACCTCGATGGTGCCGCCCTTCTCCAGGGCGCCGAGGCGGTAGAAGACCGCGGGGCCCTCGGCGTTGTCGACGTGCCCGGCGACGATCGCGGTGCCCGTCTCGCCGGGGGTGGTGCCGGCCTCGTACCAGCCGGCGAGGTTCTCCTTCTCGGCGGGCGGCACGTCGAGGCTGCCGGACGGTGTCAGGCCGAGGCCCGTCATCGGGGCGTCCACGCCGATCGCCGGGATGCGGACGCGGTCGGGCGGGGAGGGCGGCAGCGCGGGCGCGGCCGCCTCGCCGGCCTGCCCGGTGCGGGCCTGTGCGGTGGTGGGCTGCGGCGGGGCCCCCGCGCGGGCGTCGAGCAGCAGCCAGGTCCCGGAGCAGAGGGCGACCGCGGTGACGGCCGCTATCGCGGTGTTGCCGACCCTGCGCACGGCGCCCCCTCTCCCTCGGGCCCGTGAAGGCCCCCTGCCGAAAGCCCCGGCCCCCTCCGGGCCGCGAGGGGCGGTCGGACCCGGAGGGGGTGGGGAAGTGCGGTACCTGCGGACGGGCAGCGGAGGGTGCCCGTCAGATCCCGTCGCCTCTCGCCCGGCGATGCAGGAGCCAGGTACCGCCCGCGGCGGCGACGGCCAGAGCCGCCACACCGGCCGCGGTCTGCACGGGGTCGGGGCCGAGAGCACCGCCGACCCCCGTCTTCACGCTTCCCTTGGGATACACCTGCTCACGGGCCGAGGTCAGGGTGACCACCAGGTCGCCCGTCACCCGCAGGCCGCTCCCACCGCAGGTCGCGACGATCTCGTACGTCCCCGGCTGCGCGCTCGGCGGCACCTCGAAGCGGCCCACCGCCTCGCCCGCGCCGGTGCCCGGCGCCAGCGGGAACCTGCCGGCGCCCACCGCGGTCGCGTCACCGGCCGCAGGTCCGCCCCCGCCGCACGCCGCCGTGCTCGCCGTCGCCGGCTCGCCCGGCACCACCGAGGACGGGTACACCTCCAGCCCACCGGTCGCCGCGGTCTCCCCGGCGTACACGGAGGCCGGGCAGGTGAGGCCGACGGCCGCGACGGCGAGCGCGGTACCGGTCAGCAGGCGGGCGGTACGTCGCATCGGTGCTCCTTGAGCTCTTCGGTGGCCCCTGCCCCACCGAGGAAAGCCGCATCGGAGGCGACCCGCTCCCCGAGAACGCGCCGGGAATGGGATGAACGGGTGTCGGCCGCGCGTCCGGCCCGCCCACGCCGGACGCCGTTCCGGCAGGTCACCGGCGTGTGGCGGGGATACGCCGGAAAAGATCCGAAGGGCGCGGGACGCGGGTGTGAACGGGTGACCGGTGCCTCCGAACGGGCCCGCCGGCGCCCGGCTTGACCTCGACCAAGGTCGAGGTAACAGGCTGTCCCGCATGACCACAACGACCGCTCCGCTCCGTGTGACCCTGCTCGTCGGCAGCAACCGCCACGGCCGCTTCGGCCCCGTCGTCGCCGACTGGCTCCTCGACCACCTCCGGGCCCACGACGACCTGGTCCCCGAGGTCCTGGACGTGGCCGCGACCGACCTGCCCACGACCTTGGCCCCGACCCCGCGGGCGACCGCCGCGCTGGCGGAGATCACCCCGAAACTCGCGGACGCCGACGCGTTCGTCGTACTCACGCCCGAGTACAACCACTCGTTCCCGGCAGGCCTGAAGAACGTCATCGACTGGCACTTCACCGAGTGGCGGGCCAAGCCCGTCGGCCTCGTCTCCTACGGCGGTCTGGCGGGCGGCCTGCGTGCCGCGGAGCACCTGCGCCAGGTCTTCGCCGAGCTGCACGCCGTCACCGTCCGCGACACCGTCTCCTTCCACAACGCGGGCGCCTCGTTCGACGACGAGGGCAGGCTCAGGGACCCGTCGGGTCCGGACGCGGCGGCGAAGACGATGCTCGACCAACTGGTGTGGTGGGGGCGGGCCCTGCGGGAGGCGAAGGAGAAGCGGCCCTACGACGACGTGTAGGGCGCTGTAGGGCCGGGGTGCCGTGGGAACGGGGCGCCGTGGGGACGGGGCGACACAGGAACCACCGGTGGCACCTGCCGATACGTCGTCCTTTCCCGAGCGGCGCCGAGAGACCGCCCGGGCGGCCGTGTTCCTCGCCTTCGGCGCCCCTCACACCACCGGCGCCGAGCCCGCCGTGGACGGAGGTGTCACCCAGCCGGGAGCGGACCTGTGCCAGGTCTCCTGACGCAGGAACTCGAGCAGGGCCGTCTCCGCGGGACCCGCGCCGGGCCGGACCGCCGCGACGACGGGCTGGGACACGACCGGGGTCACCGGACGCGCGACGTGCTCGTGACCGGGGGGTACCGCCGAGGCCGGGACGAACGTGACCCCCAGCCCGTGGGCGGCCCAGCGCACGGCCGTCGCCGTCTGGGAGACGCGGGCGACCGTGGTCGGGGCGAGCCCGTTGTCCCGCAGCACGTCCACCAGGACGCCGTCGAGCGCGCTGTTGTGGTCGAACCGCACCCACGGCTCCCGCCCCAGTTCCTGCAGTTCGACGCGGTCCGCGGCGAGCAGCGGGTGCCCGGCGGCCAGCACCACGACGAACTCCTCGTCGCCGAGGTGGTGGCCGTCGTAGAGGCCGCCCTCGCACGGTCCGGCCATCAGGCCGAGGTCTATCACGCCCCCGCGCGCCAGCCGCTCCAGTTCGGTGGGGTTCGGCTCCTCGAAGACGGTGACCTCCAGGCGCGGGAAGCGGCGGCGCAGCGCGCCCAGCGCGCCCGGCAACTGCCGCGTGCCCAGGCCCATCTGCACCGCGACCACCAGTTCGCCCACCAGTTCGTCGGCACCGGCCCGCGCCGTCGCCCTCGCCCGCCGCGCCGCGCTCACCGCGATCTGCGCCTCCCGCAGGAAGGCGCGCCCGGCCACGGTGGGCACCAGCCCGGTCGGCGTGCGGGAGAACAGCTCCACGCCCAGGTCCCGCTCCAGTCCGCGGATCTGCTGGGACACCGAGGGCTGAGCGACCCGCAGCACCTCCGCCGCCGCGGTCACCGAGCCCTGCTCGGCAATGGCCAGGGCGTACTCGAACTGACGAAGGCTCATCGGCTCCCGTCCTCTCGCTGCGGCGGACCGCGGCCCGCACCGCGGTCTCGCCGCAAGCGTAGGGGAGCACGTCCGTTCCCGTTCGGGGCCGGCCGTCGGCCCGCGCTCGCCCGTGCTGGAGTTCCAGCAGGGTGCCGAGGACGGCGGAGGCCGCCTCGCCCAGGACCGACGGACTCGCCATGGGCTACGCAGTCGCAGTCGCAGTCGCAGCCGAAGCCGAAGCCGAAGCCGAAGCCGAAGCCGAAGCCGAAGCCGAAGCCGCAGCCGCAGCCGCAGTCGACGTCACATGCGCAGGCGCAGCCGATGGCGCCGCCTCCACCCGCACCGCGCACACCTTGAACTCCGGCATCCGCGAGGTCGGGTCGAGGGCCGGGTTGGTCAGGGTGTTGGCGCGGCCCTCGCCCGGCCAGTGGAAGGGCATGAACACGGTGTCGGGCCGGATACCGGTGGTGATGCGCGCCGGAGCGACCGCCCGGCCGCGTCGTGAGACGACGGCCACCGGATCGCCCTCGGCCGCCCCCAGCCGCGCCGCCAGCCGGGGATGCAGCTCCACGAAGGGGCCGGGTGCGGCGGCGTTCAGCTCGTCCACGCGCCGGGTCTGCGCGCCGGACTGGTACTGGGCCAGGACCCGCCCGGTGGTCAGCAGCACCGGGTACTCGTCGTCCGGCTCCTCGGCGCTCGGACGGTGCGAGACGGGCGCGAACCGGGCCCGGCCGTCGTCGGTGGCGAAGCGGTCGAGGAAGAGGCGTGGGGTGCCCGGATGCGGTCCGGTGGCCCCGGCGGTCTCCTCCGGCGCCGGACACGGCCAGAACACCCCGCCCTCCCGCGCCAGCCGCCGGTAGTCGATCCCCGAGTAGTCCGCCGGGCCGCCCGCGCTCGCCCGGCGCAGTTCCTCGAAGACCTCCTCGGGCTCGGTCGGGAAGCCCTTCTCCACACCGAGCCGGCCCGCCAGTCCGTGCAGCACCTCCAGGTCGCTGCGGACGCCGTCCGGCGGGGCGACCGCCCGCCGCCGCAGCAGCACCCGCCCCTCCAGGCTGGTCATGGTCCCCGTCTCCTCCGCCCACTGCGTCACCGGCAGCACCACGTCCGCCAGCGCCGCCGTCTCCGACAGCACCACGTCGCACACGGCCAGGAAGTCCAGGGAGCGCAGCCGCTCCTCGACGTGCGCCGCGCGGGGCGCCGACACCACCGGATTGGAGCCCATCACCAGCAGCGACCTGATGTCCGTGCCCAGCGCGTCCAGCAGCTCGTACGCGCTGCGCCCGGGCCCCGGCAGCGAGTCCGGGTCCACCCCCCACACCCCGGCGACGTGCCGCCGCGCCGCCGGGTCCGTCAGCTTGCGGTAGCCGGGCAACTGGTCGGCCTTCTGGCCGTGTTCGCGCCCGCCCTGCCCGTTGCCCTGCCCGGTCAGGCAGCCGTACCCCGACCGGGGGCGCCCGGCCCGCCCGGTCGCCAGGCACAGGTTGATCCACGCGCCCACCGTGTCCGTGCCCTTGGCCTGCTGCTCGGGCCCGCGCGCGGTCAGCACCATTGCGGCGTCCGGCGCGCAGAACAGCCGTACCGCCTCCCGCAGTTCGGGAACGGACACCCCCGTGATCCGCTCCACGTACTCCGGCCAGTGCGCCATCGCCGCCGCCCGCGCCTCCTCCCAGCCCGCCGTGCGCTCCTCGACGTACCCCTCGTCGACCCGCCCCTCCGCGACGACCAGGTGCAGCATGCCCAGCGCGAGCGCGAGGTCGGTGCCCGGCCGGGGCGCCAGGTGCAGGTCGGCGTGGCCGGCGGTCTTCGTGCGGCGCGGGTCGACGACGATCAGCGTGCCGCCGTTCTCGCGCAGCTCGGTGAAGTACCGCAGGGCCGGCGGCATCGTCTCCGCCGGGTTCGAGCCGACGAGGATCACGCACCCGGTCCTCGGGATGTCCTCCAGCGGGAACGGCAGCCCCCGGTCCAGCCCGAACGCCTTCGTGCCGGCCGCCGCGGCCGACGACATGCAGAACCGCCCGTTGTAGTCGATCTGCGAGGTGCCGAGCACCACCCGGGCGAACTTGCCCAGCGTGTACGCCTTCTCGTTGGTCAGCCCGCCCCCGCCGAACACCCCGAGCGCGTCCGCGCCGTGCTCCTCCCGGGTGCGCGCCAGGTTCCCGGCGATCCGCCCCAGCGCCTCGTCCCACGTGGCCGGCACCAGCGCCCCGTCCCGGCCGCGCACCAACGGCGAAGTCAGCCGGGCACTCGACGCCAGCACCGCCGGCGCCGTACGCCCCTTGCCGCACAGCGCGCCCCGGTTCACCGGGAAGTCCGCGCGCTCGGACACCTCGACGGTCCCGCCGGCGGCGGGCGTCAGGTTCATCCCGCACTGCAGCGCGCAGTACGGGCAGTGCGTGGGCGTGGGCGCGGGCGCGGCGGTGTTCTGCATGCCGCCAGGGTGCGCCGCCCGTGTTACGCGCCCGGGCGGCCGTCTGTTACGCCGCCGGGACGGTGACCTCCCCGCCGCCCCCGGCCCACGGTGAGGGGCGGCTCATCCGGCGTCGGCCAGGGCCCGCGCCACCCCCGGCTCCTGAGGCCCGAGGAAGTGCGGGTCCGGTTCGAGGACCGCGTCCAGCGCGGCCTTCCCCGCCGCGAGGATCTCGCGGGCGCCCCCGTAGTACCAGGTCGCGTCGTGGACGTCGTCGACCCCGACGCCGTACGACGCCACCCCCGCCTCCTGGCACAGCGCGACCGCCCGCCGTATGTGGAAGCCCTGGCTGATCAGCACGGCCCGGTCGACCCCGAAGACCTTCTTCGCGCGCACGCAGGAGTCCCAGGTGTCGAAACCCGCGTAGTCGCTGACGATCCGCCCGTCGGGCACCCCGTGCCGGACCAGGTAGCCCCGCATGGCGTCCGGCTCGTCGTACTCCTCACGGCTGTTGTCCCCGGTCACGAGCACCACTTCGATCCGGCCCGCCCGGTACAGCTCCGCCGCCGCGTCCAGCCGGTGCGCCAGGTACGGCGACGGCTCCCCGTCCCACAGCCCGGCGCCGAAGACGACCGCGACGTCGGTGCGGGGCACGTCGGCCGTGGTGCGCAGCCGGTCGTCGGTGACCAGATGCAGCCACGTCGAGGGCAGCAGGGCCAGCACGCACCCGGCCGTCACCGCCCGGATCAGCCGCCGCTGCCCCCGGCGGGTGCGCGGCAGGCGCGGTCTGCGAAGTCTCGGGGTGCGCATCGGACGGTCCTCTCCCCGGTCGGTTCCTGCCACCAGGGACGTCCGGGCGCGCCGTCCGGTTCACCGGCCGCTCACACGCGGTGGGCGGTGCCGTGCGGACCGACGGAAAGTCCCTGTGACACCCGCGCAACGGAAAGGCAACGTGCCGCCGCCACCCTCGGTGCATGACGGTGACGACAGTGACAGGCAGCCCGAGCACAGCGGCCACCGGCGGCGCCCCCGCCCTGGTCGTCGTCGCCCACGGCAGCCGCGACCCCCGCGCGCTGAGCACCGTACGCGCCCTCCTGGACCGGGTCCGCGCCCTGCGCCCCGGCCTCCCGGTGCACCTGGGGCACATCGAGCTGAACGCGCCGCTCCTCCCCGACACCCTCACCGGGCTCGGCGACGGGGAGGCGGTCCTCGTCCCCCTCCTCCTCAGCCGCGGCCACCACGTCAAACGGGACGTCCCGGAGATGGCCGCGGCCTCACCGGCCCGCACCCGCGTGGCCGCCCCGCTCGGCCCGCACCCCCTCCTCGTGGACGCCCTGCACGACAACCTCCTGGAGGCCGGCTGGCCCCTCCACGCCCCGCGGGACGCCGCCGTCGTCCTCGCCGCCGCGGGCTCCCGCGACCCGGAGTCCGGGAACGACACCGACCGCACGGCGGCACTCCTGTCCGCCCGCCTCGACGTCCCGGTGGTCCCTGCGTACGCCTCGGCGACCTCCCCGACGGTCCCGGAGGCCGTACGCGCGCTGACCGCCCGTGGCCACCGCAGGGTCGCCGTCGCCTCGTACTTCACGGCCCCGGGCCGCTTCGCGACGGAGTGCGCGGCGGCCGCCCCGTGGATCGCGTCGGCTCCCCTGGGCACCCACCCGGCGATGGCCCGCCTGCTCCTGCACCGCTACGACGAGGAACTGAGGACGGGCCGCGCCCCGGAACGCCGGGCAGTGGCGCTTCCCTAGGGGCGCCACGACTGCCGCGCCTTCCGCCCCGCCGCGCCCGCCGCTCGCTCGCATACTGTTCCTGGCATGGACGGCACCGCACCCCAGCCCCCGCCCCCGTACGACCCGGCGTCAGCCGCCCGCTACGCCCCCGAGCCGGACAAACGCCCCGGCCGCACCGCCTTCCAACGCGACCGCGCCCGCATCCTGCACTCCTCGGCCCTGCGCCGCCTCGCCGGCAAGACGCAGGTCGTCGCGCCGGGGGAGGGCAGCCCCGTCTGGGACGCCAGCCCCCGCACCCGCCTCACGCACTCCCTGGAATGCGCCCAGGTGGGCCGTGAGCTCGGTGCCGCCCTCGGCTGCGACCCGGACCTCGTCGAGGCCGCCTGTCTCGCCCACGACCTGGGGCATCCGCCCTTCGGCCACAACGGCGAACAGGCACTGAACGACTTCGCCGAGGACTGCGGCGGCTTCGAGGGCAACGCCCAGTCGCTGCGGCTCCTCAGCCGCATCGAACCCAAGCGGTTCACCGAGGAGGGTTCGGTCGGCCTCAACCTCACCCGTGCCACCCTCGACGCCGCCACCAAGTACCCGTGGCCCCGCGGCGGCCACCCCACCGACCCGGCCTCGCCCAAGTTCGGGGTCTACGACGACGACCGGCCCGTCTTCGCATGGCTGCGCGAGGACGCCCCCGGCGCCCGCACCTGCTTCGAGGCCCAGGTCATGGACTGGGCCGACGACGTGGCGTACTCCGTGCACGACGTCGAGGACGGCCTGCACGCCGGCCACATCGACCCGAACTGCCTGCTCGCCGACCCCGAGCGCGAGGCCGTCTTCGAAGCCGCCGTCGGCCGCTACGTCCCCGCCGGCACCGACCACGCCGAACTCGCCGCCGCCCTCGACCGCCTCCTCGCCCAGGACTGGTGGCCGCACGGCTACGACGGCTCGGCGGTCGCCCAGGCCCGCCTCAAGGACGCCACCAGCCAGCTCATCGGCCGCTTCTGCCTCGCCGCGGAGAGCGCCACCCGGGCCGCGTACGGCGGCGGCCGGCTCACCCGGTACACGGCGGAACTGGTCGTCCCCCGCCCGATCCGCATGGAGTGCGCCGTCCTCAAGGCGGTCGCCGTCCGCTACGTCATGCAGCGCACCGAGCAGGAACGGCTCCGCGCCGACCAGCGCGTCGTCGTCGCCGAGCTGGCCGAGGCGCTCACCGCCCGCGCCCCGGACGGCCTCGACCCCCAGTTCCGCACCCTGTTCGACCAGGCGGCCGACGACCGCGCCCGCAAACGGGTGATCGTCGACCAGATCGCCTCCCTCACCGACGCCTCGGCCCGCTCGCTTCACGCCCGGCTGACGGGGCATCCATGAGACTGACGGGACGGGCGTGACCCGGCAGGCACGGCGGCCCCCGAAACACGGCCCTCCGTGGCCTGATCGGGTCACTCCCTCTTCCCGCACCACGCCGTGTGCGGGACGCTCGCATGTGGCGGCACCCTGACGAGGAGGCAACAAGTGGTCGACGCGGATCAGACATTCGTCATCGTCGGAGGCGGCCTGGCCGGCGCGAAGGCGGCCGAGACACTCCGCGCGGAGGGCTTCACCGGCCGGGTGATCCTCATCTGCGACGAGCGCGACCACCCCTACGAGCGCCCGCCGCTGTCCAAGGGCTACCTCCTCGGCAAGGAGGAACGCGACAGCGTCTTCGTGCACGAACCCGCCTGGTACGCCCAGCACGACATCGAGCTGCACCTCGGCCAGACCGTCGTCGCGATCGACCGCGCCGCCAGGACCGTCCACTACGGCGACGACGGCACCCGCGCCCGGTACGACAAGCTGCTCATCGCGACCGGCGCCGAGCCCCGCCGCCTCGACGTCCCCGGCACCGGCCTCGCGGGCGTCCACCACCTGCGCCGCCTCGCCCACGCCGAGCGCCTCAAGAACGTCCTCGCCTCCCTCGGCCGGGACAACGGCCACCTCGTGATCGCCGGCGCCGGCTGGATCGGCCTGGAGGTCGCGGCCGCGGCCCGCGAGTACGGGGCGGAGGTCACCGTCGTCGAGCCCGGACCGACCCCGCTGCACGGCGTCCTCGGCCCCGAGCTGGGCGCCGTCTTCGCCGAGCTGCACGAGGCGCACGGCGTCCGCTTCCGTTTCGGCGTGAAGCTGACCGAGATCATCGGCCAGGACGGCATGGTGCTGGCCGCCCGCACCGACGACGGCGAGGAACACCCCGCCCACGACGTGCTCGCCGCGATCGGCGCCGCCCCGCGCACGTCGCTGGCCCAGGCCGCGGGTCTGGAGATCGCCGACCGCGCGCACGGCGGCGGCATCGTCGTCGACGCGAACCTGCGCACCTCCGACCCCGACATCCACGCCGCCGGCGACGTGGCCTCCTTCCACCACGCCCTCTTCGACACCCGGCTGCGCGTGGAGCACTGGGCCAACGCCCTGAACGGCGGTCCCGCCGCGGCCCGCGCGATGCTCGGCGAGGACCTCGCCCACGACCGCGTGCCCTACTTCTTCACCGACCAGTACGACCTGGGCATGGAGTACTCCGGCTGGGCGCCCGCGGGGTCGTACGACCAGGTGGTGATCCGCGGCGACGCGGCGAAGCGCGAGTTCATCGCCTTCTGGGTGAAGGACGGCCGGGTGCTGGCCGGGATGAACGTGAACGTGTGGGACGTCACGGAGCCGATCCAGCAGCTGATCCGCGCCAGGACGCGGGTGGACACGGAGGCGCTGGCCAACCCGCACGTATCCCTCGAAAGCCTCGTCGCATAGCTTCCGGCCGACCGCCGTAGACTTCACACGTGGCTGGACGGATCAACGACGAGGACGTGAAGGCGGTACGGGACGCGGTCCCGATCGACGCCGTGGTGTCCGAGTACCTCCAGCTGAGGAACGCGGGCGGCGGCAACCTGAAGGGACTCTGCCCCTTCCACGACGAGAAGTCCCCGTCCTTCCAGGTCAGCCCGAGCAAGGGGTTCTTCCACTGCTTCGGCTGCCAGGAGGGCGGCGACACCATCACGTTCGTGATGAAGATCGACCACCTCACCTTCTCGGAGGCGGTCGAGCGCCTGGCCGCCCAGGCCGGCATCACCCTGCGCTACGAGGAGGGCGGCTACAACCCCGCCCACCAGCGCGGCGAACGCATCCGCCTGGTCGAGGCCCACAAGATCGCCGCCCAGTGGTACGCGGAGCAGCTGGCGACCAGCCCCGAGGCCGACACCGGCCGCGCCTTCCTCGCCGACCGCGGCTTCGACCAGGCCGCCGCCCAGCACTTCTCCGTCGGCTACAGCCCCCAGGGCTGGGACCACCTCACCCGCTTCCTGCGCGGCAAGGGCTTCAGCGACAAGGAGCTGCTCCTGTCCGGGCTCGCCCAGGAGGGCCGCCGCGGCCCCATCGACCGCTTCCGCGGCCGGCTGATGTGGCCCATCCGCGACATCGGCGGCGACGTCGTCGGCTTCGGCGCCCGCAAGCTCTACGAGGCGGACAACGGCCCGAAGTACCTGAACACCCCCGACACGGCGATCTACAAGAAGTCACAGGTCCTGTACGGCATCGACCTCGCCAAGAAGGACATCGCGAAGGCCTCCCGGGCCGTGGTCGTCGAGGGCTACACGGACGTCATGGCCTGCCACCTCGCCGGCGTCACCACCGCCATCGCGACCTGCGGCACCGCCTTCGGCGGCGACCACATCAAGATCCTGCGCCGGCTGCTGATGGACAACGGCTCGGCCCGCGTCATCTTCACCTTCGACGGCGACGCGGCCGGCCAGAAGGCGGCCCTGCGCGCCTTCGAGGACGACCAGAAGTTCGCCGCCGAGACCTACATCGCCATCGCCCCCGACGGCATGGACCCCTGCGACCTGCGCCTGGCCAAGGGCGACGACGCGGTCGCCGACCTGGTCGAGCCGCGCACCCCGCTCTTCGAGTTCGCGCTCCGCCAGATCGTCGGCCGCTACGACCTGGACACCCCGGCCGGCCGCGCCGCCGCCCTGGACGAGGCCGCCCCGGTCGTCGCCCGCATCAAGAACAGCGGCGCCCAGCACGAGGTCGCCGTGCAGCTCGCCGGCATGCTCGGCATCCTCGACACGCAGTTCGTGGTCAAGCGCATCGCCCAGCTGGCCCGCTGGGCCCGCGACCGCGGCGGCAAGGGCCCCGCCCCGGACCGGCAGCAGCGCGGCGCCGGCGCCCCGCAGCCGTACGCCACCCCCGGACGGCCGGGCCCCCGCGGCCCGGCGCTGAACCTGCGCAACCCCGTCTTCGCCACCGAACGCGAACTGCTCAAGCTCGCCCTCCAGCGCCCCGAGCTGGTCTCCCCGGCCTTCGACGCGTACGGCGTCGACGAGTTCACCGCCCCGCCCTACGCCGCCGTACGCGAGGCCATCATGGAGGCGGGCGGCGCCGAGTCCGGCGTGGAGGACCCGCAGGGCTATCTGGTCCGCGTCCGCGAGGCCGCCCCGGACGACGCCGTCCGCGCCATGGTCACCGAGCTGGCGGTCGAGGCGATCCTGCTGCACCGGGGCGTGAAGGGCGTCGACGAGGTCTACGCGGGAGCCCAGCTGGTCACCGTCCGGCGCCGCGCCGTCGAGCGCCGCATCCGCGACATCACGGGCCGCCTCACCCGCCTGGCCGGCCACGGCGACCCCGCCGAGCTGGCCGCCGTCCAGAACGAGCTGTGGGTCCTCCAGCAGTACGACCGGACCCTGGGCGCACAGGGCGCCGCCGCGCTCTAGCGGTCCGTGGCGCGGTGGGGCGCCGGCCGTCGTCCAGCTCGGTCACGCCTGGCGGCCTCCCGCGGGATCCAGCTCCCGGGCACACCTCGACGACGCACTCCTGCCGGATGACGGGCACGACGGCGCCGCGCCTGGAGGCCGTGAATCGAGAACAGGGCATCGAAAGTAGAACATGTGTTCTCTTCGCGCATGTGTGGCACTCCTGTTCGGATCATGGCCCCAGCCTGCGTACGGGCACACGGCGCCCGGGCGGATGTGCGGGACGCAGATGCGTTTCCCATATCCGTCGCCTGTCTCCCGTCATGACATCCGCGACTATCGGCCCCTTCGGCACCGTGGCACTTTTCTCCCTGCCGACGAAAACGTGCGAGCAGAGGAGCGAGGGTGAACCCGGAGTACGCGTCGTACTGCACGACGGACAGACACTTCTACGACGCTCCCCACCGTTCCTCCGACGCCGCCGAGGAGACCGGTGCGCTGTACGGTCCGGCGTGCGGTCCCGTGCCCGAGGGCTGGGAGCGCTCGCGGCGAGGGGACTGGATGTCGTTCAGCCCGCGGAGCGCCCGGGTGCCCTCCCAGGGCTGGAAGATCCACGTCTCGGCCGGGCTCGACAACGCGCCGGCGGTGCTCGGCAAGGTGGCCGACTACTGCCTCGGCCGGGGACTGCCGTTCAAGTTCATACCCGGGCCGCGCCTGCTGCACCTGCGGAACGCCAAGTACGCGGACCGTGCGGGCAGCGGCAAGTTCATCACCGTCTACCCGCTCGCGGACGACGACTTCCCCGAGGTCTGCACCGGCCTGATGCGGCTGCTGGAGGGCGAGCACGGCCCCGGCATCCTCAGCGACCTGCGCTGCGGCACCGGACCGGTGCACGTGCGGTACGGGGCGTTCGCGCCGCGCTTCTGTGCCATGCCGGACGGACGGCTGGTACCCGCGATAGCCGATCCGGAGGGCAGGCTCGTCCCGGATCCGCGCGGACCGTCGCTGGTCGTCCCGGAGTGGGTGAGCACACCGTCCTTCCTGCTGCCCCACCTGGAGGCCCGGGCCGCGGTGAGCCTGGACGGCGTGCCGTACAGCGTGGAACGCGCGCTGCACTTCTCCAACGGCGGGGGCGTCTATCTCGGGCGGGACGACCGCAGCGGGGAGCCCGTCGTGCTCAAGGAAGCGCGCCCGCACGCGGGACTCGCCGCCGACGGAGCCGACGCGACCGTCCGGCTGGAACGAGAGCGCACCGCCCTCGAACGGCTGGCCGGGCTCGACTGCGTGCCGGCCGTCCGCGACGTGCTCGACATCGGCGGGCACCGCTTCCTCGTGCTCGAACACATCACGGGTGACACGCTCAACACCGTCTTCGCCCGGCGCTTCCCCCTGGTCGGCACCGACCCGGCACCGGGGGCGCTCGCGGAGCACGCGGCGTGGGCCACCCGGATGTACACGATGGTCGAGCGGGCGGTACGGGACGTCCACGGGCGCGGGCTGGTCGTCAGCGACCTGCACATGAGCAACATCATGGTCGCCGACGACGGGACGCGGGTCGTCCTGCTCGACTTCGAGGCTGCTGCCCCGGCCCGTGAGCGCGGCCGGCAGATCGTGGCCAACCCGGCCTTCGTGGCGCCTTCCGACCGGCGCGGCACGGACATCGACGACTACGCGCTGGCGTGCCTGCGCATCGCGCTCCTCCTCCCGCTCACCACGCTCTTCTTCATCGACCGGCGCAAGGCGGCCCCGCTGGCCGCGCACGCGGAGCGGGTCTTCGGCCTCGCACCGGGCACGCTGGACGGGGCGGTGGGGGAGATACTCCGGGGCCTGCCCGAGGCGCTCCCCGAACGCACCGCCCCCGTCGGCCGTACGAATGCCGTGACCCGCGTGCCAGGCACTCCGGACCGCGGCCCGGACCCCGTACCGCCGGCCGCCGCCGACTGGCCGCTCAGCCGGGACGCCATGGCCCGCGCGATTTTCGCCTCCCGTACCCCGGAGCGCGACGACCGCTGCTTCCCCGGTGACATCGCCCAGTTCGCGACACCGGCCGGCGGCCAGTCCCTCGGGAACGGCGCGGCGGGTGTGCTGTACGCACTGCACGAGACGGGCGCCGCCTCCTGTCCGGACGCTCTGGACTGGTTGGAGGAACGGTCCTGCGACCCGGCCCCCGGCACTCCGCCAGGCTTGTACGACGGGCTCACGGGCATCGCCTGGACGCTCGCCCGGCTCGGCCGCGCCGAGCCGGCCACGCGACTGGCCCTGCTCGCCGCCCGGCAGCCCTTCGGCGGGCTCTCCGCGGGCCTGCACAGCGGCCTCGCGGGCATCGCACTGGCCCTGGCGGACCTCGCCCGCACCGCGTCCGCCGCCGACGCCGCCGTACTGTCCCGGGCCGCCGACCACTGCACCGCCCTGGCCGTCCGTACGCTCACCGAGAACCGCCCGCTGCCGGGCACCGGGCTGCTGCACGGGGCGACCGGGATCGCCCTGCTGCTGATCCGCCGGTACGAGGCCACCGGGGACGCCGCTCTGCTGGACCTCGCCGCGGTCGCCCTCCACCGCGACCTCGCCCGCTGCCGGCCCGGCGCCGACGACGCCCTGCTGGTGGTCGAGGGCAGGCGCACCATGCCGTACCTGGGGGCGGGCAGTGCCGGGATCGCCCTGGTCATCGACGACTACCTGGCGCACCGGCCGGACGAGGCGCTGGACACCGCCCGGCACGCCCTGCTGCGGGCCTGCCGGTCGACCTTCTACATCCAGCCGGGTCTGTTCCGGGGCACTGCCGGACTGATCCTGCACCTGGCACGCACGGGTGCGGGCGACCCCGCGGAACTGCACGGGGTGATACGCCGCCACACCGGGCTGCTCGATCTGCACGCCCTGCCGTACGGGGGAGGGCTCGCCTTCGCCGGGGAGCAGCTCATGCGCCTGTCGATGGACCTGTCGACCGGGACGGCCGGCTGCCTCCTCGCGCTGGGCAGCGCCTTCGCCGGGCATCCGGTGGCCCTGCCCTTCCTGCCGCTCCGGCGGCCCACACCGCCGCACCGCGCGGCCCACGGACCGGTCTCCTCGGGGACCGTGCACAAATAACGATCCATCAGTCACGAGAGAGGAACAGCATCATGGCACTTCTCGACCTCCAGGCTCTGGACACCCCGGCGGAGGAGTCCTTCGGCGAGGTGGCGACCGGCAGCCAGGTCAGCCTGCTCGTCTGCGAGTACAGCTCGCTCAGCGTGGTGCTCTGCACCCCGTGACGCGAGGCAGGCGTGCCAGACGGTGATCCACCGTACGGCCCGCCGGCGGCCGGCCGGTCCCGGGAGCGTTCCCGGGTCCGGCCGTCGCCCCTGCCCGCGCGCAGACGTATCCGCACCCGGCGGAGGGACCTTCGCTTGATTCCGCGCATGCCGACCCGTCGGAGCGCCGTCGCCGTACTGGCGGTAGGGGCCTGTTCGACGGGCGCCGCCGTGGCCGCGGTCCTGCTGCCCGCCGCGCTGGGCAGCGCCGTGAACGGCGTGGTGGCCGGGGACACCGTCCCCTGGGCCGCGCTGTGGCTGTGCGCCGCCCTGACCGCCGCCGAGGTCCTCCTCGACGCCACCGCCGCGGTCGTCGGCGGCACCACGACGGCGGGGCTCGCCGCACGGATGCGGACGCGGGCGCTGGACCGGGTGCTGCGCGCCGAACCCCGGCACGCACAGGCCGTCCCCGCCGGAGACCTGACCACCCGTCTGACGGCCAACGCCCCGGACGCGGCCGCGGCCCCCGTCACGGCCGCGGGTGCGGTCGCCGGGGTCCTGCTGCCGCTGGGCGGCCTGACCGGGCTGGTCCTGGTGGACGTCTGGACGGCGCTCGCCCTGCTCGCCGGCTTCCCCGCCGTGCTCCTCCTCCTCAGCACGTTCACCCGCCGTACGGCGGACGCGTCGGCCGACTACCAGGCCGAGCAGGCCGTGCTGGCCGCACGGCTCACCGAGGCCCTGGACGGCGCGGCGACCATCCGCGCGGCCGGTACCGGGGCCCGCGAGTACGCCAGGATCCTCGAACCGCTGGCCGCGCTCGGCACCCACGGACGGCGCACCTGGGCGGTCTACGGCAGCGCGTCGGCGCGCAGTGCCGTCCTGCTGCCCCTGCTGACCGTGCTGGTCGTCGGGGTGGCCGGGCTGCGCCTGTCGGCCGGGGCGATCGACATCGGCGGGCTGGTGGCGGCCTCGCGGTACGCCATGCTCGCCGTCGGCATCGGCTCGCTGACGGGTGCGCTGGGTTCGCTCCAGCGAAGCCGTACGGCGGCGCGCCGGCTGGCACCCCTGCTCGCTCTGCCCGCCGTACCGCACCGCTCGCTGGACCTTCCCCCGGACGGCCGGGGCACGCTGGAGCTGCGGGGCGTGGACGTCGTACGCGACGGAGCGTACGTCCTGCGCGACGTGGGGTTCACGGTGCCCGGGGGTACGTCGGTGGCCGTGGTCGGGCGGTCCGGATCGGGCAAGTCGGTGCTGGCAGCGGTCGCGGGGCGCCTCACCGACCCGGACGCAGGGACGGTCGTCCTGGACGGGGTGCCGCTGGACGGCGTCGAGCCGGTGCGGCTGCGCCACGAGGTGTCGTACGCGTTCGCCCGGCCGGTGCTGGCCGGGGCGACGGTGGAGGAGGCGATCGCGTTCGGGGTGCCCCGTCCGTCGCCCGGGGCGGTCCGCGCGGCGGCCCGCGCGGCGGCGGCCGACTTCGTCGAACTGCTGCCGCACGGCTTTCACACCCCGACCGCCGGCGCACCGCTCTCCGGGGGCGAGTACCAGCGGCTCGGACTGGCCCGCGCGTTCGCGCACCGGGGCCGCCTGATGATCCTGGACGACGCCACGTCGGGGCTCGACACGGTGACCGAACGGCGGGTGCGCCGGGAACTCGACGGCCTGGCCGGCACGACGACCCGTCTGATCGTCGCCCACAAGCTGTCCGCCGCCGCCGGTGCGGACCAGGTCGTCTGGCTGGAGGGCGGCACGGTGCGCGGGGTGGGCCGGCACGACGAGCTGTGGGCGGATCCGGCCTATCGGTCGGTCTTCCACGCCCCGGCACACCAGGACGCGGCGAGGACAGGCGCCGAGGAGGCGCCCCGGCCGCCTGGCGGGAAGGAACGCGTATGACGGCGCCCGCCGCCCGCGAGGACACATCCGACCGGGGGCTGCGGCGGGTGGCCCGGGAGGGCGTGGTCTTCCTGCGCGCCCGCACCGGCGTCCTGGGGCGCCTGGCGGCCTGGTCGACCCTGGAGTTCGTACAGACCTTCGCCGGGGGGTACGGGGTCGCCCGCGCGCTGGACGACGGGTTCCTCGCGGGCCGTCCGGCGGCCGGCCTGCTCTGGCTGCTGCTCGCCGCCCTCGTCACGCTCCCGGCGGGACTCGCGACCCACGGGGTCTTCGGGCGGCTCGCGGACCTGGTGGAACCGTTCCGGGACGGTCTGGTGCGGCGGGCCGTGGCCCGTGCGCTCGTCGGCGCGCTCGACCGCCCCGGGGAGACGTCCACCGGCGCGGTGTCCCAGGTGACGCATCAGAGCGAGATCGCCCGGGACGGCTGGGCCGGCCTGGTTCTGGCCCTGCGGTCGTTCGTCTTCACCACGGCGGGCGCCCTGGCCGGGATGGCGGCCCTGGCACCACGGCTGCTGCTGGTCGTCCTGCCCCCGATCGCCCTGGGGCTGGCGCTGTTCCTGCTCACCCTGGCACCGATGGCGGCCCGGCAGCGCGCGTATCTGGCCGCCGACGAGGCGTACGCCGCCCATGCGGGGCAGACCGCGTCCGCCCTGCGCGACATCGCGGCGGCCGGAGCGCGGGCGGCGGTGTCCGGCACCGGCCGGGACCTCGCCCGCGCACAGGCCCGGGCCGCGCGGCGGCTGGCCCGCTGGAACGCCGTGCGCGTCGTGGCGACGGCCCTGTGCGGCCGGGTGCCACCGGTGGTCCTGCTGTTCGCCGCGCCCTGGCTGCTGCGGCAGGGGCTGTCGGGCGGCGCGCTGACGGGCGCGCTGACGTACCTGACGCAGGCTCTGGCACCGGCCGTGAACGCCCTGATGAGCATGCTGGGGACGGCGGGCGGGCGCCTGGTGGTGGTCCTGGACCGCTTCACCGACCCGGTGCCTCCCCCGGCCGGACCGGATCGCCGCGTCCCGGTCCAGGAGGTGTCCCGGGCCCCCCGGCACGAGGCGGAGCTGCGGGGAGTGACCTTCGCGTACGGCGTCGGCGCCCGCCCGGTGGTGGACCGGCTGGACCTGCGCGTCCGGACGGGCGAGCGCCTCGCGGTGATGGGCCCCAGCGGCACCGGCAAGTCCACTCTGGCGGGTCTGCTGGCGGGCGTGGTCGCACCGTCCACCGGCGAGGTGCGCTGGTGGGACAGGGCGAGTACGTCGTGGGAGCCGACCTCCGTACGCACGCTCCTGCCGCAGAACGCGTTCGTGTTCACCGCCTCGCTGCGGGACAACCTGCGCTATCTGCGCCCCGGCGCGTCGGACCGGGAGATCGCCGCGACCGTGCAGGCGCTCGGGCTGGACTCACTGCTGGAACGGCTGGGCGGGTTGGACAGGACGGTCGTACCGGACAGCCTGTCCCAGGGGGAGCGGCAGCTCGTCGCTCTGGGACGGGCGCATCTGGCGACGGCCCCGCTGCTCATCCTGGACGAGGCGTGCAGCGGGCTCGATCCGGTGGCCGAGGCACGCGCGGAGAACGCCCTCGCGGAGCGGGCCCGCACTCTGGTGGTCATCGCCCACCGTCCGGCCTCCGCATTGCGCGCCGATCGCGTACTGGTGATGGACGGCACCCGGGTCGAGTGCGGGACACCGGACGAACTGCGGGAGTGCTCGGCGCTCTATGGCGAACTGACCGGTGTCCACGGCCATTAGGACGGGTCGCACTCCGGGAGTACGCACACCGGTCACAGCCAGCCGAATTGCTTGGACAGCCGTATGGCGTCCAGCCGGTTGCGCGCTCCGGTCTTCCGTATGGCGGCGGCCAGGTAGTTCCGTACGGTTCCGTTCGTCAGGTGCAGCGCACCGGCGATCGCCGACACGGACTCCCCTTCCGCGGCGAGCGCGAGTACCCCCAGTTCCCTTCGGGACAACGGGACATCCGCGGCCTGAAGCAGACCGAAAGCGAGCGACTCGTCGATGTGCCGTCCGCCGCAGGCGATCTTGTGCATGATCTCCGGCAGGCCGCTCACCGTGCCGAACTTGTCGATGTATCCGCGCGCTCCGGCGTCGAAGGCCCTGCGCAGCGCGCCGGGCCGGTCCCCGCGGGCCAGGACGACGAGGGCTCCCCCTGTGCCGTCGGGACACCGGAGCGACTCCACTTCGGCGAGCACTTCAACGGAGTCCGGACAGTCCAGATCGGTGAGGAACACATCGGGCAGGGTCTCCTTGGCCGCGTTTCTGACCTCGCCCTTGGTCGTAACTCTGACCTGAATTTCACCGTCCGTACTCAGAAGGCAGGCAAGTGAAGCCCTCCACAGTGCGATCTCGTGCACCAGCAGCACCGTCGTCATGAACCGGCCCTCATTCGCGAGCGGGGATGGGAGTTGTCGTTACCGGTCAACGAATAGCCAGTGCAGCACAACAGGACACCGGTTCTACGGTGAAATGGCTGATTTGGATATCGTCTTTACGTAACAGCGGGAAATGAGCCCCCGCACAAGCCGTGAACGCGCCCCTCACGCCCCGGCGTGAGCCCGTCACCGGCCTGCCCGATCGCCGAGGCGGGTCGTGCTTCCGGGCCCGCTCGGGTTACTCCGATTCCGGCCGGTCACCGTCGGGCCCGGCCGCAAAAAGTCGCCGCACGCCCCTCGTGGCGGTGATGTGTCGTACCCCACACTGGGGTGCGGTGCCTGAGTCCTCGGAGCGCGGCCGATCCGTCGTGACGGGTCCCTGGAACCCGCGGCTCCGTTCAACGCGTGCGGGACGGACAGCGGCGAGTGAGCCGGCTCCGCTCCCGAAGTACCGCTGCCGTCCCCCTCGGCCGCGTCCATCCTGGAGGTCGCCCCCGTGCAGACCCAGACCCTCGCCCAGACCGACACCAGTACCGACGGCACGGAGCCGGACGCGGTGAGCGGCGTCCTCGTCGCGATGCCCGCGCAGCACCGTGCCGTGCACCACCCCGAGAACCGGCCGGACGAGCCGCCCACTGCGGACGCCCCCGAAGCGGCCGGCCACCCCGGTGACCCGGCCGACGCCCCCGAGGCCGAGGCGTCCGGCCCCGACCTCGAGGCCGACGCCCCCGAACCGCCGCCGCCCACCCGCACGGAGAGCGGTGGGCCCTCCTCCGACCTGTTCCGCCAGTACCTGCGGGAGATCGGCCGGATCCCGCTGCTCACCGCGGCCGAGGAGGTCGACCTCGCCCGGCGCGTGGAGGCCGGGCTGTTCGCCGAGGAGAAGCTGCGGCTCGCCGCCGACCTGGACAGCCGGCTCGCCCACGACCTCGACCGGCTCGTCGTCATGGGCCGCCTGGCCAAGCGGCGCCTGATCGAGGCGAACCTGCGGCTCGTCGTGTCGGTGGCCAAGCGGTACGTCGGGCGGGGACTGACCATGCTCGACCTGGTCCAGGAGGGGAACCTGGGCCTGATCCGGGCCGTGGAGAAGTTCGACTACGCCCGCGGCTACAAGTTCTCCACGTACGCCACCTGGTGGATCCGCCAGGCCATGTCCCGCGCCCTCGCCGACCAGGCACGCACCATCCGCGTCCCCGTCCACGTCGTCGAGCTGATCAACCGGGTGATCCGGGTCCAGCGCCGCATGCTCCAGGAACGCGGCTACGAGCCGACCCCGCAGGAGGTCGCCGCCCACCTGGAGCTGGCCCCCGAGCGGGTCGGCGAGGTGCTGCGCCTCGCCCAGGAGCCGGTCTCCCTGCACGCCCCGGTCGGCGAGGAGGACGACGTCGCCCTCGGCGACCTGATCGAGGACGGCGACGCCGCCAGCCCCGTCGAGTCGGCCGCGTTCCTGCTGCTGCGCCAGCACCTGGAGGCGGTGCTCTCCACCCTCGGCGAACGCGAGCGCAAGGTCGTCCAGCTCCGCTACGGCCTGGCCGACGGCCGCCCCCGCACGCTGGAGGAGATAGGCCGCATCTTCGGCGTCACCCGCGAGCGGATCCGCCAGATCGAGTCCAAGACGCTCAACAAGCTCCGGGACCACGCCTACGCGGACCAGCTGCGCGGGTACCTCGACTGAGGCGGGACGGTCAGGCGCCCGGGCCCGCCTCCCGCCGCTTCTTGGCGTCGATGCCGGCGCCGATCGCCACGCCGCACCCGATCCCGAGTGCGACGCCCGCGCCCAGGTTGCCGCTGAGCTGCCCGAGGCTGACGCCCAGGGCGACCCCGATCGGCAGCCACAGTCCCAGCGCCGTGTCCGACCGGCGTCCGGTACCGGCCCCGGCCTCGGCCGGTGCCGCGTTCGCCTCCGGCTGCCCGGGGCCCCGTCCCTGGTTCCCGTCCTCGTGCGCCGTCATGTCCCGTTCCCCCTCGTGTCCGTGGCCGCGCGGTCAGTCGACCTCGGCGACCGCCTGCGCGAACTGCGCCGCGTACAGGCGGGCGTACCCGCCCCCGGCCGCCAGCAGCTCGCCGTGCGTGCCCTGCTCGATGATGGACCCATTCTCCATCACCAAGATCACGTCGGCGTCGCGGATCGTCGACAGCCGGTGCGCGATGACGAAGGACGTCCTCCCGTGCGCCAGCTTGGCCATCGCCTTCTGGATCAGCACCTCGGTACGGGTGTCCACGGAACTCGTCGCCTCGTCGAGGACCAGGATCACCGGGTCGGACAGGAACGCCCGCGCGATCGTGATCAGCTGCTTCTCGCCCGCGCTCACCCCCGTGCCCTCGTCGTCGATCACCGTGTCGTAGCCGTCGGGCAGCGTCCGCACGAACCGGTCGGCGTGCGCGGCCCGCGCCGCCTCCTCGATCTCCCCGCGGGTGACCTCCCGCGACGCCCCGTACGCGATGTTCTCCGCGATGGTGCCGCCGAACAGCCAGGTGTCCTGGAGCACCATGCCGATGCCGGAGCGCAGCTCGTCCCGGGACATGGTGGCGATGTCCACGCCGTCCAGGGTGATCCGGCCGCCGGAGACCTCGTAGAACCGCATCAGCAGGTTGACCAGGGTGGTCTTGCCGGCGCCCGTCGGGCCGACGATGGCGACGGTGTGCCCCGGCTCCACCTTCAGCGACAGGTCCTCGATCAGCGGCTTCTCCGGGTCGTACCGGAACGACACGCGCTCCAGCTCCACCCGCCCGCGCAGGTCCTCCGGCCGGACACCCGGGATCGGGTCCGCCGACTGCTCCTCGGCGTCCAGCAGCTCGAAGACCCGCTCCGCCGACGCCACGCCGGACTGCACCAGGTTCGCCATCGACGCGACCTGCGTCAGCGGCATCGAGAACTGCCGGGAGTACTGGATGAAGGCCTGCACGTCACCGATGGACAGGGAACCGGAGGCCACCCGCAGACCGCCGACCACCGCGACGAGCACGTAGTTCAGGTTGGACACGAACATCATCAGCGGCTGCATGATCCCGCTGTTGAACTGCGCCTTGAACCCGGCCTCGTACAGCGCGTCGTTCTGCTCGGCGAACTGCTTCGCCGACTCCTCCTGCCGCCCGAACACCTTCACCAGCGTGTGCCCGGTGTACATCTCCTCGATGTGCGCGTTGAGCGCGCCCGTCGAGCGCCACTGCTGCACGAACTGCGGCTGCGACCGCTTGCCCACCCGCGTGGCCACCACGAACGACAGCGGCACGGTCACCAGCGCCACCAGCGCCAGGATCCAGGAGACGTAGAACATCATCGCCAGCACGCCGATGATGGTCAGCAGCGAGTTGATCAGCTGGCCCATCGACTGCTGGAGCGTCTGCCCGATGTTGTCGATGTCGTTCGTCGCCCGGCTCAGCACCTCGCCGCGCTGCCGTTTGTCGAAGTACGACAGCGGCAGCCGGGACAGCTTCGTCTGCACGTCCTCCCGCATCCGGAACATGGTCCGGTTGACCGCGCGGTTCACCAGCCGGGTGGCCACCGCCATCAGCAGCCCGGCGGCGCCGAACACCGCCAGCGCCAGCAGCAGCACCTCGCCCACCGCGCCGAAGTCGATGCCCTGCCCCGGCGTGAAGTCCGTACTGCGGAGCATGTCGGCGACGTTGCCGTCACCGCGCTCCCGCATGGACTCCAGCACCTGCTCCTTCGTGGCCCCGGACGGCATGTCCCGCCCGACGATCCCCGAGAAGACCAGGTCGGTGGCCTCGCCGAGGATCTTCGGCCCGACCACACTGAGGCCGACGCTGACGACCACACACGCCAGCAGCGTGTACAGGGTCACCCGCTCCGGCCGGAACTGGGCGAGGAGCCGCTTGCCCGACCCCTTGAAGTCCATCGAACGCTGGTCGGGGCCGCCCCCGGCCATCATGCGACCCGCAGGCCCGGCCATCAGGCAGCCTCCGCTTCCGTCAGCTGGGAGAGCACGATCTCCCGGTAGGTCTCGTTGTCCGCCATCAGCTCGTGGTGCCGGCCCACGCCGACCACCCGCCCCTCGTCCAGGACGATGATCCGGTCCGCGTCCCGGATGGTCGCCACGCGCTGCGCCACGATCACCACGGTCGCCTCGGCCGTCTCCCGGCCCAGCTCGGCGCGGAGCGCGGCGTCGGTGGCGTAGTCGAGGGCGGAGAACGAGTCGTCGAAGAGGTAGATCTCCGGGCGCTGGACGAGGGTGCGGGCGATGGCGAGCCGCTGCCGCTGGCCCCCCGACACGTTGGTGCCGCCCTGCGAGATCGGCGCGTCCAGACCGGCCTCCAGCGCGGAGACGAACTCCCTGGCCTGCGCCACCTCCAGCGCGTGCCACAGTTCCTCGTCCGTGGCGTCCGGATTGCCGTAGCGCAGGTTGGTCGCGACCGTGCCCGCGAAGAGATACGGCTTCTGCGGCACCAGCCCCACGGTCCGGGCCAGCACCTTCGGGTCGAGGGCCCGTACGTCCACCCCGTCGACCAGTACCTCGCCCTCCGTGGCGTCGAACAGCCGGGGGACCAGCCCGAGCAGGGTGGACTTGCCGCTGCCGGTCGAGCCGATGACGGCGGTCGTCTCACCCGGCCGGGCCGTCAGGCCGATGTCCCGGAGCACCGGCTCCTCGGCACCGGGGTAGCGGAAACCGGCCCCCCGCACCTCCAGATGCCCGTGCCGGCGCAGCTCGGTGACCGGCGCCACCGGCGGCACCACACTGCTCTCGGTCTCCAGGACCTCCTGGATGCGCTCGGCGCACACCTCCGCGCGCGGCACCATCATGAACATGAAGGTGGCCATCATCACGGCCATGACGATCTGCATCAGGTAGGCGAGGAACGCGGTCAGGTCACCGATCTGCATCCCGCCGCTCTCGATCCGGTGGGCCCCGAACCACACCACCGCGACCGACGACACGTTCACCACCGTCATGACCACGGGGAACATCAGCGCGAGCAGGTTGCCGGTGCCCAGCGCCACGTCGGTGAGGTCGGCGTTGGCCTTCCGGAAGCGCCGCTGCTCGTACTCGTCCCGCACGAAGGCCCGGATGACGCGGTTGCCGGTGATCTGCTCGCGCAGCACCCGGTTCACCGCGTCCAGCCGCTCCTGCATGGCCCGGAACAGCGGCCGCAGCCGCCGCACGATCAGCGTCACGCAGATCGCCAGCACCGGCACGACCGCGACCAGCACCCCGGACAGCGGCACGTCCAGGCCGAGCGCCATCACGACACCGCCGACGCACATGATGGGCGCCGACACCATCAGCGTGAACGTCATCAGGGCCAGCATCTGGACCTGCTGCACGTCGTTGGTCGTCCGGGTGATCAGCGAGGGCGCGCCGAAGCTGCCGACCTCGCGGGCAGAGAAGGACTGCACCCGGTCGAAGACGGCGCCGCGCACGTCCCGGCCGAGCGCCGCCGCGGTCCGCGCACCGTAGTGGACGGCGCCGATGTTGCACACCACCTGGGCCAGCGAGATGCCGATCATCACGGCGCCGAAGCTCAGGATGTAACCGGAGTCGCCCCGCACGACACCGTTGTCGATGATGTCCGCGTTCAGGGTCGGCAGGTAGAGGGAGGCGCAGGTCTGCAGGAACTGCAGCGCCACCAGCAGGGCGATGGGTTTTCTGTAGGGCTTGAGATAGGTCCGCAGGAGTCGTATGAGCACGCTGGATCTCTCGGAGTCGACGACAGGGGCAGTTGGTTGCCCGTGGCCCCCATCGTCGGACACTCCACCCGCGTTACCTCAACCGATTAACCCAACAGCGCGCTACTTCCGGCCTTATGGGCGTCCTCACGCGTGCAGCGCGCCCGGATGGGTCTGCTCCCGCACCGACACGAACTGCTGGCGCACGGCCTGCCCCACGGCCAGTTCCTCGCCCGGCTCCAGCACCTGTGCGACCGCGCCCTGCCAGACGGGGGGAGTGCGCGGGTCCAGCGTGCCCTGGGACACGCCCAGCGCCCAGGCCGCCTGCCGGGCCGCGCCGATCGCCGCGTAGTCCGCCGGCTGCGGCACGACGACCTGCGTCCCGAACAGCGCGGGCGCCGCAGCCTGCACGGCCGGCAGCTCGGCCGCCGCGCCCAGCAGGAACACCCGCCGTACGTCGACACCCCGGGAGCGCAGCACGTCGAGGGCGTCGGCGAGACCGCACAGCATCCCCTCGAACGCGGCCCGCGCCAGATGCTCCGGCCGCATCGACTCGCGCCGCAGCCCGGCCAGCGTCCCGGCGGTGTGCGGCAGGTTCGGTGTGCGCTCGCCCTCCAGGTAGGGGAGCAGCACCAGCCCGTGCGCGCCCGGCGTCGACTTCATCGCCAGCTCGGACAGGCTCTCCAGGTCCGGCACGCCGAGCAGCTCGGCGGCGCCGCGCAGGGTCCGTACGGCGTTCAGCGTGGTGACGACCGGCAGGTGCATGCCGGTGGCGTCCGCCAGCGAGGTGATCATGCCGGACTGGTCGACGAGCGCCTCGTGGTGCACGGCCATCACCGACCCGGACGCGCCCAGGGACACCACCGCGTCACCCAGTCCGATCCCCAGCCCGAAGGCGGCGGCCATCGTCTCGCCGGTCCCGGCGGAGATCAGCAGTCCCTCCGGCGTCGTACCGGCCGCCTCGGCGGGACCGATCACCTCCGGCAGCATCACCTGGTGCCCGAGCGCCAGCTCGACCAGATCGGGCCGGTAACCTCCGCTCGCCGCCGACCAGTAGCCGGTCCCGGACGCCCCGCCCCGGTCGGTGGTCCGCCGGACCGGCCGCCCGAGCAGCTGCCACACCAGCCAGTCGTGGGCCTGGAGCAGTACCGCGGTCCGCGCGGCGGCCTCGGGCTCGGTCCTGGCCAGCCAGCGGAGCTTGGTCACCGGCTGCGCGGCCTGCGGCACCGAGCCCACGGCCTGCGCCCACGCCTCGCGCCCGCCGAGCGCGTCGATCAGATCGGCCGCCGCCACCTGGGAGCGCTTGTCGCCGCCCACCATGGCCGGGCGCACGGCGGTGCCCTGCGCGTCCAGCGGCACGACGGAGTTCGCCTGCGCCGACACGCCGATGGCCTGCACGCCCTCCAGCAGCCCGCCGCCGGCGGCCTCCCCGAGGGACAGCAGCCAGGCCTGCGGATCGACGTCTGCGGGCCGGCCCCCGCCCTCGGGGCTCTCCAGCGGATGCGGCGCGTAACCCTGGCGCAACACGGCACCGGTGTCCGAGTCGCAGACGACGATACGAGTGAAATCGGGCGAACTGTCCAGCCCGGCGACTATCCCCATGCCCGAAATTCTGCCGCACCGCGAGAGGTGTCCTTACCCGGCGGGAGCCACGAGCCCCGGCCGCCGCCGGATGTCGTCAGGTGTTGCTGGTGCCCCAGTCGTCCGCACCACTGCCGTTCGTGCCGCGTTCACGCAGGGAACGCACCCGCTGGGCCACCGAGTCGGGCATCCGGTCCCCGACCTTGTCGCTCACCGCGGTGTACGCCCTGTCGGCGAAGTGCCTGCCCTGCTGGGCCGCCGACTCGGCGGTGTTGCGCACCGCGGGGTTCTGCGCGACCTGACGGGCGGACTTCCGCAACTGCTCGTAACGCTCCCGTCCGGCCCTCGTGCCCAGCACGTATCCCACCGCGAGTCCGACGACGAACGTGAGCCGGTAACGCATGGCGGCCACCCTTCCCTAGCTCTGGCTCTGTGGTGCCGGGGAGTACCGATTGGCGGAGCACCCCCCTGCTTGCGCTAATGTATGTGTCGCAGCGAGCGCGCGCCCCCTGGCGGATACCCGGGTGGATGCGTTCGATGCAACGAGACATTCCTCGGTAGCTCAATTGGCAGAGCAGCCGGCTGTTAACCGGCAGGTTACTGGTTCGAGTCCAGTCCGAGGAGCTCGGTCCCCTGTAGCTCAATTGGCAGAGCAGCCGGCTGTTAACCGGCAGGTTACTGGTTCGAGTCCAGTCGGGGGAGCATCGTGAACGAGGACCCCGCGGGGTCCTTTTTCATGTCCGGATTCATGCCCCACGGGTACTCCCGGCAGGCTCCCGGCACCTCACGGGAACCACACGGCACGCTGCGGAGTCCTCAAGGTCATGAAGGCATCGCGGTAGCCGACCATCCGAGGCAGGAGATCGTATGAGCGGCTATGCTGCGGCAGACGGCGCGCACACGTGTACGCGACACGCCGCTATGGGGCGGTAGCTCAGCCGGTTAGAGCAGCGGACTCATAATCCGTCGGCCGTGGGTTCGAGTCCCACCCGCCCCACTCTGCCCTTCACGGGCAAAATCGTTCTGACCTGCGTCGGAGCGTTCGGCGTCGGACTCGGGTCCCGCGTCCGGGGCCGATTCTGCCCGCGGGGTGGTCACAGAGTGGTCACGCTCGCCGGAAGATCGCTCAGACGGAGTCTTCCGTGCCCGGGGGATGAGCGCCGCGGCCCGCTCCGCGCCCTTGCGCGCCTCACCGGGCAGAAGGTGTGCGTACACCTTCGACGTGATCTGAATCCCAGAGTGCCCGAGCATCTTCGACACGGTCTCAAGCTGCACGCCACCGGCGAGCAGAAGCGATGCGTACCCGTGTCGAAGGTCGTGCAGCCGAACCCGGCGCAGGCCGGCCTCGTCGACGAGGGCCGCGAACGCGCGCGTTGCCTCGTCGGGCCGCGCCGGGTCGCCGTCCTCCTTGGCGAACACGAGGCCGTGATCCTTGTACGCGTCGCCCCACTCCTCACGCTCCGCCTGCTGCCGGAGCTGATGCGCGAGCAGCGCGCCGACCACGTCGTCTCCCAACTCGATCACGCGGCCCTTGCTGGTCTTCGTCTTCGGGTCCCCGAAGCTCACGCCCAGGTGCCCGGCCTCGCAGTACGGGCACGGCGCCGCCGCCTGCTTCCGCTTCTTCCGCCCGGACTCCTGCACCACCTGCCGACGCACCGTCAGCGTGCGCCCGACGAGGTCGATGTCGTCCCAGCGCAGGCCCAGCGCCTCACCGCGCCGCAGACCCGTGTACGCGATCACCTCGAACAGGCCGCCGAGCCGGTTGCTGCCGATCGCGTCGAGGAAGGCGCCCAGCTCCTCACCGGTCCACGGCTCAACCTCGGTTTCCGTGGCCTGCGGGAGCGTCGCCTTCCTGGCGACGTTGAACGCGATCAAATCCTTCTTGGCCGCCGTCTGCAACGCGCTCGACAGCGTCGCGTGAACCCGACGAACGGTCGTCTTCGACAGCTTCCCGTCGTTGATCGCGGTCACCATGCGGTCGACGTGCGAGGCCCGGAGGTCCCGCAGGCGTATGTGCCCCATGTGCGGCTTGATGTAGTCCCGGATGTGGTGCCGGTAGGACCGCAGCGTCGTGACGCGCCGGCCCTCGCGCTCCTTGAGTTCGATCCACTGGTCAAGCCACACGGACAGCTTCATGCCCTCGTCGTACGAGTAGGTGCCCTCGCCGACCTTGGCCAGCAGCTTGTTCAGCGCTTCTTCCGCGTCGTCTGACGTGCGGAACCCGCCCTTACGGACCTGCTTCCGCTTCCCGTCCGCACCGCGGCCCACGTCGGCGACGTAGTACCACGTGCCGTGATCCTTGCGGCAGTTCTTGCGATTGCCCTTGGCGTCGTACTGCGCCGGGCACTTGCACCGCTTGTACGTCGATCCCTTCACGCTTCGTTGGTCTCCTCGTCCATGCTGTCCACTCGGGCCGCGATCTCGTCCCAGTTCTGCTTCAGAGCTTCGGCGTCGTCTGCCAAGACTTCTTTGCCTTCCGTGGTTGCCTCCCACAGTGCGTGTGCGGCCGCCTCCGCTTCGGCGTATGCCGCTTCGAGCCTGTCGGCCTCGTGCCTGAGCGCGGTTTGGTGCAGGGTGGCTTGCTCAAGTCGCGCCTGCACCTCGCCCAGTTCTCTGCCCAGTTCTGCGCGGCGCTTCTGCGCCTCTTCGTACTGCCGATCGGCGTCCGTGATCTCCACGATGCGACTGGTCATCTGTGCGAGGTCCGAGCCAAGGGCGCGGGCGATCGCTTGTGCTTCGTCGAGGCGCAGAGATCTCTTGCCCGTCTCAATCCGGGCGATCGTCTGCTGTGGCAGGGCAAGCCCCTCTCGCGCAAGGCGAGCTGCTACTTCGGCCTGAGATAGCCCACGGGCTTCCCGTAGCACCCTCATCCGGAGGACGAAGTTCTCTTCCGCGGAGGGGCTCGTGAGCCCTGATTCCCGTGCGCTCATAAACCACAAGCTACAACAGGGCAGCGTAGTTGCGCTACAACATCAGTACGCCTACGCTCTCAGCGGTAATCACTCGACAAGAGGAGGTTGTCGCCGTGGGTGGTCTCCTGACGCTCCCCGAGGCCGCAGCTCAGCTTCGGCGCCCGATCAACACGTTGCGCCACTGGCGTTACGTCGGCACCGGGCCAGCATCGTTCCGCGTTGGCCGACGCGTCATGTACCGCGAGGAAGACCTCACTGCATGGGTTGAGGTCCAGCGCCGGGCCGAGCAGGTGCCGGCATGATTCGCGCCCTGACCGCGGCCGAGGTTCTTGCCCTGCCCGCCGCCGTCGGCCTCGCCACGGCCGGCCGCGCGCTCGGCATAGGTCGAACCCTCGCCTACGACCTGGCTCGGCGCGGTGAGTTCCCCGTCCCGCTCTTGCGGCTCGGAAACGCCTACCGCGTCCGTCGGGCCGACTTGCTCGCCGTTCTCGGCATCGAGCCCCCAACGACCGCCGCTCCCACAGCGGCTTGAAAGCGGCCCCCACCTGGGACGCCACATCCCCGGTGAGGGCCTAGCGCCACCCCTTCCCCTGCAACAGCACGGGCCCCGGATCGCGACCAAACGAAGCCCGGGGCCCTGCCGAAAGAAAGAGAACGACGCATGCCCATGATGGCAGAAACCGCCGCCATCCCGTCGACGCTGCTCGACGCCGACCGCGCCGCCACCGACCCGGCCGCGGCCGAACAGCGGTCCCGCACCCTTGTCGGTTCCGTCGAGACGAACGCGGTCGCCACCGCCGAGGCCGCCATCGGCGCCGCCCTGTACGCCGCCCACTCCGGTCCCGACCGCAACCCCGCGCCCGGTGTCCGCATCGGACGCGCCACCAACGCCGTGCAGGACGTCACCGCCCGCACCCGCGCGGCGTACACCGGCCTGCCCCTGTCGGACGCCTACCTGCACCAGTTCCACCACGCCGCCGAGCAGTGGCGCCAGCACGCCCGCGCCGAGGCCCTCGCGGCCGGTGGCGACGAGGACCAGGCCGACCGCTTCGCCCTGGCCACCATGCGCGCCCTCGTCCGCGCGATGGAGGCCGGCCAGTGACCAGCACCCCGCGCGAACTGCGCCGCCGCCACCTGGCAGCCCTCCGCACGCCGCCGTTGGCTTGCGGCCACCGAGACCCCATCCGGTGTGCCGTCGCCCCGCACGGCCGTTCCTCGTACGGCTTGAGCGTGCGCGAGCTGCTCGCCGAGCGATCCCGCCTGCTCACCGCCGGATGGACTCCCGGCGAGGTCGACACTCGTTTGAACGCGCGAGAGGTGACCGCAGCGTGACCGCGCCCCACCTGAACCCCGCCGCAACGGACGCCGTCGCCCTGTGGGCATCCGCCCAGGTGACCGCGCTCGGAGTCGACACGTGGCCGCCCTACGGCTCGCCCGCCTGGCGTGCCCTCGTCACCGACGACCCACGCAAGGCCGCCGCGATCTTCGAGGCCGCCGAGCAGTGGCGCCAGCACCGCGCCGAGGCCGACGAACTCGACCGCCTACTCGTCGACGACCCCGAAGCGTGGTTCCGCCGGGTCACCGCCGACGCGGACGCCGAGGCACGCCGCATCGCGCCCGCCCTGGCGAAACGGCCCACGATCGCTGAGACGAGGGCCCGCGCCGGCCACCGCCCGCCGCGACCCGTCACCGCCACGCCCGGATGGCCGCCCGTCGCCGTCCCTGGCCGCCCCGGCTACCGCCGCCACTTTGTCGAGGGGCGCCAAATCGACCTCCCCGCCAGCCACCGCCAGGAGCACGCCGCCTGATGACCCCCGCCGCCTACGGCGACGCCGTGCCACCCGCCGGGCCCGTGCCCGAGCGGGTGGTACCGCTGTTCCGCCACCTGTCGCCCGACTACGAACCGCCGCCCGCCGAGACGCAGGCCGAGGCGCCGCACCTTCCGGCGCCCACCCACCCGATGGCCGTTGCCCGCGCGCTGCTGCCCGCATGGCAGGCCCACGGCATGCCATCGCTCCGCTACTGGCGCGGTCAGTGGATGCGGTGGCGCGGACCGCACTGGGACGAGGAAGATGCAGCAGCGATGCGCGCCGACCTCTACCCGCGCCTCGAATACGCCACCTACACCACGACCGATCGCAACGGCCAGGAGAAGACCGCGGAATGGGCGCCCACGTCCGCCAAGGTCGCGAACCTCATGGAGGCCCTGGCCGCTATCGTGCACCTGCCCGGTGACGTCGAGCCGCCGATGTGGCTCGCCGCCCCCGACCGCGAGGGCGAACGCCGAACGATCGTCGCGTGCCGGAATGGCCTGCTCGACGTCACCACACGTGCCCTGCACCCGCTCACCCCTGCCTACTTCAACCGCGTCTCCGTCCCCTTCGACTACGACCCGGACACCCCGACCCCGGCGCGGTGGCTCGGCTTCCTGCGCTCCGTGTGGCCCGACGATCCGGAGGCCATCGACGCCCTACAGGAGTGGTTCGGGTACGTCCTGTCCGGACGGACCGACCTGCACAAGATGCTGTTGATCGTCGGCCCGATGCGCTCCGGAAAAGGCACCATCGCCCGCACCCTCACCGCCCTCGTCGGGAAACGCAACATGTCGGGCCCGACCATGTCGAGCCTCGCCACGAACTTCGGTCTGGCCGACCTCGTCGGCAAGTCCCTGGCCGTCGTCGCCGATGCTCGCCTACCTCGCCAGGGCACCGAGACGATCGTCGAGCGGCTGCTCACCATCACCGGTGAGGACGCCGTCACCGTCGACCGCAAGCACAAGGAACCGTGGTCTGGCCGTCTCCCGGCGCGGTTCATGCTGCTGTCCAACGAACTGCCGGCGTTCCGCGACTCATCAGGCGCGATCGCATCCCGGTTGCTCATCCTCACCATGACGATCAGCAACCTCGGCCGCGAGGACACGACCCTTGACCGCGACCTCTCGCGCGAACTGCCCGGCATTTTTAACTGGGCACTCGACGGACTCGACCGGCTCACCCGCCGCGGGCGCCTCGTCGAGCCCGCCTCGTCGGCCGAAGCCGTAGCCCTGCTCAACGCCAGCACCAGCCCGATCCGCGCCTTCCTCGCCGACTGGTGCCATCTCGACCCCGAAGCCAGCACCCCGAAGGACGAGCTGTACGAGGCGTGGCGCGATTGGTGCCGTACGGAGGGGCGTGACCACCCGGGCACCAAGCCCACATTCAGCCGTGACCTGTTCGCCGCAGGTCTCGGCATCAAGGAATCCAAGATCCGCATCGGTGGCGTCCGGACACCGTCGTACGTAGGCGTCCGACTCGACCGCCCAACACCGCGCCCCGGGTGGTCCGGGTAGCGGTCCGGGATCGGTCCGGGCGTTCTGACCAGTAAACCCGCAGGTCAGCGACCCCGGTCCGGGTGGTCCGGGTGAACTCAGAAAGCTATCCCGCGCGCACAGACGCACGTACGCGCATCACCCCGAAGGAAGTTCCGTCACTCCACCCGGACCACCCGGACCACCCGCCCGCCACCACGGCAAACACAGTCCGACACCACCCGGACCACCCCCAGACCAACACCCGGACCATCCGCGACCGCACCGCAGATCAGTCGCCACCCCCACACCACAGACCTTGTCGCCGCGCGGCACGCCGTGTCTCGCGCGCGCACGTGAGAGGAGAACCCACCCCGTGAAAGGCCGCCCCGCCGCAGTCGCCGCCCTGGCCGCCGGTGAACCGCTCGCCGTCGTCGCCCAGCGCGCCGGCGTCTCCCGCCGCACCATTCAGCGGTGGCAGACCGACCCCGCGTTCGCCGCCGAGGTACGCGAGGTCCGCGCCCGCATCCTCGACGACACCGCCGGACGCCTCGCCGCCGCCGCGTCCGACGCGGTCGCCACCCTCGCAACCCTCGTCGCCGACCCCGAGCAGCCCGGCCACGTCCGCGTGAAAGCCGGTGACGTCCTGCTGCGTGCCCTGCTCCCCGTCCGCGAGCACGTCGACATCGAGCAGCGCCTCGCCGCCATCGAGGCCGACGAGGAAGGACAGCGCCGATGAACCGCGCCGCCAACCTGGCCCGCCGCCTGGCCACCGTCGAGCAGCAGCGCGACCGGCGCCGCCTCGCCCACACCTACCGCCTCACCGACGGCCGCACCGTCCGCCTGTCCACGCTCGCCATGCTGCGCACGTTCACGGCCGGCCTCGCCCTGAACGGCAAGGAACCGCCCGAACCGCCGCCCGCGGCCCGTGACATGGCCCTACTCGCGCCAGACGCCGACACGTCGATGATCGGCCGCAGCATGCGCGCCGTCGCCGCCGAGTGGTGCCAGGCATACGACGAGGGCCGCCTCGTCGCCCTGTACGAGCGCGAGGGAGGTACGGCCCAGTGACCCGCTCCGCCCCGCTCACCGCCCGCGCATGGGCGTTGCTCGCCCTCGCCGCGGAACACCGCACCGCCGACGTCGAGCCCCTGCTCGCTGACCTGTCCCGCGAGGATCTCGGCACCCTCGCCTACGGCGTCGCGCACCTGGCCGCACACGGCCCCGCCGGCGCCCCGATGAACCCCGACGGCATCCGCCGCCTACTGCTCACCCTCGCCGCCGAGCAGCAGCAAGAAGGAGGCGCCGCCGATGCCTAGCCACGTCGAGCAGCAGATAGTGGCCCGTATCGCCGCCGTACGCGCCCGCCGCGAGCGGCAGGCCGCCGACCGCGCCGCACGGTCCGCCCAGCGCGCCCACGGCGTCGCCGCCCGCCACGCGGCCAACTGCGCCGCCTCGTCCAGCAGGGCCGCACCGCATTCGAACAGCGCGGTGACCAAATCGAACGGTCGTCCCGAGGGGGTGCCGCATGACCAGCCGACCCCGTGACACTGCTGTGAGCACCCCCACCGTGACCAGCGACGACACCCCCGCCGTCGGATACCGAATCCGTAGGTTCCTCGCGCCACTGGTCCGCGCCGACGGGTCCGTGATCGTGCCGCCTGCCCTGGTTCCCGCCGTCCGCCGCGCCGTCGTCGCCGACCTGGCCGCACGCCAGCGGGCCGACGGAGGCGCGCTCACTGCCGAGGCTCACGCGTTCCTGTACGCCCTGCGCACGGCTGCACAGGCCCGGAACACCCCGCCCCTGGCCGGTAGTTCCGCCGACGCAACCGCGCAGCCCGAACCGGGCACTGTGGACCTCGACGCGCATGGGCGTCTTGGGTTGGTCACGGCAGGCGAGGCCGCCGACCTGCTCGGTTCATCCGCCGAGTGGATACGGCGCCTCGCCCGCCGCGGCACCCTCCCCGCCCGTCGCGTCGGCCCGCAATGGCTCATCGACCGCGCCGCACTCGACGACTACCGGCACGGCCGCACCGACGGAAGGAGCGCCGCGGCATGACCGCCGCCACCATCACCACGCCGGCCGACGAGGCCGCCCAGACCGAGGCCGACTACCTCGCCGCCGAGGCCGAGGCCGTCGCCGCCGACGAGGCCGCCGAGCACCTGGCCGAACGCGTCCGCGAGGGCGACGACAGCGTGACGCCCGAGCAGCTCGACACCGCACAGAAGGCCGGTAAGTTCGCGCGCCTCCGCGCCGAAGCCGCCCAGCGCAAGGCCCGCAAGGCCGCCGAGCGCGCCGAGCAGGCCCGCCGCCAGGCCCTCACCGAGCAGGCCGTGACCCTGCTCGACAAGCAGGCCGACCCGGCCACCGTCGCCGCCGCGTACGGGACCGCGCGCCAGGCCCTCGCCGCCCTCGTCGCCGCCGTCGACCGGCACGACGACACGGTGACCGAGGCCGCCCGCCTGCTTGGCCAGGCCGACGCCCCGCCGTCCATCCGGTACGAGCGGGTCGAGCACGGCGGCGGGTACGCCACGCAGGAGCCGCGCCCGGCGACCGCGTCCCGGACCGCGCCGACCGTGAGCTACAACGCGCACGGCCACCCGCTCGCCCTGTCGGTGGACACCGGCAAGTCCCGCTCCCCGCTCCACAGCGGCAGTGTGCTGGGGACCCTGCTCGCCGACGTCACCGCCGCCTCCCAGCCGCGGACCCCGATGGGCGAGACCGAGTTCATGCGCCGCCCGATCACAGAGCAGGCACACCAGCACGGCGACCGCGTGCGCGCCTTCCTCACCGACGCCACCAAGGGAGCCGCCGCATGAACGCTCTTGACGACGCGATCCGCCGACGCATCCAGCGCCAGGCCGTCAAGGCCAAGGCCAAGCCGCCGAACCCCCTCGCGTCCGCGATCGCCCGCAACCTCGCCGGGCCGAACCCGACACGCCCCACCACCCAGCCCCCGAAGGAGACCCACCGTGGCTAAGACCCTCACCCCCGCCGAGATCACCGCCGCCGCCGAGGCCGAAGCCGAGGCCGCCGAGCAGCGCGCCGCCGAACTGCGCGCCGCCGTCGAGAACGGCGACACCACCGTCACCCCGGCCGCCCTGGCGGAAGCCGAGCAGGCCGGCGTGTTCGCCCGCCTCCGCATCAAGGCCGCCGAGGAGAAGGCCGCGGCCCAGGCCGAAGCCGACCGGCACAAGCGCGCCGAGGCCGTCGCCGCCGAGGCCGCCGCCCTGGCCGAGCAGGACGACGCCGAGGGCCTGGCCGTGAAGATGCGCACCGCCGTCGACGCCCTCGCCGCCCTGTACGCCACGGCCGCCGACCGCCACGGCCGTATCAAGGAGATGACCGAACGCGTCGACGTCATCCGCCGCGAGGCCGAACAGGCCGGCATCCCCGACACCCGCGCCCGCTACGGCATCGGCCGCGGCGGGTACGCCGGCGAACTCGCCCTCGCCGTCGGCAAGACCACCCCGACCCACGTGCGAGCCATCAGCCCGGCCGACGCCGTCGCAACCGCGGTCGCCCTCGCCCTCCCGGCCGACGACCCTTACGCGGCCGGACCCGTGAGCGAGGCGTGCACCCACGCGCCCGCACGAGCGAAGAAGGTGTGCGAACGGGTACCCGCCATCGGCGCCCAGTTCACCGCACCGTGAGCAGCGAGCAGCATGAGGACCAGGCCGACGGGCAGCCCGCAGGGTTGCGGGTGTTCCGCCCGCCGGCCACCCTCGCCGACGCTCGCCACCTCACCACCTGGCAGTGGTACCGACTCGCCACCGAATGGCCCGACGACTACGAACGCCTCGTCGGCCGCCCCCGCACCCGAGCATGACAGGCCCCGGCGCCCTCACCGCCGGGGCCTCGTCGCGTCCCCGATTGCGCGCAACCCAGCAGCCCGCCCACCTGTCCGCAATTTCCAGCAATCACCGGGCAGTCGGCAGCCATTCGGCGCATCCTGGTCGTCCGACCACAGGCGACCGGAGGGCGACATGACGCTACGGTTTATCGGCACCACCAGCGACGATGGAGACTGCCCCACCCTGTACGAGATCCCGGAGACCGAGGAAATCCTCGTCCAGGGCGACCGCGAGACCGACCCCGAGCACCTCGCCCAGCTCCGCGACGTCAAGCCGTCCGAGACGTTCGTACGCGTCCCCCGAGCACTCCTCACCCGCTACGCCCCCAGAACCGACACGCCCCCGCTACAGCCGTTCTCCGCGATCTCCCACCTGTTCCGCGACTTCCGGCACACCGCGTTCCGACTGGAGACCCGCCGCGGCTACGCCTCCGACCGCAACAGTCCCAAATGGCAACGCTGGCTCAACGGCGAGGACATCGCCGCCGAGCCGCCCAACCCGTGGCGCGAGAACGTCGCCGCCCAGACCGCCCAGGGCAAGAGGTTCGAACGCGTCCGCCTCGTCGACACCCCGCCCACGGAGGGGCAACGCTTCCTGCTCGCCAGCGCACCCGGCAACCTCGCCGCAGGCGAGGACATCCGTAACCTGACCCGCGCCGACGCTGAACGGCTGCGCCTGCCCGAATACGACTTCTGGCTGTTCGACTCCAAGATCCTCGCCCGGTTCGCGTTCGACGAGGACGACACCACCCTCGGCGTCCACGTCACTGAGGACCCCGCCGAAGTGCTCGCCGCCTGCCAGGCCCGCGACGCCGCATGGCACCACGCCACGCCTACCAGCGACTACGCCGAGCAGGTACGTTCCAGCGCGTGACCAGCGACTTTCAGACGGCCCGGGAAGCCCTCGGCGCGCGGCTGCGTGAGCTGCGCACCGAGGCCGGCCTCGACGGCAAAGACCTCGCCGCCAAACTCGGCTGGCAGACGTCGAAGGTCTCCCGGTTGCAGAACGGCAAGCAGACACCGACCCGCGCCGATCTCACGGCGTGGGCGCAGGCGTGCGAGCAGGCCGCCGCGGAAGGCGAGTTGCAGGGGCTGCGCGCTGGCCTGGAGATGAAGCAGCGCCACCGGTCATGGCGCCGCCAACTGGCCGGAGGCCACCGCGGCCGACAGGAGGTCGCGGTACGCCAGACCGAACACACCGCGATGATCCGGGGCCTGGAAGTCTCCCGCGTACCCGGCCTGTTCCAGACCCCGGAGTACGCCCGCGTCATCTTCGACGCCAACGCGGAGTTCCGCGGTATCGCGCCGACCACCGAGGCCGCCGTCGCCGCCCGCATGCGCCGCCAAGAGGCCCTGTACGACCCGGAGAAGAGTTTCCGTTTTCTGCTGTGCGAGGCAATTCTGTACCACCGCTCATGCCCGGCCGACGTCATGGCCGAGCAGCTCGATCGCCTGTATAACCTCGTCGGGCAACGCCGCGTAGAGATCGGCATTCTTCCGTTCGGCACTCAACTACGCCGCACCGCGCCGCACGGCTTCTGGATCTACGACCGCCGGTTGGTCATCGTCGAGACGATCAGCGAGGAACTGTGGCTGACCGGTGATGACGACCTGGCCCTGTACGAACGGGCGTGGGAGTGGCTCGCCGAGGCCGCCGAGTACGGACCACCGGCACGCCGCCTGATCGGCCGCGCTCGCGCCTCTCTTGACCCTCTGTAACGACCTTGAGAGCGGTTGTCACAACTCGCCCAACCAGTGCGGTCCGTCTTCTATCACGGGCCGATCGCCGCTCCCGAGGTCGTTAGCGGAAGTCGTAGTCCTCGTCCATGCCGCTGGAGAGGTAGATTTCCTCGGCTCCAGCGAACGAGTAGCCCTCTGGTTCTTCTTCCTCGCAGTCAACCGAGGTGGGACCCTCGATGTGATCATCGCCCTCCATGCACCGGCAGGGGAAGATCTCCTGGGTGATCTCACCGTTGACGATGCTGTTGACGGCGCGGTCGTGCAAAGGTCCCGTTGGCATACCCCGATGCTACAGAGCATTCCGCAGCAACCGGCGCCCCTGCATGCTCAATCACGCGCAATCCCCATACGGGTGCGCAATCGCAGTCCCTACCGTCCCCGCATGACCACACGGACACCTGCCCTGACCATTCAGCACATCCCCTGGTCACCCGCCGAAGAGGCCGCATACCGCGTTCTCGTCGACCACACGGGCGGCACCGAGGCCGCGCCCCCCTGCCCCGGCTGCAACAGCCCCGAACATGAGTGCGAGACTGGCGCCCAGCTTCGCCGTGCGCTCCGAGACGCAACCACTGCCAGGCGCGCAGGATGATCGCGCCCGCACTGCCCGTGCCGTACATCGCCGCATGGTCCGGCGAAAAGGCCGCGGAACGGCGTCTCGTGTGCCGTGCCGATGGCATCGCCTACGCCGACGAGCAGCCCGACGACCGCGACCAATACGGCGTCCTGTGGAACGGCCGCGCCCGCGCCCGCGGAGTCGGCCGCCCACGGTTCGGGGAGGTTCACCCGGTCAGGCAACGCGAGGCGATGGCGTACCTACTGTGTCAGGTGTGCGGGGCGCCGGCCGACCGCGACGGACGCGGAACCCTGTGGCTGTTGGAGGACAACCGGGCCGACTGGACCGGATGGCCCGATGGACTGATGACCGCGCACCCTCCTGTGTGCCTGCCGTGCGCGCGGCAGGCCGCCGATCTGTGCCCGCACCTCCGCGGCCGGTACGTCGCCGTACGCGTCCGCGAAAGTGACCCATGCGCTGTACTCGGCCGCCGGTGGGCCCCGACCGCACTGGGGGCGCCACAACGGCTCGATCAGCGAGTGGTCCCCTACGGGAACTCGGCTGCTCGGTGGGTGACCGCCGGGCAGCTTATCCGGTCACTGCACGGCTGCACGTTCGTCGATCTGGACAGGCAGATCGCTTCGTCAGGTGCCCGGACCAGTGGGAACCAACCGTGAGGGAGGCCTGCCCTATGAGTATCGACATCCGTACTCGTGTCGCTTCAACCCCTGCTCAATCGCCTTCTGCTCCGTCACCGAGAGGTATCTGTCGTTGACGTAGCCGCAGGGTGACTCACTGGAGTGGTAGCAGTCGGGGTCTGGCCCTGGAGGGATCAGCACGACACGACGTCGAGCTTTGATCGCCAACTCCGCCGCTTGACTCCGGCTGTTCAACTCGCTCTTGAATCTGTTCTCAGCGAGCTGGACCTCACGGCGAAGTTTCGCAAGCTGTTCCTCTCGGTCTCGGCTTAGCTCCTCGTACAGGCGTGCTCGCTCTGCATTCAGCTCCATCGCTTCCTGCGGCGTCAGATCCATGAAGACTCCGTCTGGTCCAGCTACGGCATTGGCAGTTGGCGCAAGCCTGACACCCTCGTGGTCCGTAACGGGTGGCGTTTTCCGAAGATGGCTCCCGGGGGCGTTGTACGGCGAGGGCGCCGAGCGGTTCATTGGCTCACTCCTCTCCGGCGAGGGCGAGATCCTTGTGCGTTGTAGCGGGGTCGCAGCTCTCGTTGAGACGGGCGAACACCTTCTTCACGTATGAGGTGCTGCGGGTAGCGAGGCGTGCCGCTTCGGTAACTGGGGTGCCCGTTGCCCAGCACGATTCCAGGACGACGCGCGCGGCGCCGGTGGACAGCCGCTCGGACTCCCAAACGGTCACCCCACCGTCGGTGTCGTTGGAAGGCCCCTCCAGCGGGAATTTGTGGTGGGCACCACAGATGACCAGCGGCGATGCCTGCGGCACGGTATCAGCGCAGTCGTTGTCAGGCGACTGCTCGGAAGCCACCTCTATGGGCGGCGTGCCAGTCAGCGCGGCGGGGTGCCCCGCCGATCCCGATGCGGACCGCACGGTGACCGGTGCGACCTCGACGCGAGGTTGCTTGATGGGCGTCTCGATTGCGGCCTCGACGTGGTCGGCGAGCCGGTGCACCCGCCACAGAACGAGGGGAGCGATCGCGGACACGGCGACGACGAGGGGCCAGTCGACGGGCAGCAGGCCGGCGGCGGCGAGGTGCGCGGCGGCGTTCGTGGCGATCATCGCGGCGACGGCTGGGGCGACGTCCCGGCGGGCCCGTAGGGCACGCACGGCGTAGATGTCGAGGGCGGCGGGTAGGGCCGCGGCCGTCCACTCGCCGAACCCCGCGGCGCGGGCGAGGGCGTACTCGGCCGACGCGGTCACGGCCAGGGCTGCGGCGAGCGCCGCCCATGCGAGGGGGTCACGCTTCACCGGGGCTCACCGCCGGGCAGGGCGACGGCCTCGGACCACGTCTTACCCGCGGCGAGCGCGGTGTGCGCCTGGGCGGCGGTGACGTAGCCGGTGGGCGGGGACTCGGCGAGGCGTTCGCGGAGGTACCGCGTGGTCCACTCGACGCCGAGCTGAGGGCCGTCGAGGGCGTCGCGGAGTGCGATCCTCGCGTGCATGGCGCGGTCGTTCAGCACGCGGTCGTGCGCCTCGGCGCCGTCGGCCGTGGCAGGCGCGGGAATGTCGAGGGCGTCGAGGACGGCCGTGAGCAGCTCGCGCACGGGGCCGTCTGGGATACGGTCCTGCATTGGGTTCGGGCTCCCTGATCTGGAGGGGTTCGGATCAAGGCCCGGCCGGTGTTCGCTGCACCGGGCGGGGCCGCCTCGTACCTGGGGCGTTCGGGTGGTCACGTGGTCACGGCGGTGGTCACGGACGCACCGGAACGGGCCGGTACGGCCCGAACGGGAGCGGGGGCGGACGTGCCCTCTCAGCAGGCAAAACGGGGTGCGCCGACATCAGCCGTCAGCCTCCGGCACGTCCGTTTCAGGACTCATAATCCGTCGGCCGTGGGTTCGAGTCCCACCCGCCCCACCACAGCCTCCGGCGCAGGAACGTTTTCACCTGGAGGGCCGGGGAGGCCCGGGCAGTCCGGCCAGACCCCGCCGGGACCCCGCCTCGCGGAGTCCCTCCGCGAGGTCTGCGGGGGCGCCGGGCTAGCGGCCGTCCGTGCCGTCGGTGGTGTCCGTGGTGGCCGTGGTGGTGTCGTCGTCGTCCCGCTCGCCCTCCGCCTGGGAGGGAGTGGTGTGCGGCGGGCTCTGGCGGTCCGGGACGTCCCGCTCGTCGCGTTCGCCCTCCGCCTGGGACGGGGTCTGCTCGCTCATCGTGGTGCCTCCTCCGGTCGGACGGGTCGTGGCCCGGGTACCCCGGCCCGGGCCGGTGGCACCACACTGCCGGGGCCGGTGGGGCACCGCGGACCCCGCTCTCCCGGCTCTCCCGCTCTCAGTGGCCGAGCCGGCCCAGGGCCGTCCGCAGGGCCGTGCGCACCTCGGCCGGCGGGGGCGGGCCGTTGCTCTCGGCGCCGGCGGTGACCGCCGCGGCGACCGTGCGCAGCTTGGTGTTGGACAGCTGGGAGGCCTCCCGCAGGATGTGCCACGCCTCTTCCGACGTGCACGCGTGCAGCGCCATGAGCACGCCCCGCGCCTGGTCGATGACCGGGCGGGAGGCGATGGCCTGGCGCAACTGGTCCACCTCCTCCTGCAGGACGTGCAGACGCTCGGCGGGAGCGGCGGGAGCGGCGGGAGCGGCGGGAGCGGCGGGAGCGGCGGGAGCGGCGGGGGCCGCAGGGGGCGCGGGCCGCGGCTCCGGCCGGTGGGCCGTGGCGTGCAGCGGATCGGTGGTGTCCAGGCCGGCCAGCTCCAGGATCCGCAGCGGCTGGCCGTGCCAGTTCGTCGCCGTCGCGGGCACCGACTGCCGGTGGCTGTAGCCGCCCAGCAGGTCCAGGAACTGGAGCCCTGCCGTGTCCATGAACACCACGTCGCCCATGTCCATGTCGACCCGCTCCACATCGGCGGGCAGCCCGGCCAGGGTCTCGGCCAGTACGACCGTGCAGCCGTGGACGAGCTCGCCCCGCGGGACGAGCAGCGCCCGGCCCGCGTCGACACGCCCGTCGATGACCAGGGTGGCCGGCCTCCCCGCCAGAGGTGGTGGTGCCGCTGGGGTCATGTCACCGCCTTGTCCGTCCTCGTCGGTCCTGACAGACGTCGCAACGTCACACGGCCCCCGTCGGCCGCCGGGCCGAACGGGGACCGGGCCCCGGTCTCCGGTGGCCCTGCGACGCTGTCGGTGCACCTGCCCGCCGGACGGCGGACTACACCCGGTACGGGGGAATGACCGGCCCCGGGGGTGGGTAAAGGCGCTGCCCGCCGTCTCCGGCGGGCCTCCCTCCCTCCCTGCCTGCCTACCGGCCGTCCGGCGAGGCGGCGGCCGTGTCCCGGTACGCCGTCCCGGTCGGGCGAGGACGGCGGTGATGCCGTTCCGGCCGGGGGCGGCGGCGGTCGGGACCGCCGGGGCGGCGGCGGTCAGCTCGGTGGCGCCTTCCGCGAGGCCCCGGCCGGCTTCCTCGGCCGCCCCGGTCTGCCCGGTCGTCCCGGGTGCTCCGGTTGTTACGGCTGCTCCGGCTGTGCCGTCTGTGCCGGTTTCCCTCGGGGGATCAGTCGGACGACGTCGTGTGCAGGGCCAGCGGCTCGACCCGGCCCTCCAGCATGGTGCCGAGGCCCTGGACCGCGCACACGTCGGGCCGCTCCGCGATGTGCACCGGCATGCCCGTGGCCTTGCGCAGCATCTGGTCGAAACCGGGCAGCAGCGCGCTCCCGCCGACCATCATGATCCCGCGGTCGGCGAGGTCCGCCACCAGATCCGGCGGGCAGTCCCGCAGCACCTTGCCGATCCCGTCGAACACGGCCGTCAGCGGCGTCTGGATGGCGTTGCGCACGGCGGCGGTGTCGACCCGCACGCTGCGGGCCAGGCCGGTCGCCACGTCCCGGCCGTGGATCTCCGTGGAGGACGGTCCCTGCGGGGTGAGCCCGTTGTCGGACAGCGTGAGCTGCAGCGGGCGCACGGACTGGCTGGGCAGCATCAGTTCGTGCTGGAGGCGCAGGTGCTGCACGATCGCGTTGTCGACGGCCTCACCGCCGACCGGGATGCGCTCGGCCGCCACGATCGAGCCGAGGGAGAGCACCGCGACCTGCGTGGCGTGCGCCCCGCACACCATGACCATCGTCGCCTCGGGCTGTTCGACGGGCAGTCCGCAGCCGACCGCCGCGGCGATCAGCGTGTCGACGAGTTCCACGCGGCGCGCACCGAGCCCGACCAGCGTCTCGACCGACGCCCGCTGGGCCAGCGGATCGGCGCCGTGCGGGGTGCAGACGGCGGCGCGCAGCCGGGGTTTGCGGCGCAGGGCGCGGCGGATCTTGTCGCCCAGCAGGTGCCGCAGCATGCGCTGGGCCATCTCGATGTCGACGACCGTGCCGCCCGAGATGGGCCGGACGACGCGGATGTAGCCGGGGGTGCGGCCGGTCATCCGCTCGGCGAACTCACCGACCGCGATGAGCGCGCCGGTCCGGGTGTTGACCGCGGCGGCGGACGGCTGGTCGACGACGAGCCCGACGCCCTTGACGTACACGCGGGTCCGCGCCGCGCCCAGGTCGACGGCGAAGTGGCAGCGGCGCAGCTGCTCCAGACTGGCGGTACTGGCGGTCATGGCGGAGCCTCCCGAGAGCGCGGACCGTGCGCGGCCGCCCGGCGGCCGGCCTCTCAGGCATCGTGCGCGGGGGCCGGGCCGGGCGCCTTTCGGAGAGGGCCGGGCGGGGGGCCGCTGAATGGGGGGCGGTCAGCGGTTCTCGGCCGCCGTGAGCAGCGGACGGAGGTCCGGGACGAGGAGCACGTCGCCGTCCGCCGCACGTAGGTCCCGCCGCACCCGTTCGGCGCTCCAGCAGCCGATGAACGGCAGACCGGCCGCGCGGGCGGCGGACTGCTCGGCGACGGAGGAACCGATCAGCACGCAGTCGCCGGGGGCGGCGTCGAGCCGCTCCAGGGCCCGGTGCAGGACGTCCGGGTCGGGCATGAGGCGGGTGAGGTCGGCGTCCCGGCCGTGGACGCCGCCCGGCAGGGCGTCCAGCAGGCCCCGCCGCCCCAGATACGCGGTCACCGGTGCGGGAGCCCGGTCGGTCACCACGGCGAGGGGCACCCCGCGGGTGTGCAGGGCCAGGATCAGCCGGTCGGCGAGGGGGACCGGCCGCGCGCCGAACACCGCCCGCGCCTCGTGCCGGTCGAGCCGCAGGCGAACGTCGTGGGCGAGTCGGTGCCCGGCGAGCGACCGGAGGAAGCCGAGCGTGCCGGCTTCCCCGTCCGCCGCCGGCCGGGGCCGCTCCGCCCCCGCCGGCGCCTCCTCGGGAGGTCGCTCCTCGGCGAGGAGAGCCACGAGGTCCAGGAGCACCTCCCGCTCCGCGGCGGGCCGGTACAGCCGGGCGACCACGTCGTCGAGACCGAGCAGGACGCAGCGGGCGCGGGCGATCAGGTCCTCGGGTGAGTCCGCCGCGCCGCGGGACCGGGCGACGGTGCCGGTGACGTCCGGTCGTGAGGTCGCCCACCGGGTGCGGTAACCGGGTACGTCGATCCTCCGAAGACCGGACGTGCGACGGTCCCGGACCGCCGCGAGGGGGTCTCCGGCCAGCCCGGCGACCACCTCCCGCAGGTCGATGAGCCGGCTGGTCACGGCCGCGACCGGATCGTCCACCCGCCAGGCCGCCTCGACCCCCGGGATCGACGTGGCGGTCCGGTGCTCGGTCAGGTCGACCTCGAAGTACTGCCAGGCCGCACGGAGAGGGGCGGGCGCCGACCGGACCCGGTCGGAGTCCGGCAGGGCGAGAGTGCCGTCGGGCAGGCGCAGGACCACGGCCCGGGACGCGTCGCGCGGGAGGGGGATCCACCCGCCGGAGGGCAGGGGGAAGGGCCCGCGCACCGCTGATCCCCCCGGTGCCGGGGCGGGTGCCGGGGATCCGGCGCCGGCCCGTTCGACCAGGTGGTACCAGCCCTTGCCGTCGCCCAGCGGCCGGAACCCGTCCGGGGTGAAGGCGGGGCCGTCCTGTTCCTCCGCGAACGGCACGTCGTGGTACAGGGAGTCCGAGAGGGCGACGATCGCCTGTGCGCCGGAGGTGTCCAGTGCCGCGCCGACCCACTCGGCATCCGGGCGGTAGGCCTGCTCCTCGGTGCCGTCCGGCCGGAACTCCACCTGCCCGAACTCCGCCCGCAGCCGCAGGCCGCCCACGTGCGCCAGCAGCCCGGGCAGGCCCTCCACGGTCGCCCGGAGGAGACGGGAGGCCTCCACCCGTGGCGCCAGCAGTACGAGGAGGCCCTCCCGGTCGTCCAGGAGCTCGTAGGAGCCGCCGACGAGCCCGCTGTCCGTCAGCAGGTCCGTGACCACCCGGTGGAGTGCCGTGCGGGCCTCGGCGCCCCGGGGGGCGTCGGCGAACGAGTAGCGGGCGCAGTCGCGGAAGTCGGTGTCGAAGTCCGTGTCGAAGTCGTCGTCGTCCCCCTCGGACGCCGCCTCCGCCTCCGCCTCCGCCGCGACCTCCGCCAGGATCTCGGCCTGCTCCCGGGCCGTTTCGGGCTCGAGGTCCGGGTCGTAGAAGGGACCGTCCCCCCACGCGGCGCTCCCGGCGATCACTTCGGCCGTCTCCCACTCCTCCTCGGCCGGGCCCTCCTCCGTGCCCAGGAGCGGCGTCCAGAGACCGTCCTCCGTGGGGAAGGGGCCCTCCGCGAGCTCGTCCGGCGCGGACACGGCGCCGTCCGCTCCGCCCGTGTGCGGTGGCGGTTCTTCGTACGCCTGCCACGGAGCGTCGTCCGCCGGCTCGTCGTGCTCCTCGCGCAGTTCCCGGCCCAGGGCCAGCAGCGCCGGGCTCCGCCCCCCGGACAGCTCGTACTCCTCGTACACCGCCAGGGCCTCCTCGCCCCGGCCCTGGCGGCGCAGCGCGATCAGGTACAGGCGGCGGAAGTCCTCCCGGTGCGGGTGGGCGTGCAGCAGGCCGGCCAGGTCGGCGGAGGCCCGGTCGTACTCGCCGAGGGACAGGTCGAGTTCGGCGCGCTTGGTGTGCAGGGCGAGGCGGAGCCGCGTGAGGCGGGTGCGGGCGGTGCGGGCGGCGGGACCGGGCACGTCCGCGAGCGGCTCGGCACCGCGCCAGAGCGCCAGCGCCTCGCTGACGTGGGCGCGGGCATCGGTGGGCGCGCCCTCCAGTCCCGCCGCGTCGGCGCGTCGCACCAGCTCGTCACAGCGCACCACGTCCACCTGGTCGGCGCTGGTGTGCAGCGCGTAGCCGTGGGCGGGCCTCGCCAGTACGCCGGGGCCCAGGACGTCCGCCAGACGTGTGGCCAGCCGGGTCAGCTCGGCCCGCGGGTCGCGCGGCTCGTCGCCCGGGTCCCACAGCCCCCACCGCAGCTCCTCGTGGGTCACCGTGCGGCCGTGCTTGAGCAGCAGCATGGCGAGCAGCGCGCGGACGTCCGGCGGCAGGTCGGGGGAGCCGTCCGGGAGCTCGACCCGCAGGGGTCCCAGGACGCGGTACCGGCGCTGCTCGTACTCCTCGCCGGCCCGGGCCGCCGGCTGCGGGTCGGCGAGCAGGGCCAGGCCCTGGGCCTGAGCCGCCGACGAGGTGGACATCAGCTGGTCGAAGGCGTGCGCGTAGTGCATGCGCAGGGTGCCGGGCAGCCGGTCGAGGCGGTGGGAGTCGATCGGGACGGTCAGGCGCGAGGTCCCCGACGTCAGCAGCAGCAGGATGTCGCACAGGGCTCGCAGGTCCTCGGAGCGGCCGGCCGGGCCCGAGGTCCGTCCCGGTTCGAAGCGGCTGAGCCGGACCGTGCCGTCCGGAAGGAGGACCACCCGGGAGGTTTCCAGGCCGCCGTGCGTGACGCCCGCCTCGTGCACGGCGGTGAGCGCCCGCGCCAGCTGCGCCCCCACCGACACCGTGAGCGGCGTCGGCAGCCGCCGGCCGCCCGAGCGCACGAGGGTGTTCAGGGCGATGCCGTCGAGGTGTTCCATGACGGTGTACGGGATGTCGTCCTCGATGCCGCGGTCGAGGAAGGTGACCACGTTCGGGTGGGCGATCTGCGTCAGGCGGTGCGCGTCCCGCAGGAACGCCTCGCGTGACGCGGGGTCGGTGTCCGCGGCGTGCAGCCGGACCGTCACCGTCCGGTTCGTCTCGGTGTCCTCGGCCAGCCACATCCTCCCGGTCGGCGTGAGCCGACGCACCGGCCGGTAGCGCGCGCCCAGCGCGGGCGGGAAGGGCGACGCGGCCGGTGTCCGTTCCCGCGCGGCCAGCTGCCGCGCGCTGTCCCGCCTGATCGACGCGAACGGTTCGCTCCCGTCGGCCCGCTCGGTGCCCGTCCGGGAGGGGATCAGCGCGCGGAACTCGCCGGGCGACCGCCCCGCCCGCTCGTCGATCAGGCCGCCGGTGCGCAGCAGCAGCTCGTGGGTGCGGTTGCGGGCGGTGCGGGGCAGCCCGCGCAGCAGGAGGTCGCGTACGCCGGGGCGGAACGCGTACGAGCCGGGCGGCCCGGGCACCGTGGTGAGCAGGCCGCTGAGGATGACCTCGGCCAGGTGCCGGGGGAGCGGGTGCGGTTCGACCGCGGCCTGCACCAGCCGCATCACCGGCAGGTCCGGGCGCCCCAGCGCGAGGTGGCCGGCCAGCCGGAAGGCCTGCGGCGACGCGCTCGCGCGAAAGCGCAGGACCAGCTCCTCGGCGGACAGCCGCGTCACGTCGGTGCGGTCGTCGGCGTCGGCCGGCAGCGGGCGGTGCAGCGCCGCGGCCGCGCCCGGGTGCTCGGTGCCGCCCGGACTCGCGACCAGCGCGGCCCAGTTCGCCAGCCATTCGGGTCCCGGTTCCAGTACGGGCAGGTGCACGGCTTCCGCGGGTGCGCGGGGCGCGGTGCTGTCGTACGGCGTGAAGGCGAGCGACGCGCTGGGCGCGGCCCGGTGCGGGGCCGACAGCCGGCCCGGGACCGGCGGCAGGGCGGTGTCCCGCCACAGATGCTCGGGCAGCGGCTGGAGGACGGCCAGGGGCGTCCGGTGCGCCCAGCGCCGCAGCGTGCCGAACCACGCGGTGCCGGCCGGGCCCGCACGCCACTGCGGCCCCATGCAGTCGCTGATCAGCAGGGTGACCGTACGGCCGTCGGCGGGGGCGTGGGTGCCGTCGCCGCGGACGGTGCCGTCGGGTTCCGCGCGGTGCAGGGTGACGGTGCGGAAGACGCCGGACTGGGCGAGGGCGGTGTGCAGTTCGCGCACCAGAGGGTCCCAGACGGGCATCGTGGGGCCCGCGTCGTGGACCAGGTTCAGCCGCAGCCAGCGCTCCCGCACGGGCCGCAGCACCGGCAGCCACGACTCGGGTCCGCCGCCCAGCCGGGCGATCCGGTCGGCGGTCGCGTACTCGTCCACCTCGCGCCCCACCGGGGCGTCGGTACGGAGCTTCAGCGGGCGCAGGGAACGTTGCAGTGCCAGGGGGTGGCGCAGCATCGGCGGGGCGGGCGCGAGTAGGGCGCGGTGCGGTTCGGCCGCCGACGTTCCCGGGGCGGGGGCCGGGGACGGCAGGCGCAGGGGGGTGCGGGGGGTGTCCGGCGCGGGAGGCGGTGCCGCCGGCCGGCCGGGCCGGGGGCGGTGCCCCGGGGACGTCGGCGGCCGGTCACGCTCCGGTGCCGGGCCGGGCGCGGGCGGTGCCGGCTCCGGAGGCTCCGGGGATGCCGGGGGTTCCGTCTCGGCCGCCGGGCCCGTCGGGTCCGGGGCCGCGGGTGCCATCTGCCCGGCCAGCCACAGGAGTTCGGCCAGCTCCAGCGGGGTCGGGCGGACGCCGGAGGCCGCCCGGCCGAGGACGTCGGCCAGGCGGGGCAGGGGTTCCGGCGGGCCGGATCGGTCGGACGGCATCAGAAGGCGTCGGGTTGCGGGGACCGGCCCAGGTAGGGCATCAGCTGCTCCGCCAGCTCGTCGAGCGAGTCCGCGCCGAGGCCGGAGGAACGGGCCAGGTAGATCGCGTTGAGCAACTGGTCCGTGGCCAGTTCCCCGGTGCTCACCCGGGACAGGAACCGGTCGATCAGCCGCTGCGCATACCCGTCGGGCTCGCCCAGGTGGGCGCGGACGATCTCGGAGAGGTGGTCGTCGTCCGGCTGCCGCAGGCGGAGCGAGACGCAGCGGCGCAGGAAGGCGGGCGGGAACTCGCGTTCGCCGTTGCTGGTGAGGACGATGAAGGGGAAGGACCTGCAGCGGACCCGGCCGCGCTCCACCGGCACCCGCTGGTCGGTGCCGTCGACGAGCACCTCGGCACGCCCGCCGGGGGTGTCCCGGGAGGCCCGCACGAGTTCGGGGATCTCGTACTGCCCCTCCTCCAGGACGTGCAGCAGGTCGTTCGGCAGGTCGAGGTCGCTCTTGTCGATCTCGTCGATGAGCAGGGCGCGCGGGCGGGCGTAGGGGAGGAGGGCGGTGCCGAGCGGGCCGAGGCGCAGATGGTTCTCGATGCCCGTACCGGCCGCCGGGCCGCCGGGCCGTTCCGTGGTGTGGCGCGCCGCGTACAGGCGGGAGAGCGGGTCGTACGTGTAGAGGCCGTCGTGGAGGGTGCTGCGGCTGGTGATGTTCCACCTGAGGACCGGGCCGAGCCGCAGTTCGCGGGCGACCGCGTAGGCGAGGGACGACTTGCCGGTGCCCGGCGGGCCGGTGACCAGCAGCGGGCGCCGCAGGTAGAGGGCCGCGTTGACCAGCTGCACCGTGTGCTCGGTGGCCTGGTAGGTCACGGCACGGTGGGCGCGATCGGGTGAGGCGGTGGCGGCGTCGTCGTCCTCGCCGGGCGGGTCGAGCACGGGACGGCCGTCGAAGGCACGCCAGGGCGGGGGAGGGGGCAGCCGGGTGATGCCGTCGTGAGGGGCCGGCGCGCCGGTGTAGACGGGCCACAGGGGCATGGTTCTTCTCTCCGAGCGATCTGGTCGGCGGCGGGTGGAGCATCGGGTGGCACGGCGGGCGGTGCCTCGGGTGGTGCGGCGGGTGGTCCGACGGCGGTTCGACGGCGGGTGGTCGGGTGCGGCGGGTGGTTCCGCGGTGTGCGGTTCGGCGTGGCGGGCGGTTCGGCGTGGCGGGCGGTCCGGGTGGTGCGGGCGGTCCGGTGGGCGGTTCGGCCGGTGTGCGGTTCGGCGGGGGGCGTTCGGCGGGGGTCGTTCGGCGGGCGGTCCGGTGCGGCGGGTGGTTCAGCCGACGGGCGAGTGCAGCAGGGCGGTGGGCTCGGCGAAGCAACGGGGGTCGTCCCACAGCAGCTGGACGTCCCGCGCCCAGTGCCCGTCCGGGTCGTCGGCCGCGTCCGCCGTCTCGCGCAGCTCCATGACCAGGCGCGGGAGGTCGGAGGGCGGCACACCGGCCACGGACACGGCGAGTTCGTCGAGGAAGGCCGTGCCGGAGCAGGGGCCGTCGTGTCCGTCGCCTGGGCAGCCCGCGCGCGGCCACAGCAGCACGGGGACGGGCACGTTGACGCAGACCTCGAAGTACTCCCGTGCCGCCGCGGGCGCGGCGGCGAAACCGGCCAGCTCCGCGTCGTCCCGCAGCCGCTTGCGCAGGCCGGCCGGCCGCTCCCGGGTGCCGCAGTCGACGCGGTGCAGTGTGCCGCCCGTGCTGACCGCGAGCTTGCGCCACTTCTTGCGCAGCTGGTGGCGGAGCCGTCCGCTGCGGTGGCGGTGACGGTCGGTCACCACCAGCGGGTACGCACAGCCGAGCGGTGTGGGGTCGTCCTCGCTGCAGGCCCAGTGCGCCACCGGCGCGTTCAGCCACTCGCGCGGCAGGACGAACGTGAGCAGTTCCTCGGCGCCGGGATCGAGCTGGGTGAACGCCTCGTCGATGTGCTCCTGCACGAACGACCGCACCGCGCTCCGGGCCAGCCGGCGGGTGCCCACCGGGCGGCGCTGCCCGTCCCGGTACGCGGACACCTCGACGGTGACCTGGTCGGCGCCGGCTCCGCTGTGGTCGATCTCCACGACGATGGGCGACCACGTCGCCGGGCGCGGCGGCGGGGTGTGCGCCCGGTGGGCCAGCCGTTCCTCCAGCCGGTCGGCGAAGCGGGCCACGGCACCCGGTTCCGGCACCTCCCACTGCACGTAGGCGGCGGCTTCCCCCAGGGAGGCGAAACCCCCGTCCGGGGGCGGCGGGTCGAAGGCGTCCGCCGCGGAGACGTACAGCCGGTTGGGATCGCAGTCGAGGCCGGTGGCCTCGGCCCGGCGCACCAGCGCGTACAGCCGCCTGCGCGCGTCCGCCCGGTGGCCGGGCGTGGGCACGAGTTCGCCGAGCTCCGGCCAGTAGCGCGCCATGACCTCGACCGGCAGCATCCGGCCGACGCGCACGTCCTTGGCGCCCGCGACCGCGGAGACCATACCGACGACCGTGCCGTCGGCGAGTGTCGCCGCCGCCCCGCTGAATCCGCCCGCCAGTGGCTGCCCGTGCCCGGTGAGGGCCTCCAGCTGGACCCATTCGTCCGAGATGAGGGGGCCGGGCAGGGCGCGGTAGGAGGCGAGCATGCCCTCGTCGTACCCCTTGGGGAAGCCGTAGGCGACCAGCTCGGGGGCGGGCCCGGTCCGTTCCGCGCCGGGCCGGGCGAACGCGGCCGGGGTGAGCGGGACTTCGCGGTCCAGTTCCAGTACGGCGAGGTCGCCGGGGTCGGCGGCGCCGCCCCGCCAGCCGCCGTGCACGGCGACGGTGGCGGACAGCGCGCCCAGTTCCCGGCGGCCGGGGAAGGTCACGGTGACCGGCGCGCTCTCGCTCCACCGCACCACATGGGCGCAGGTGAGCAGCCGGCGGGCGGTGACGAGGAATCCGGCGCCGACCTCCTTGCCGCACTCGACGCGGGCGTGCCACACGGCGCCGCTCATGACCGGCCGGTGGCTTCCGGGTCCAGGGGGGTCGCGGGGCCTTCGGGCCCCGGCTCCGGGGACCAGTTCAGTCTCACGACCAGATGGCCTTCCGCCGACCCCTTCGCGATGACCGCGCCGGCCTCCGCGCTCAGCTTGACCCCGAACTCCAGTTCCACCGAGTCGGGTCGGAGCGAGCCGTCCCGGAAGACCCGCAGCGCGGACTCGGCCGCCGCCCGCACGCCCTCCAGCGAGCCCTCGAAGGTGCGGGCCGCCTGGGCCGGTCCGTCGCCGCGCGAGACCAGCCGCGCCCCGTCCTCGTCCTCGACGCCCTCGACGACCACGCGCACGCCGTCCTCGGTCTTGAACTCGACCAACCCGTCCATGCCGTCGCTCACTCCCCGTGCGCCGTACGTGCCTGTGCGAAACACCATTGTGACGGACGGTACTTGGCCGTGTCCCGTGTTGCACCGCCGGTCCCTGGCGCCTCTGGCGGAAACCCGCCAGGGCGTCAATCCGCCACCTCTCGTCAACTCCCGTGTCCCTCAAGCCCCCTGAGACTGCTCGCAGCACTCGTCGCGGAACTGTACGACGATACGAAGGAAGGCGTGGATGAACAGAGGACCAGTCAGACGCGGAGCGACCCTCCTGTCGGCGGGGCTCGTGATCGCTCTGCTGCCGGCCGGGACGGCGGCGGCGCAGGATCCGCCCCCGGACACGGCGCGCACCCCGGCCACCACGGCCCGGACGGCCGCGTCCGCCGCCCGCACCGTCACCCTCGTCACCGGCGACCGGGTGACCGTCGCCGACCTCGGCGGCGGTCGGCAGACCGTGACGGTCGAGCGGCCCGAGGGCGCCACCGGCGCCGTGCACACCCGCCGGTCCGGCGGCCGGACCACCGTCGTACCGGACGAGGCGCTTCCGTACCTGCGGGACGGCAGCCTCGACGAACGGCTCTTCGACGTCGGAGAGTTGCTGGACCAGGGACTCGCCGACTCCGAGACCGGCGAACTTCCGCTGATCGTGACCTACGGCAAGGGCGCACGGGCCGCCACCCCGAGGGGCACCGAGCGGACCCGCGCGCTGCCCAGCGTGCGCGGCGCCGCCGTCGAGGCCGACAAGGGGCGTGGTTTCTGGCGGGAATTCACCCGTCGCGGCGCCGGCATCGACGGCGTGTGGCTCGACGGACGGGTCACCGCGGCGATGGCCGAGTCCAACGCGCAGATCGGCACGCCCGAGGCCTGGCAGGCCGGGCTGACCGGCAAGGGCGTCACCGTGGCCGTGCTGGACAGCGGCGTCGACGCCGGCCACCCCGACCTCGCCGGACGGGTCGCCGAGAGCCGCAGCTTCATCGCGGGGGAGGAGGTCGCCGACCGGCACGGCCACGGCACGCACGTCGCCTCCACCGTCGGCGGCAGCGGCGCGGCCTCCGACGGCAAGGAGAAGGGCGTCGCGCCCGGCGCCACCCTGGCCGTCGGCAAGGTCCTCTCCGACGAGGGCTTCGGCAGCGAGTCCGAGATCATCGCCGGCATGGAGTGGGCCGCCCGGGACGTGGACGCCGACATCGTCTCCATGAGCCTCGGCTCCACCGAGCCCAGCGACGGCACCGACCCCATGGCGCAGGCCGTGAACACCCTGTCCGCCGAGACCGGGGCCCTGTTCGTCATCGCGGCGGGCAACACCGGCGCCCCGTCCTCCATCGGCTCGCCCGCCGCCGCCGACGCCGCCCTGACCGTGGGCGCCGTCGACTCCGCCGACCAGGCGGCCTGGTTCACCAGTGCCGGGCCCCGGTACGGGGACAACGCCCTCAAGCCCGACCTGTCCGCCCCGGGCGTCGGCATCCTCGCCGCCCGCTCCCGGCTCGCCGAGGGCAGCGGCGACTACACGTCCATGGACGGTACGTCGATGGCGACGCCGCACGTCTCCGGCGTGGCCGCCCTGCTCGCCGAGGAGCACCCCGACTGGACCGGCGCGCAGCTCAAGGACGCGCTGATGTCCACCTCGAAGGACCTCGACGCCTCCGCCTACCGGCTGGGCGCGGGCCGGGTCAGCGTGCCGGACGCGATCGGCGCCGAGGTCACCGCCACCGGCAGCGCCGACCTCGGCTTCCACTCGTGGCCCTACGAGGCCAACGAGCCGGTCACCCGTACCGTGACCTACACCAACACCTCCGACGCCCCGGTCGAGTTGGAGCTGACCGTGCAGGGAGCGCCCGAGGGCGTCGCCACCCTCGCGGACACGGCCCTCACCGTGCCCGCGCACGGCACCGCCTCCACCACGGTCACCGGGGACGGCGCCAAGGCCCCGGTCGGGGCGACGAGCGGCCGGATCGTGGCGAGCGGCGCGGACGGCACACCCGTCGCGCACACCGCCATCGGGCTGGTCAAGGAGGAGGAGCGGTACACGCTCACCGTCCACGTCAAGGACCGGGCGGGCGCCGCCACCCCGGCCGACCTGACCGTCCAGCGCCTCGCCGAGGGCGTCGACCCCGTCCCCGCGCACGTCGGTGACTCCGGCACCCTGAAGCTGCGCCTCGTGCCCGGGACGTACAGCCTGACCTCCTTCCTCGACGTGCGCGGCAGCCACGGCGCCGACTCGCTCGGGCTGGGCTTCCTCGCGGCGCCCGAGGTCGTCGTCGACCGGGACCGCGAGATCACCCTCGACGGACGCGAGCTGCGCGAGGTCAGCGCCGACGTCGACCAGCGCACCGAGACCCGGCAACTGCTCATGGAGTACGACCGCGGCGCGCACGGCTCCGACGTGTTCGGCGCGGTCCAGGTGCCCCTGACGTACGACAGCGTCTTCGCCGCGCCCACCGGGAAGAAGGTCACCGAGGGCGACTTCGAGTACCGGACGGTGTGGCGGCTGGGCAAGCCGCTGCTGGAGGTCCGGGGGATCGGCGAGGCCGCCGTCCAGTCGGGCGGCACCCTGATCGAGGGCCGCACCCGGCTGCCGCTGACCGACGTCGGGGACGGGCCCTTCCCCGAGGGCGTGCGGGGCGAGGCGGTCCTCGCCGAGCTGACCGGGGACACCGAACCGACGGCCCTGGCGCGGGCCGCGCAGGACGCGGGCGTGAAGGCGCTGTTCGTCACCGACGACGCGCCCGGGCGGCTGATGTCCTGGTGGGGCACGGACGACAACGCCGACCGGCCGCTGCAGATCGCCACGGTGAGCGCGGCCGACGCGAAGCGGCTGCGGGACGCCGGGCGCGTCGACATGACCGGGACGCGCAACACGCCGTACACCTATGACCTGTCCGAGGGCCATCGCGGCGCCGTGCCCGACCGGGACCTCACCTACGAGCCGGGCCGCCGCGAGCTGGCCACGCTGCGGGCCGGGTACCACGCGGCCGAGCCGGCGGGCGGCGGCGAGTTCCGCTACTCCCTCACCGACACCTTCCCGGTCGGTCTCGGCTTCAAGGAGCGGATCGACTTCCCGGCCGAGCGCACCGAGTACGTGTCGACCGGGCCCGGCCAGCTGTGGCACGAGTCCGTGACGACCGCCGACGGCGCGCTGGAGCAGCGGTCGGGGACGGTCCGGTACGAGGGGGGCTCGCGCACCGACCTGAACTGGTTCAAGCCGGTGTGGCACCCCTACCTCGGCACCGGGCTGGGCTGGGGCCAGCAGCGGATCGGCGACCGGCTCCAGTTCAACGCGCCCGGCTGGGGCGACTCCGGCCCCGACCACACCGGCTTCGGCGACGTGTGGAGCGAGGGCAGCGGGATGACGCAGACGACCTCCGTGTACCTGGACGGGGAGCTGGTGGACCAGGGGCCGAGTTCCGCCGCGTACGTGTCGGACGCGCCGGCCGACGAGCGCACGTACACGCTCGTCACCGAGACGGCGCTCGACGCCGGGCGCTGGTCGCCGGCGACCGAGGGCCGCGCGGAGTGGACCTTCCGCTCGGCCGCCACGCCGGAGGACCGCTGGACCCACCTGCCGCTGATCAACCTCTCCTTCGACGTGGACACCGACCTCGCGGGGAAGGTGCGCGGCGGGAAGAAGCTGCGGGTCGGGATCGGCGCCGAGTACGTGGCCGGTGCCGCGGGCACCGGGGCGATCGGCGGCGGGAAGCTGGAGGTGTCGTACGACGACGGGAAGACCTGGCAGCAGGTCCGGCTGCGCGGCGGTGACGGGGAGGCGTCCTGGCACGGGACGCTGAGCGTGCCCCGCGACGCCGGGCACGTCTCGCTGCGGGCCTTCGCACGCGACGACCGGGGCGGCTCGGTCACGCAGGAGATCGTGCGGGCCGTGACCGTGCGCTGACACGCGGACGGCGCCGCCTCCCTGGGACGGGGAGGCGGCGCCGCCTGGTTTCCCGGACCGTCAGACCAGCCAGCCGATGAGGTGGACGAGGCCGGCGAGGACGTCGGTGAGAAGGTTCATGATCGTGCAGCTCCTTGCGCTGTGCTGTGTGGGACCTACTCCTGCTTGGGACAAGTGCGTCAACCACGGTCTGCAGCCCGTTGCCTGCGCACCGTAAGTATCGTTGGTCCGGGCAGTCACATACGCTCGTCAGAGCGACGATCACCTGTTCCAGGGAACACCTGATCGCCTGTTCGGATCACGCCGAGCTCCGCCAAGTCCTGGGGGCGCAGCCGCAGTTGACCGGCCGTCGCCTCCACCTCCTCCGGCGGACGCTTCAGGATCGCCGCCGCGTGCTCCGGCGCGATGACCGAGAAGTAGCTGTCCGGGGTGGCCCAGGTGCTGCCCGGCGCGGCCAGCGCCAGCGCCCCGCCCGAACCGCCCTCGCCGATCACCAGCGTGGTGACCGGCGTGCGCGCCGACGCCACCGCCGCGAACAGGCCGGCGATCGCAGCCCCCGCGCCCTGCCGCTCCGCCTCCGCGTCGTTCGCCGCACCCGGCGTGTCCACCAGGGTCAGCACCGGAACGCCGAGCCGGTCCGCGAGGCGGATCAGCCGGGCGGCGGTGCGGTACCCGGCCGGCCTGGTCGCCGTCCCCGTCTGGGCGGCGTACGCCACCGTCCGCCCCGCGTGCTCGCCGAAGCCGCAGAGCATGCCGTCCGGGTCGGTGCCGCCGCAGCGGTCGCCGGACAGGGCGACGCGGTGGGTGAAGTAGGCGTCCAGGTACGCCCGGGCGCGCGGCCGTTCGGGAGAGCGGGCCCGCCGGACCGCGTCCCACCCGCTGACCGGCAGCTCCCGCGAGCCCAGCGGCTCGGGCACCGGCGCCGGTTCGCCGGACGGCGCCGTCAGCAGCCGCAGCCACCGCCCCAGCGTCGCGCGCAGCTCACCGGCGGGCACCACGGCGTCCGCGCTGCCCGCCGCCACCTGCGCCTCGGCCGTGTACGCCGACGGGTCGGCGTCCGGCGGCCGGACCCGGGACCCGGCGAAGCCGACCTGGGCGCCGGGCAGCGCGAGGACCACGTCGGCGCCCGCGCCCAGGGTCGCCCAGCCGCCACCGGTGGCCGGGTCGCGCAGGACGGCGATCTGCGGCAGCCCGGCCTCCCGGGTGAGCGCCGACTGCCGCGCCACCCGCTGGAGCTGGGTCAGCGCGAGCATCCCCTCCTGCATCCGGCTGCCGCCGGTGGCGACCAGCGGTACCACCGGCAGCCGGTGTTCACGGGCGTACGTGTACGCCGCCTCCAGCCGGTCACCGGTACCCCGGCCCAGCGAGCCGCCGAGGAAACCGAACTCGAAGGCGAGGAGCACGGCCCGCACGCCCTGGACGTGCCCGGTCCCGCAGACGACGGACTCCTCCTCGCCGGTGCGCTCGGCGGCACGGGCGCGGGCGGCGTCGTAGCCGTGCCAGCCGAGGGGGCCGTCGGGCCGCGGCGGTCCCCCTGCCGGGCGGGGGAGCCCGGCGAAGTCGTCGGTGAGGAGGCCGAGGAACTCCCGCGCGGACAGCCGTTCAGTCATGAGCCAGCGCCCGCTTCATGATCTTCCCCATGTCGTTGCGGGGGAGCGAGTCGAGGTGCCGCACGACACGGGGCCGCTTGTGCGGGGCCAGCCGGCCCGCGACATGGCCGGCCAGTTCGTCGAGGGCCGGCGGCGCCTGGGGGTCGGCCGGCACGATCCACGCCACGATCCGCTCGCCCAGGTCCGGGTCGGGCTCCCCGGTGACGGCCGCCTCGCGCACCCCCGGGTGTTCGAGGAGCGCGTTCTCGATCTCACCGGCCCCGATCTTGTACCCGCCGCTCTTGATCAGGTCGGTGGCCTTGCGGCCGACGATGCGGACGTAGCCGTCGGGGTCGCGCACCGCCATGTCGCCGGTGCGGAAGAAACCGTCCTCGGTGAAGGCGGCGGCGGTGGCGTCCGGGCGGTTGAGGTACTCGGTGAACAGGTTCGCGCCGCGCACCTGGATCTCGCCGACGCTCTCCCCGTCCCACGCCGTGATCGGTGTGCCGTCGTCCTCCACGAGCCGCAGCTCCACCCCGGGCAGCGGCACCCCCACGGTCCCGGCGCGCGGCTCGCCGTCCGCCCGCACGCTGGTGTTCATGAGGGTCTCCGTCATGCCGTACCGCTCGATCACCCGCCGGCCGGTCGCGGCGGCGATCCGCTCGTGGTCGTGCACCGGCAGCGCGGCCGACCCGGACACCAGCAGCCGGGCTCCGGCCAGCGCCTTCACCAGCTCCGGGTCGCCGGGGAGGGCCTCGGCGATCCGGTGGTACATCGTCGGCACCCCGAACAGCATCGTCGCGCCGTCGTTCAGCTCCCGCGCCGCGCCCTCGGTGGAGAACCTGCCCAGGTGCCGCACGGACCCGCCGCGCCGCAGCGGTCCCAGGACACCGAGCACGAGGCCGTGCACGTGGAACAGCGGCAGCCCCTGCACCAGCACGTCGTCGGCGGTCCACTGCCACGCGTCGGCGAGCGCGTCCAGAGTCGTCGCCAGCGCGCGCCGGGGGATGACGGCGCCCTTGGGCGGGCCGGTGGTGCCGGACGTGTAGACGACGAGGGCGGGGGCGCCGTCGTCGGCGTGGTCGTCCTCGGGGACGGGTCCGGTGGCGTGCACGTCGACGTCGACGCGCTCCAGGGCGCCCAGGGCGGGCGGGAGTTCGCACCCCGGGGGTGCCAGGACGAGCGACGGCTCGCTGTCGGAGAGGATGTGCGCGAGCTCCTTGTCGCCGGACTTCGGGTTGAGCGGCACGGCGGGCACCCCCGCCAGCAGCGCCGCCACCACGGCGACGGCCGTCTCCATCGCCGGGGTCGCCCAGACGGCGACGCGTCCGGCCCCCCGGATCCGGCCGGCCGTGCCGCCCGCCGCGGCGGCCAGTCGGGCGTACGTCAGGGAGCGCTCGCCGAACCGCAGGGCGGGCCGGTCGGCCGCAGCGGCGGGTACGCCGGTCGCGGCCGGGAGGAGGGCCGGGAAGAGAGAGGACACGCTTCGTACTCCTTGGTCGTTGCTCGCGAACACCGGTCGTCCGATCTCCGGGAATTCTGACGTGGGCCTACCCGAGGCCGGGTACGACCAGCACCAGCCAGGCCAGCGCGGGCACGGCCGCCACCACGATCCCTCCGTACACCATCAGCTGCCTGAAGAACCGTTCGCGGTCGACGTCCGGTGCCGCGGCCAGCACCAGCGCGCCGTTCGTCGAGAACGGGCTGACGTCCACGACCGTCGCCGAGACCGCGAGCGCCGCCACCATGCCGACCGCCCCGATCTCGCCCTGCGCGAGGAACGGCACCGCCAGCGGGATCAGCGCCCCCATGATCCCGACGGAGGAGGCGAAGGCCGACACGATCGCGCCGATGTAGCAGAGCAGCACCGCGGCCAGCAGCGGGACGCCGATGCCGCCGACGCCCTCGCCGGCCCAGGTGATGGTGCCGATCTCCTCCAGTACGCCGACGTACGTGAGGACACCGCAGATCAGCAGGACCGTGGACCAGGCGATCTCACCGACCGCGCGGCGGCTGTCGTCCGGCCAGGCGGTGCTCAGCACGACGGCCAGGCTGACCGCGGTCAGACCCGCGTCCAGGTCGAAGCCGAGGACGGCCACGACGAGGGCGACCAGAGCGGTGAGGGTGGCGATCCGGGCGGGGGTGAGGCGCGGGCCGCCGCCGGTGCCGTCCGTGTCCTGGCCGGGGCGGACGGCCACGGCGGTGGGGGCGGCCACGGCGGTGGGGGCGGCGCCTCCGGCCCCGGTGCCGGCCGCAGTGCCTCCGGTCCGGGCCGCAGTGTCCCCGGCCCCGGCCCCGGTCCCGGTGCCGGTGCCGGTGGGCTCCGCACCCTTGCCCACCGCGCCGCCGTCCTCCGGCGCCACCGACCCCCGCGCCCACAGCTTCCGCCCGCCGAACAGCACGAACAGCACGCCCGCGATGAGGAGGTTGGCGATCAGCGAGGCGAGGAAGAGGGTCACCTCGCTGCCCGGCAGCCCCTCGCGCTCGACGATGCCGTTGACGATCGAGCCGTAGATGCTGATCGGCGAGAACCCGCCGGCCTGCGCGCCGTGCACCACCATCGTGCCCATCAGCAGCGGGCTGATCGCGTACCGGGTGGCGAAGCTCAGCGCGATCGGCGCGACGATCGCGACGGCGGCCGGGCTGACCGCGCCGATCGCCGTGAGCGCGCCGGTGAGCGCGAACATCACCCACGGGATCAGCGCCACCCGCCCCCGCACCAGCCGGACCGCCGCGTGCACCAGCCAGTCGGTGGTGCCGTTGGCCCGGGCGATCGCGAACAGATAGGTGACGCCGACGAGGACGACGAACAGGTCCCCGGGGAAGCCGGCGAAGATGCCGTCCGCGTCGAGGTCCGCGACGAGCGTGCCCACGCCGAAGGCGGCGGCGAAGGCGAGCGCGCCCATGTTGACGGAACGGGTGGTCGCGATGACGAACACCACGACGAGGACGAGGATCGAGATGAGTTCGGGGGACATGCGGGGGCTCCCGACGGGTGACCTGACTGGCTGAGTGGCTGAGCCACTTGGACGGTGCGGTTGGTCGGTCAGCGTGGGCCCGGCCCGGTCCGGCGTCAAGGGGTCGCGCAGGAATTGGCTCAGCCACTCGGCCACGCGCCGCCCGGTGCTACGCTCCGGGCGAGAGGGGGATCTCTTGAGCGACGCCCTGCGCCCCATGACCAGGCAGCGCCTGTACGAACAGGTGCTGGAGCGGCTGCGCCAGTACGTCACCGACGGCGGCCTGCGGGCCGGCGACCGGCTTCCGCCCGAACGGGACCTCGCCCAGCGCCTCGGCGTCAGCCGGGCCTCGGTGAAGCAGGCGATCGTGGTCCTGGAGGTCCAGGGCCTGGTGGAGGCGCGGCACGGCGGCGGGACGTACCTGGTGCGGGACAGCCTCGACGTCGAGCCCGTCGAGGAGATGGTCGAACGCCGGCGGCGGCTCCCGGACGTCCTGGAGGCCCGCGAGGCGCTGGAGACCAAGCTCGCCGAACTGGCCGCCGAGCGCCGCACGGAGGACGACCTGGCCGCGATGCGGTCCGCGCTGGCCGTCATGGCCGAGGAGGTCGAACGGGGCGGACACGGCGTCGAGGGCGACCGCCTGTTCCACGCGGCGGTGACGGCGGCGGCGCACAGCAGCCTGCTCGCGGAGTTCATGCGCTCCATCGCCCACCAGATCGCCGAGAGCCGCACCGAGTCCCTGCGCCAGCCCGGCCGGCCCGGCCGGTCCCTGGCCCAGCACCGGGCCATCCTGGACGCGGTCGCCGACCGCCGGCCCCGGCAGGCCGCCGCCGCGATGCGCCGCCACGTCCGCACCGTCGCCGAGGTCCGCCTGCTGGACTGGGACCCGGGAGAGGAGCGATAGAGCCGTGCCCCGCATAGCACTCGTCACCTGCCGGCCCGGCCCGCAGGTCAGCGTCGACCGCGATCTGCCGGTGCTCGTGCGGGCGCTGGAGGAGGCGGGGGCGCGGGCGTCCGCCGAGGTGTGGGACGACGACGGCGTCGACTGGGCGTCCTTCGACCTCGCCGTGCTCCGTTCCACCTGGGACTACAGCTGGCGGGCGGGGGAGTTCACGGCGTGGGCCGAGAAGTGCGGGGCGGCCACGCGGCTGGCGAACCCGGCCGGTGTCGTGCGCTGGAACACCGACAAGCGCTACCTCGGCGACCTCGCGGCGGCCGGCGTGCCCACCGTCCCCACCCGCTACACGGCTCCCGGTGAGCGACCCGAGCTCCCCCGCGACCACGAGTACGTCGTCAAGCCCACCTCCGGCGCGGGGGCCCGCTTCGCCGCCCGCTACACGCCCGACGAGCACGCCACCGCCCTACGGCAGGTGGAGCGGATGCACGCCGAGGGGCTCACGGCGATGGTGCAGCCGTACGTGCGGGGTATCGACACCGCCGGTGAACGCGCGCTGCAGTTCTTCGGCGGGCGCCCGCTGCACGCCAGCCGCAAGGGCGCCGTCCTCACTCCCGGGACGCCGTACGACGAGCGCAAGGTCGCGCACCCCGGCCTGGAGCCCTGGACCCCGACGCCGGCCGAACTCGCCGTCGCCGAGCGCGCGCTGGCCGCCGTACCGGACGGCCCCGAGTTGCTGTACGCCCGCGTCGACCTGGTGGACGGGGAGGACGGGCGGCCCCGGGTGATGGAGCTGGAACTGGTCGAGCCGAACCTGTTCCTGTGGCTGCACGAGCGGTCGCTGCCCCGGGTGGTGGAGGCGGTGCTCGAAGCGGCCCGCTGACGGCTGCCGACCGCCGTCCGCCGACCGCCGGAGCAGCCGCCCGGTCGAATCCTCTCCTCCCGGAAGGGGGAGGGGGATTCCCGGAAGGGGAGAGGCGGATTCCCGGCTCAGGCCGCCTCCCGGAGCAGCGCTCCAGGAGGTCGTGCGCCGTCGGCTCCGGCCGGGTCGAGACCGGCCCGGGCGAGCATGACGCGTGCGGAGTCCTCGTCCCCGGGGGACGCGGCTGTGCGGGCGGTGCAGGCGCAGGTGCCGGCGCGCGGCGGGCCGCTCCCCGGTGGGCGTGGGGACCATCGCCCCAAGTGGACCATGGACGAGGTGTACGCCCATTGCCCCGGGAAACGCGATGTGAGTAGCCTGTGTTCGCGATTCCGATCGCCTGTTGAAATCTCGAACATCGAGGTTGTCGCCGCAGGCGCCTGAGACACCTAGGGAGGGGGCCGGACATGGGACGTCTCGTACCAGCCGTGACCCGGGCTCTCGACATACTGGAGCTCTTCCTCGAGGGGGACGGCACGCTCTCCGCCCCCGACATCGTGCGCCGGCTCCAGTTGCCGCGCACCACCGTGCACGAGCTGGTCACCACGCTCGCCGCCCGGAAGTACATCGTGCCCGTGGCCGGGCAGCCAGGACGGTACCGGCTCGGTGTGCGCCCGTACCAGCTCGGCGCCCGTTACGCCGAGCACCTGGACCTCGCCGCCGAGGGGCAGCAGGTCGCCCGGACCGTCGCGGAGACCTGCGACGAGACCGTGCACGTGGCGATCCTGGAGGACACCGACGTCATCTACATCGCCAAGGTCGACTCCACGCACGCGGTGCGCATGGTGTCGGCGGCCGGGCGCAGGCTGCCCGCCCACTGCACGTCCGTCGGCAAGATGCTGCTGGCCTCCCTCCCCGAACCGGAGGTCGCCGCCCGCTTCCCCGACGGCGCCGAACTGACCGCGATGACCCCGAACAGCATCACCGACCCGGCCGCCCTGCGCGAGGCCCTGGCGAAGATCCGCGAGCGGGGCGTCGCGGTGGAGAACCGCGAGTCCAACCCGGACGTCTCCTGCGTGGCCACCCCGGTCCGCGACCGCACCGGCCGGGTGGTCGCCGCGCTGTCGATCTCCGTGCCCATGATCCGCTGGAGCGAGGAGCGCCTCGCCGAGCTGGAGCAGCTCGCCGTCAAGGGCGCCGCCGACCTCTCCGAGCGGCTCGGCCACCGGAGCGCGGCATGACGGGGCGCGGCACCGCCACGCCCGGCACGGCGTACGACGTGGCCGTCCGGGCGGAGGCGTCCCTCGGCGAGGGGCCCACCTGGGACCCCGCGACGGGCCGCCTCCTGTGGATCGACATCCTGAACTCCCGCGTCCACACCTACGACCCGGCGACCGGCCGGCGCACGGTCCGCCGCACCGACCAGCACGTGGGCGCCGTCAAGCCCCGCGCGGGCGGCGGCCTCGTCCTCAACCTGCGGGACGGGATCGGTCTCCTCGACCCCGACGACACCTTCCGCTGGCTGCACCGGGAGGCCGTCCCCGGCCGCCGCGGCAACGACGCCGCCGTCGCCCCCGACGGCACGCTGTGGGCCGGCACCATGCGCTACGACGAGGCCACCGGCGGCGGCACGCTGTCCCGGGTCGCCGGGGACGGCACGGTGACACCGGTGCTGGACGACGTGACGGTGAGCAACGGCACCGGCTGGAGCCCCGACGGCCGGCTGATGTACTACGTCGACACGCCGACCCGCCGCATCGACGTCTTCGACGTCCCCGCCGACGGCCTCGCGGACGGCCGGATCACGGGCCGCCGCACCCTGGCCGTCATCGAGGACGGCGCCGGTTTCCCCGACGGCCTGTGTGTCGACGCCGAGGGCTGCGTGTGGGTCGCCCTCTGGGACGGCGGGGCGGTCCGCCGCTACACCCCCTCCGGTGACCTGGACCGGGTGATCCCGCTCCCGGCCCCCCGGGTCACGGCGTGCGCGTTCGGCGGCCCCGGCCTGACCGACCTGTACATCACCACGGCCCGGGTGGGGCTGACGGCCCCGCACCCGCTGGCCGGCTCGGTCCTGGTGGTGCCGGGCGCGGGCCAGGGGGTGGCCCCGCCGGCGTTCGCGGGCTGAGGACGGCGCCGGGCCCGGCCCGGCGGGAGGGCCCGGCCGGTCGCCCGGCCGGTCGCCCCGAGGCCGGCCGGCCGTTCAGAGCCCCGTGCGGTCCAGCCCTCGGAGCACCGCCCGCTCACTCGGCGTCAGCGGTGGCTCCGTCAGCGGGGGGAGCGGGGATCCCGCGAGGGCGGCCAGAACCGCGTCGGGGTGGAACATGCGGGTCGGGGGTGTGCGCATGCTGGTGACGTCCCAGATGGCCGAGGCCGCCGCGTACGAGCCCGTGGCCGCCTTCGTCATGCGCCGCGTGTACGCGGTGACGACACGGTCGGCGACGTTCGGCCGCCCGCCGCGCACCCCCGGGTAGAGGACGTCCTGGCCGACGGCCATGGACCACGCCGCGTCCACCGAGCGCGCCGCCCCCCGCAGCACCCGCCGGGCCGTCCCGGGCGCGTCGATACCGCCGGCCCGGGCCAGTTCCCGGCCGAGGACCTGCGCGCCGAACGCGGCCACCGACATGCCCTGCCCGTACGCCGGGTTGAACGTGCCCAACGCGTCCCCCAGGACGACGAAACCGTCGGGCCACCGGGCGGACTTCTCCAGGTACCGGCGCACATTGCTGGTGGACCGGCTCAGATGCACGTCGGTGAGCGGTTCGGCACCGGAGATCAGCCGCCCCACGACGGGGTCCGGCAGTTCGAGCGTGTACCGCAGGAAACCCTCCGGATCCGCGGGCGGTTCACCGCCCCGCGTGCCGCCGCAGCTCACCATCCACCGGTCGTCCTCGATCGGCAGGACCATCGCGCTCCGCCCCGGCCGGGACACGTAGGGGTCGGCCTGCACGATCGTCAGCGGGAACCGCTCCGCGCCCTGAGGAACCCGGTAGATACGCGTCGCGTTGACCAGACCGGAGTCCACGGTGTGCTCCCGGACACCGGCGAGACCGAGCCCGTCGAGCCAGGTGACGACCCGGGTGCCGCGACCGCTCGCGTCGACGACGAAGTCCGCGTCGAGGTCCGTGACCCCGTCGGCGGCCGAGACCCGTACCCCTCGCACCCGGCCGGCGCAGCCCGTCAGCCCCACCACCGCCGCCCTGCGCACCTCGACCGGGCGCTGCTCCAGCACCGCGGCCCGTACCGTCCAGTCCAGCAGCGCCCGGCTGCACGTGAGCATGACGGGCCCCTCGCGCCGCCACCGCCGCAGCCAGCCCTCGGGTGTGCGGGCCAGCATGCCGGAGCTGAGGGATATCTCGTGGGCTCCGGCGGCGAGCAGCCGCTTGCGCAGGCTCACGCCCGGCACCAGTTCCTCCATGGCGGCCAGCCCGCCGGCCATGAGCAGATGCGCGTGCCGCCCCTGCGGCAGCCCCCGGCGGTGCTCCGGTCCCTCGGGCAGTTCGTCGCGGTCCAGCACGATCACCTCGTCCACGCCCGCGGTGGACAGTACGGCGGCGGCCAGCGTCCCGGCCAGGCCGGCACCTATGACGACAGCTCTACGCGACATGGGGCTCCTCGGGTTCAGCCATGGGTCCGGTCGTGGAAGGCGTCACCGCGCCGTCCGGCGCGGCGGTTCTGGTAGGCGGGCGGACCAGCGCCTGCGCCAGTTCCACCAGCCCGCTGGGACCGGATACCTCGGTGGCGTGCAGACGGTACGTACCGCCCGTATCGGGTGGTTCCTCGCGGGCGGCGGCCCGGCGCGCGGCGTCGGCGAGCATGGCCGCCTCCGCCGCCAGCCGGGCCTCGTGGGCGGAGCGGCCCGCGTGCAGGGCGGTGTCCCGCACCCGCTCACGGACCCGGTGGTCGAAGTACGGCGCCAGCGCGAGCAGGGCGTCGTGGATGGACACCTCACGCCACTGGAGCCGGGCCTGGGGGAGCTGCCACCGGACGGTGGGAGGCTCGGGAGCGGTGGACACCGACTTCACCAGGTCCCACAGCGGTTCCAGCCGCCGGTAGTCGCCCAGCCCCCGCCAGTGGGCGAGCACGGGCGGCAGCAGCCTCGGCAGCACGAACCCGGCCGAACACAGCAGCGCGGCCAGCGAGGCCATCGGCGGAGCCACCGTCGTGGACAGGAAGTCGAGGTCGTTGCCCGACCAACGGGCCACGATCGCCAGGTACTTGGCCAGCTGGAAGCCCACCACGTCCAGCAGCGCCCCCAGCAGGATCAGCCGCAGCCCGGTCCGGAGCGGCCCACCCACCTCGCGGGCCCACTTGACGCACACGGCGCACATCACCACCATCGCCGCGGTGTGCCCGAGCAGGTACAGCAGGATCATCTCCCGCATGAACGGGGTGCCGGCGTAGTACGTGTCGAGGTCGGTCAGCCGCTCGGTGTCCGCGTCGGCGAGTGCGAACAGCACGACGATGGCGACCACCAGCAGGCCGTAGGCGGCCATGCTGCGCAGCACCATGCGCCGCACCCGCTCGCGGGATCCTCCCCGCCAGTTGATCAGCAGCACGAGCACGGCGCAGCTGTACGCGGAGAGCATGCCGTAGGTCAGCGGGGCCCCGAAGTTGGGTACGCCGGTGAGCTCGTTGACGGTGGCGAGGGTGGCCGGGGCGGCACAGACGAAGACCAGGGCGCCGAGGACGATCGCCGCGCAGGTGGACAGGGTGAGCGGGTTCCGCATGGCCGTGCGCGGGCGGCGGAACAGCAGGACGGAGGTCACCCCGAACACGAGGGCCGCGAGATACACGACGAGACTCATACCGGCAGACTCCTCCCGCCGGGGACCCGGCTCATACGGCCCCCGCCGTGGTCCTGCCGCTCGGCACGGCGAGGACCGACGGCACCGGTGCGGTGCCGGCCAGCACGTCGGCGATCCGGTCGAGGGCGGCCGGGTCCGGCACCCGGCCGGGGAACCGGCCGGTGCCGCCCCGCGGCGGGAACCCGCCCGCCCGGTCCGCCTCGCACCGTACCGCGGCGGTGATCACCGCCGCCCAGGCGGCGGCCTCGGCCCGTTCCGGGTCGCCCGTCGCCCCCAGCGCACCGGCGCGGGTCCGGTCGTACAGGTCCGGGTCGAAGTACGCGTCGAGGTGGCTCAGCGCGTTGTGGATGCTGGTCCGGCGCCACACCAGCCGGGTGGTGGGGGACGCGAACCGGGGCCGGCGCAGCCGCAGCGACCGGCGGGTGAGCAGATCGTCGAGTGCCCGCTCCAGGGGCCCGAGCCGGACGTACGTCCGCCGGGCCCGCCGCCACTCGGTCACCCGGGGCGCCGCCAGCGGGACCAGCACCCCGACGACCGTCAGCAGGGCACCCAGACCGGCGGCCGCCGGGGAGACGGTGGTGCCGAGCGCCGACCAGTCGCGCCCGGACCAGCGCGCGCCCACCGCGACGAGCTTGGCCAGGCTGTAACCGGCGCCGCACAGCGAACCGGCGCCGAGCAGCGCCAGTCCCGCCCGCAGCCCGCCCCGTACGTGGCGCGCCCAGCGCAGCGCCGACACCGTGGTGACGGTCACCGCGGTGAGGTGCGCGACCAGGTACAGCACGATCATCTGGGCGATGAACGGAGTCGTCGCGTAGTAGGTGTCCAGGTCGGTGCGGCGCTCCACCGGCGCGTCACCGAGGGCGAACGTCAGCGCGACGCCGAGGAGCACGACGGTGTAGGCGAGCGTCCACCGGCGGGCGGTGCGCCGCACCCGGGGGCCGCCGCGCCAGTGGACGACGAGGACCTGGGAGGCGGCGCAGTACCCGGTGATCGCCGCGTAGGTGAGCGGAGCCGCGAGGTTGGGCACCCCGCTCAGCCGGTTGACGGCGCCGACCGTCGGCGGTGCCCCGAGCAGGAAGCAGAGCCCGGCCAGGCCCAGCACCGCACAGATGGCGCGCAGATACGGATCGCGGCGGTGGCGCAGCAGGTCGGGGGCCTTCACCACCAGGCCGAGCCACAGCACGCCGCAGCTGACGTAGTTGATCACGCCGTTCATCTCGTCGTCCCGCGGTGGTTGAGGGCGGCCCCGATGCGTCCGGCGAGGTCCTGCGGGTCGTTCGGATCGCCGCCCTCCGCGGCGTACACCGAGTCGGTGGAGGCCTCCAGCCAGGTGCGCAGCCGACGGCCCATCAGCATGCCGAAGCGGTCCGCCTCCTGCTCCTCGGCCAGGGAGAAGTCGGTGCGCGCGGCGACCGGCGCGGGCCGCGCGCCGGCGGCGGCCGGGTCGGTGTCCGCCTGCCGGCGGCTCATGTGCCAGACCTCGTGGCAGAGGATCACGATCTGGTGCCACACGGCGGCACGCTCGTCCACCACCACGTCGTCGTGGCTCTCGCGCTCCAGCCACAGTCCGCTCGCGGTGTGCGGCGGGAACGCCGCACGGTGGACGACCACGTCACGTCCCCGCCACGCGCTGACGGAGGCGACGAGCGCGTCGAACAGGACCTCGGGGTCCGCCGGGACCGGCACCCGGATGGGGTCGATGAGGGCGTCAGCGAGGCGACGCATCTCCTTCCTGGTACGCACCGCGGTCTCCCTGTTCCCCTCGGTGTTGCTCGGTCATGTGTGCAATATGCCAAGACGGGTGCTGTCCGGGCCAGTTCCGCGTGCGGCACGGTCACTCGGTGACCGTCACGGTGCCCTCCGGTGCCGCGGCGCGGACGCGGACCTCCCGGACCACGTCGGGGTGGCGCAGGGCGCGCGAGACGGCCCCGATCTCGCGGAGCAGCTCCGTGGTGTCGGGGTCGTGGGTACCGTCGCCGTCGTCCGCGCGGGGGCCGGCGTCGACCGCGTCGAGGATGACCACCGCCGCGGCGAGCGCCCTCGCCCGCTCCGGGGGGAACCCCAGGCCGAGGGCGGCGGCGTACGACCGCTCGCGCTGCCGCTCGTCGGTGCGCCGGGCCAGCGGCAGCAGGACGTCGCGGATGAAGGTCTCGCGGCGGGTCAGGCGCAGCTCGGGGCTGGCGCGCAGGACGAACGGCACTCCGGATCCGTGCACGGTCCGCATCAGCCGGTACAGCGGCCGCAGTTGGCGGTGGGCCAGGCGGATCCGCCAGCGCTCGTGCAGGTACTGGCCGGCGTGCGGCAGGATGAAACCGACCGCGATCGACACCGCGGACAGACAGGCCAGGGCCGGGGCCACGTCCAGGCTGAGCCAGTCCAGGTCGTTGCCGGTCCAGCGGGCCGTGACGGCGGTGAGCTTGGCGGCGTCGAAGGCCAGGTTCAGCGCGTAGCCGACGCCGAGGAACTTCAGCCCCCAGCGCAGCCAGGCGTCGAATCCGCCGGTGCGGATCCAGTTCCAGATCAGCTTCGAGGTGATGAGCACGGCGGTGGTGTGCGCGACGAGGTACAGCAGGATCTCCTCGCGCATGAACGGCGTGTTGGCGTAGTACGTGTCCAGGTCCCGGGTGCGCTCCACGGGCACGTCCGCGAGGACGAACAGCACCCAGAGCGCGACGATCACGCTTCCGTAGGCGGTGACGACCCAGCGGGTGGCCCGGCGCGTCGAGGCGGTGCGCTCGGACAGACCGTCGCGCCAGGCGATGATCAGCACCAGGCAGGAGCCGCAGAACGCGGTGAGCAGCGAGTACACCCAGGGCGCGGAGATGTTGGGCACGCCGGTGACGCGGTTGACCCAGACGATGGTCGAGGGCGCGACGAACACGAACACCGCGCAGGCGAGCAGCAGCAGACCGCCGACCGCGCGCAGCAGCGGGTCCTTCCAGAGCCGGATGATCGTCGGCAGTTTGATCGCCAGGGCGGCGGCCAGGACGCAGGCCGGGACCCACCAGAAGGACGTGTAGAACTCGCTGAGGAACGAGGCCGGGCCCGTGGCCGCGTCCGCCGACTCCACCGCGTCCCCCCGCTCTCACTCACCGCCGTGAATCCGGCCGTCCTCAAGTCCCGTGTCCGAGGCCCGTGTCCGAGGCCCGGGTGCAAGGCCGTACGAGCCTACGCGGAGGGAAGTGTCCGCGTCATGCGATGGAGCCGCGCGGAAAGTCCTGGCCCGAGTTCTTGTCCGAACCATTGACGCGAAAGCGCCGCACACCTACGGTCCCGTTCGAAGTTACGAGCGCTATTCGATATCTCGAACATGCTGGACGTACACCTTTCGTTCATGACAGATGGGGCAGGGCATGGGACGACCTGGCCTGGATCGCAGGCACTTTCTGGCCGCGGCGGGCGGCCTGACGGTCGCGGGCAGCTTCGGCTTCGCGGCCCTGGGTACGGGCGCCGACGCGCTCGCCTCCGGAGCGGACACCCGCGTCAGCTACTGGAACCTCTTCAGCGGCGGCGACGGCTACAACATGATCGCGATGCTGGACTCCTTCCGTAAGGACAACCCGGGCATCGACGTGAAGGACTCCACCCTCCAGTGGGGCAGCCCCTTCTACACCAAGCTCGCCATGGCGGCCGCCGGCAACCGCGCACCCGACCTCGGCGTCATGCACCTGGGCCGCGTCACCGGCTTCTCGCCGGGCCGCCTCCTGGACCCCTGGGACGTCGGCCTGCTCGCCAAGTACGGCGTGAAGGAGGCGGACTTCAACCCCGAGCTGTGGAAGCGCGCCGTCATCGACGGCAAGCTCTACGCCCTCCCGCTCGACATCCACGTCCAGCTCTGCTTCTACCGCAAGGACGTGCTGAAGAAGGCGGGCCTGCTCGGCGCCGACGGGCGGATGGTGCCCGTGACGTCGACCGAGGAGTGGTTCGACATGCTCAAGGAGGTCAAGAAGGCCACCAAGAAGGGCCTCCAGACCATCGGCTTCTGGCACAACGACCAGAACTTCCAGTGGTGGGACTTCGTCACCTTCTACACCCAGCTCGGCGGCACCTGGTTCAACGACGACAAGACCGAGGTCACCTTCGACACCGACAAGGCCACCCAGGTCCTGGAGTTCCTGCACCGGCACATCGCCGACGGCTACGCCGACCCGGGCTACGGAGGCGCGGCGGGCGCCGAACAGTTCGTCAACGGCTCCCCCTTCGCCTGGGAGGGCAACTGGTCGGTGCCCGTGTTCTCCGGCGCGAAGCTCGACTACGGCGCCGCCCCGCTGCCGCCCGTCTTCGGCAAGCAGGCCACCCACGCCGAGTCGCACTCCTTCGTCCTCCCGCACCAGGCCGGCCGCGGCGGCGCCACCAACGAGGCCGCGCACCGACTCGCCGCCTACGTCGTCAAGCACGCCCAGCAGTGGGCGGCCGGCGGACACATCCCCGCCTACACGCCGACCCTCTCCACGGCCGCCTACAAGGAGCTGAACCCGCAGAGCGAGTACGCCGGCGCGATGGACCACCAGGCCACCGAGCCCAAGGTGTGGTTCGCCGGGTCCACCGGCATCCTCGCGCAGCGCGTCGGCCCGATCGTCGTCTCCTCGACGATGGGCTCGGCGAAGCCCGAGGCCGCCGCCCGCCGCATGAAGGGCGCGCTCACCGACCTGCTCGGCACGAAGAACCCCATGGACGGCAGGACGGCCGCGCAGGGAGGTGCGACCGCATGACGACCACCAGCGCTGAAACGATCATCCGCCCGGCGCGCGCGAAGACCGCCGCCGACAGCGCCACCGTCCGCCGTCGGCAGGGCTTCCAGCACGGCGGCTGGTTCGTCGCCCCGTTCCTCGCCCTGTTCGCGCTCTTCGTCGTCTGGCCCCTGCTGCGCGGCCTCTACCTCAGCTTCACGGACGCCAACATCTCCGGCGACAGCGCGAGCTTCGTCGGCCTGGACAACTACCGCGAGGCCCTCCAGGACCCGCTGATGTGGGACGCGCTCGGCCACAGCGCCTACTTCACGCTGCTCGTCGTGCCCTGCATCACGGTCCTCGCCTTCCTCCTCGCGATGCTCGCCCACCACATCGAGCGCGGCAAGTGGCTGTGGCGGCTGTGCTTCTTCATGCCGTTCCTGCTGCCGTCCACCGTCGCCGCCAACCTGTGGCAGTGGCTGTTCAACCCCGGCACCGGCATGATCAACCACGTCTTCGGCCTCGAGACGCCGTGGCTGACCGACAAGTCGTACGCGCTGCTCGCGGTCGTCATCACCACCCTGTGGTGGACGGTCGGCTTCAGCTTCCTGCTCTACCTCGCCGCGCTCCAGGGCATCCCCCTGCACCTCTACGAGGCCGCCAAACTGGACGGTGCGAACGCCTGGCACCGCACGGTCCACATCACGCTGCCGATGCTGCGCAACATCACCGGCCTTGTCGTCGCCCTGCAGATCCTCGCCTCGCTCCAGGTCTTCGACCAGGCCGTCGTGATGCAGGACTTCGGGCCGGGACCGGAGGAATCGACCCGCACCTTCGTGCAGTACACCCTCGAACAGGGCTTCACCAGCTACCGCGTGGGCTACGCCTCCGCGATCTCCATCATCTTCTTCGTGCTCATCGCGGCCGTCGCCCTCGCGCGGATGTGGCTGCTGCGCAACCGTGAGGAGGGCGGCCGATGACCACCGCCGCAGCGCCGACGCCCGCCAAGCCCCGCAGGCCCTGGTCGACCGGCCAGATCGTGCTCACCCTCCTCGGCGCGGCCGTCTCCGCGCTGTTCCTGGCGCCCCTGGCCTGGGCGCTGTTCACCTCGCTCAAGTCGGAGACCGAGGCCGTCGAGGTGCCCACGCACTGGCTGCCCGAGGAGTGGACGGGCCAGGCGTGGACGGCCCTCTTCGAGACCGGCAACATCACCAACTGGTTCGTCAACTCCCTGGTCGTGTCGGTCTGCGTGACGACGATCGTGCTGCTGGTGAGCGCGCTCGCCGGGTACGGCTTCGCCCGCACCGAGTTCCGCGGCAAGGGTCTCCTGATGGGCGTGGTCATGGCGGGCCTCATGGTCTCCCCGGCCGTGCTCGGCGTCCCCCTGTTCACCACCGTCCAGCAGATGGGGATGGTCGACACCTACTGGGGCATGATCCTGCCGCAGTGCGCGCCCGCCGCGATGGTCTACATCCTCTACAAGTTCTTCCAGGGCATCCCGCGCGAACTGGAGGAGGCCGCCTTCATCGACGGCGCCGGCCGCTGGCGGGTCTTCTTCACCATCATCGTGCCGCTCTCCCGCCCCTCGCTCGCGGCGGTCGGCATCTTCACCTTCATCAGCTCGTGGAACAACTTCCTGTGGCCCTACATGGTGACCAACAACCCCGACCTGATGACCATGCCGAACGGCATCGCGACCGTCATGAACTCCTACGGCATCCAGTGGGCCCAGCTCATGGCCGGCGGCCTCATGGCCGGCCTGCCCCTGATCATCGTCTTCGTCTTCTTCCAGCGGCAGATCGTGGCGGGCGTCGCCCACACGGGATTGGCGGGGCAGTGACCGTGCGCAGAACACTCACCGCCGTGGCGACGGCGGCCCTCATGGCCCTGCTGCCCACCACGGCCCAGGCGGCGGAGAGTTACCCCGGCCCGCGCCCCGTCACCGGCCAGCAGATCATCCACGACCCCACCGTCCTGCGCCTGAAGGGCGGCGGCTACGTCGCCTACTCCACCGGCGGCGTCATCGGCGCCCGCCTCTCCGAGGACGGCCGGCACTGGGACGACGCGGGCAACGCCTTCGCCGAGCCCCCGGCCTGGTGGTACGACTACAACGACACCGGCGACCCGTGGGCCCCCGACCTCTCCTACCGCGACGGCCGCTACTGGCTCTACTACGCGGTCTCCTCCTGGGGCACCAACCACTCCGCGATCGGCGTGGCCACCTCCCGCACCGGCCTGCCCGGCACCTGGACCGACCACGGCAAGGTCTTCTCCTCCGAGACGACGGACACCTGGAACGCCATCGACCCGGCGGTCGTCCGGGCCGACGGCCGCCTGTGGATGTCCTTCGGCTCGTACTGGAGCGGCATCCGCATGGTCGAGCTGGACCCGCGCACCGGCAAGGCCGTCGAGGACGCGGAGGTCCACCACCTCGCCACCCGTCCCGACGAGCCGTACGCCGTCGAGGGCCCGGAGATCGTCAAGCACGGCCGCTACTACTACCTGTTCGCGTCGTACGACGCGTGCTGCTCGGGTGTGAACAGCACGTACAAGATCAAGGTCGGCAGGGCCACGGACGTCACGGGGCCCTACGTCGACAGCGACGGCACCCCGATGCTGGAAGGCGGCGGCGACCTCCTCCTGGAGGGCCACGGCCGCTACATCGGCACGGGCGGCCAGTCCGTCTTCCGCGACCGGGGCCGGGACTGGCTGGCGTACCACTACTACGACGCGCAGGACGAGGGCACGCCCAAGCTCGGCCTGAACCCCCTGGACTGGACGAGGGACGGATGGCCGGCCGTCCGTCCCGGGCGCGGGTGACCGCGCCGCCCCCCCCACCGACCACCCGCAGCCGAAACCACCCTCCGGAAGGACTCCATTGCGTACCGCCCGCTTCACCCTCGACCCCGCCTTCACCGTCGGTGAGGTCAACCCCCGCCTCTTCGGCTCCTTCGTAGAACACCTCGGCCGCTGCGTGTACACCGGCATCTTCGAGCCCGGCCATCCCACCGCCGACGACGCCGGCCTGCGCCAGGACGTGCTGGACCTGGTCCGGGAGCTCGGCGTCACCGCCATCCGCTACCCCGGCGGCAACTTCGTCTCCGGCTACAAGTGGGAGGACTCGGTCGGCCCGGTGGAGGACCGCCCCCGCCGCCTCGACCTGGCCTGGCGCTCCACGGAGACCAACCGCTTCGGCCTCTCCGAGTACATCGCCTTCCTCAAGAAGATCGGCCCCCAGGCCGAGCCGATGATGGCGGTCAACCTCGGCACCCGCGGCGTCGCCGAGGCCCTCGAACTCCAGGAGTACGCCAACCACCCCTCCGGCACCGCCCTGTCCGACCTGCGGGCCGAGCACGGCGACAAGGACCCCTTCGGCATCAAACTCTGGTGCCTCGGCAACGAGATGGACGGCCCCTGGCAGACCGGCCACAAGACCGCCGAGGAGTACGGCCGCCTCGCCGCCGAGACCGCCCGCGCCATGCGCCAGATCGAGCCGGACCTCGAACTCGTCGCCTGCGGCTCCTCCGGCCAGTCCATGGAGACCTTCGCCGAATGGGAGGCGACGGTCCTCAAGGAGACGTACGACCTGGTCGACCACATCTCCCTGCACGCCTACTACGAGCCGCACGACGGCGACGTCGACTCCTTCCTCGCCTCGGCCGTGGACATGGAGTCGTTCATCGAGAACGTCGTCGCCACCTGCGACCACATCGGCGCCCGCCTCAAGTCGAAGAAGAGGATCAACCTCTCCTTCGACGAGTGGAACGTCTGGTACATGGCCAAGACCCAGGCCGAGGTCAGCGCCCTCGACTGGCCCGAGGCGCCCCGCCTGCTGGAGGACAACTACAGCGTCACCGACGCGGTCGTCTTCGGCTCGCTCCTCATCGCCCTGCTGCGGCACGCCGACCGCGTCACCGTCGCCTGCCTCGCCCAGCTCGTCAACGTCATCGCCCCGATCATGACCGAGCCCGGCGGCCCGGCCTGGCGCCAGACGACCTTCTTCCCGTTCGCGCAGGCCTCGAAGCACGGCCGGGGCGAGGTCCTCGACGTCCGGGTGGACTCACCGACGTACGAGACGAAGAAGTACGGCGAGGCCGACCTGCTGCACGCCACCGCCGTGCGCGCCGAGGACGGCTCGGTCACCGTCTTCGCCGTCAACCGGTCCCGCACCGAGTCGCTGCCGCTCGACGTCGCCCTGAGCGGCCTGGACCTGACCGAGGTCGTCGAGCACAGCGCCCTCGCGGACGCCGACCCCGACGCCCGCAACACGCTCGCCGAGCCCGAGCGGGTCGTCCCGCACCGGGTCGACGGCACCCGGCTGCGGGACGGCGGGCTGGCCGCCGTGCTGGAGCCGCTGTCCTGGAACGTGATCCGGCTGCGCTGAGGCGGGCCCGCCGGGGTCAGCGGCGCGGACCGGGGGAGGCGACCGGTGTCACCGGCACCCCTCCGGCCGCGCCGCCCAGCAGCTTCAGCCGTACCGTCCCCGGCCCCGAGGCGGTGTCGCCGCCGGCCAGGACCGCGAGGGCCAGGGTGTTGGCGGCGGCGCGGGTGCGCAGGATGCCGTTCGGCAGGACGAAGGTCTGCGGCGCGCCCGTCGGGTCGACCGCGTACTCGCCCATGTTCCAGCCGTTGAGGAAGACCTGGGCGCGGTAGTCGCGGTCCCGGTCGTCGCCGAGGACGAGCCCGACCGAGGCGTCGACGTCCGGCGGGACGTCCAGCCGGAAGGCGGTCCGGTACCAGGTCACGCCCTGGCGCCGGTCCGCCCGGGGCAGGGACACGGACTCCCAGCGGCCGTCATCGTAGCCGGGCAGGTGCCAGCCGTGCCGCTCCCCGAACAGCCCGCCGTGGTTGAGCGGCCCGCGTACCGGGTCGGGCGCGGCGGCGCCCTGGATCCGCCACCTCACCTTCGGTGACGCCCCCTCGAACGCGACCGACGTCAGACCGCGCGCCGCCTTGTACGCGTCCTGGTCGTGCTGCGTGCGCCGGACGAGGACGGACAGGACGGGGGAGCCGCCGGTGCCGGGCCGCTCCCGCGGTTCCCTCCGCAGCGCCCGCCGCAGTCCCTCGGGCAGCCGGAAGCGGGCCGTGGCGGTCCAGGTGCCCGTCCCGTCCGCCTCCCGGTCCATGCGGTGCGTGCCCAGCGGCTCCCCGTCCAGCCAGGCCATCAGCATCCCCCGCGCGCCCGTGCTGTAGGCGAGGGACACCGCCTCCAGGCCCGAGGCGCCGCTGAGCCGGCCCCGGTACCAGACGTCGCCGTAGTGGAAGCCGTAGTCGTCGGCGAAGAGCACGGGCTGCCCGTCGGGCACGGGGGTCGTGCTGTACGACGTCCGCCGGTCGGCGACCGTCCATCCCGAGTCGTCGTAGCCGGGGCGGGACTCGGGGTTCTCGGTGCGGCGCCGCCAGCCGTCCAGCGCGGGCAGCACCAGTTCGGGGACGCCGGGCAGCAGCCAGGTGGCCAGCAGGCTGTGGGCGCGGCTCGCCGTCGTACTGACCGCGCTGCCGTTCCAGGACACGTCCGTGATGCCGCGCGGCGCCCACACCTCGAGACCGCACTCCTCGACGGTGTCGCCGGTCAGCCGGATCGTGGCACCGTCCAGGGCGACGTCGCGCAGCAGTGCCGGGCCGTGCACGAGGACCCGGCCCGACGGTGTCTCGTACGGCCACAGCCGCAGTGAGGCGGTGTCGTCGGCGAAGAGGAGGAGCAGGGTGCGGTCGGACTTGCCGCTGCGCACCCGCACCCGGGTCAGCCGGTTCTCCTCGAGAGGTACCGTGACGTGCAGTTTCCCGTGGTCGTACGCCCAGGCGGCCTCCTCGTCCAGCCGGGTCGGCCACGGCTCGTGCGGGCAGTCCAGCACCAGGTGCGCCATCTCGCCGGCCCGGCCGACGAAGGCGGCGATGTCCAGCCGCCCGACGCTGAAGGACAGCATGGGCTGCACGGTGGCGTACGCCAGTTTCCGTCCCGCGCCCACGTGGAGTCCGGTGGCGAGCAGCTTGGCGTCGTGGGCGGGGACGGTGACCTCCACGTCGGTCCCGCCCATCGGCACCTTCGAGGTGACGCCGGTGGCGGAGTCGTTGCGCAGGACGTACGCGTGGGTGCCCGTGTCCGGGTTGGCCAGGTGCCGCACCCGGATCCGGGGGTCCCCGGCCCTGACGTCGGACGCCTCCTCCAGCCGGGTGAAGTCGGGGATGTGGCGCAGCAGCTGGCCCAGCTGGTGGAGCGGGGCGAGCTTGTCCGTCGGCCGGCGCCCCTCGTCGATCGCCGCGGTGGGGTCGTACGTGGGCGTGGGCGCGGACGGCGCGGGCAGCCAGCCCCACGAGGTGCCGCCGAACGCCGTGTGGACGTTGTGCAGCGTGATCCCCCGCGCGAGGTGGTCGAGATGGACGCGCCGCGCCTCGGCGGCGTCCCGGGTCCGTTCCACCTCGCCCCAGGGGGCCGGCGTGTCGGTGTGCAGCACGGGTACGTCGATGCCGTCGGCGCGGAGCCTGTCGTGCAGGCGGGTCAGGCGGGCGCGCCGCGGGGCGTCGACCCGGTAGAGCAGGACGGTGCCCTCGCCCCGGGTGTACTGGTGCCGGGCGGCGACGGCGTTGACGCGGCTCAGCCACTCGTCGGCGTGGCGCAGATAGGCGGCGTCGAGGGTCCGGGCCCGGCCCTCGGCGGCCGTCAGCCAGCCGGGCAGGCCGCCCGCGTCCACGTCGGCGCCGATGTACGGGCCGGGCCGGAGGACGACGTACATCCGGGTCTCGGCGGCCGTGCGCAGGAACAGGTCCAGGTCGCGGACACCGGTGAAGTCGTACGCGCCGGGGGCGGGGGAGTGCTGGTTCCAGGCGAGGCGGACGCTGACCGCGTTGTAGCCGTACGCCCGCATCTTCTGGAGGACGTCCCGCCACAGGGACGGGCTCGGCAGCCGGAAGGGGTGCATCTCGCCGGACCACAGCGCGAGGCGTCTGCCGTCGACCAGCAGCGAGTACCGGTCCAGGGCGACCCGGTGGCGCACGCCGTCGGCGCCGGGCGGCCCGGGCGGCGGCCCGGTGGGCACGGGGCCGCGAGCGCCGGAGCCGGGCAGCGCCTGGCTGCTCACGCTGCCGCCGAGCGCGAGACCGAGGACGGTGGTGCCCGCGAGGGCGCTGAACGCTCGTCTGCTGAGCCTGCTGAGCTCCAAGGGAGCCTCTCCTGTTGCCGTGCTTCTGGTGCTGCGCTGCCGGGCCATTCTCCACAAGGAGCCGGTGATGCGTTAAATGGCCGGAGTGCCATCTGTCCGTGTCCCGCCGGGGGTGCATACGATGCGACCGCACTGCGAATGACATGAGCACTACAGAAATGCATGTCAGACGCATTCAACGAATCCACCCCCCACTGACCGGGATGGGAGACCCATGGCCACCGGCCTGCTCCTGAGCGGCACGATCGCCGCGCTCCTCACCTCCGCGCTGCCCGCGCAGCACCAGCCCTCCGACGGGTTCGACGACCCGCCGCCGGACAAGATCGTCATCAAGGTCGCCACGGTGAACGGCTCCGGCTGCCCGCAGGGCACGACCGCGGTCGCCGTCTCGGAGGACAACACCGCCTTCACCGTCACCTACAGCGACTACCTCGCCCAGGCCGGCGGCGACTCCGCGCCCACCGACTTCCGCAAGAACTGCCAGCTCAACCTGCTCGTCCACGTCCCGCAGGGCTTCACCTACGCCGTGGCCGGCGCGGACTACCGCGGCTTCGCCGCCCTCCAGCCCGGCGCCACGGCCACCCAGCGGGCCTCCTACTACTTCCAGGGCTCCCCGGACACCCAGTACCGCACCCACCCCTTCAGCGGCCCGCTCAACGACAACTGGCAGGCCACCGACACCACCGACTGGGCCCAGCTGGTCTGGGCGCCCTGCGGGGTCCAGCGCAACTTCAACATCAACACGGAGCTGCGGGTGAGCGCGGGGACGTCCCACCCCGACGAGGTGAGCTTCATGACGATGGACTCGACGGACGGGGACATCAGCACGGTGTACCACCTGGCGTGGAAGGAGTGCCCCGAGTCCTGACCGGTGGCCGGGGGCGGGCGGGCCCGTGATCGCCGCGTGCCGGGCGGCCACGGCCACGCCCGTGCCGTGCGCGACGTCAGCGCACGGTCAGCCCGCGCTCCTCGAGCTCGGCCGCACACGCCTCGGGCACCCGGACCGACGTGGCGGTCCGGGTGCCCCGGGCGGGCGCCTCCAGCCGCTCCCGTTCGGCCTCGGCCCGCGCCTGCTCGACCTCGTCGGCGATCTCCCGGCAGTCCACGCCGTAGGTCCGCGTCGGTGCCGGCTCCCCGGCGGGGAACCACCCCGGCTCCTGGGCCGGCCCGGTGTCAAGCGCGGCGGTGGCCGCGGCACCGGCCAGACACAGCCCCGCCCACACGACGACGATCCACCGTCGGGCCTTCACGTGACTCTCCTCCCTCAAGGGCCGGTTCGGCCGCCGACGTTGGGACCGGCCAATCGTAAAGGCGTGACGGCAGCGGCACGGCGGGTCGTAGAGTCCGCGTGTGCGTTGAACTCCCGGGCGGTGGCCGAGCGCCGCCGCAGACGGTACGGGCGACCCCGCCGGCACGGGGCCGCCCGGTCGGCATACCCGTCGCCCGTCCCGCACCGGAGATCACCCACATGACCACTCGGCAGCCCCTCACCTACGACTACGACGCCTTCGTCGCACTCGCCTCCGCCGACCCGGCCGTCGTCGGACTCGTCCTCAAGGGCTCCCGGGCCCATGAGGGCATGACCACCGAGTACTCCGACCACGACCTGTACGTCGTCCTCGCCGACGGCGTACCGACGGCCCTCACCGGGTTCGCGGGGCACCGCACCCCGGAACTCGACCTGGTCGTCCTCTCCCTCGACGAGTTCCGGGCCGCCGGCCTGCCCGGCTTCGAGCGGTACGCTCTCGCCCGCGCCCGCGTCGTGCTGGACCGCCTCGACGGCGGCATCGCCCGGATGCTGGCCGCCAAGGCGCGCCTCGACGCCGGCGAGGCGTTCCGGGACGCGGGCGAGTGGCTCGACGCCTACGCCAACTCCCTCTACCGCTCCGTCAAGAACGACCGCGACGGGCACGCGCTCGCGGCCCGGCTCGACGCCGCCGACAGCGTCCGCTTCCTGCTGGAGCTGCTCTTCGCCCTCGACCGCCGCCCCCGCCCCTACAACAAGTACCTGGAATGGGAACTCGCCCGTTCCCCGCTGCCGGGCTGGGACACGGGCCCGCTGCTCGGCGCCGTGGACGCCATCTCGGCGACGGGTGACGTGTCCGCGCAGCGCCACCTCTTTGCGCGGGTCGAGGCGGTGGCCCGCGCGGCCGGGCACGGAGCGGTGCTGGACGCGTGGGGCGAGGACCTGGAGCTGATGCGCCCGCCTTCGCCGACCCCGTAGGCCCCGACGGCCACTCCGTGGCGTGTCCGCCGGTACGGGCGCTCCCCGTGGGCCGACGGCCGTCACGATGCGCTCGGCCGGCACACCAGCGGCTTGTCCAGTTCGGAGCAGGGGCGGTGGCCCTTGGCGCGGATGATGTCCTTGCCGACCTCGTCGGCGAGGTAGCGCAGGAAACCCGCGGCGATCGAGTCGGCCGGGGGCTCGCCGTAGGTGTAGGCGATCTCCGTCTCCCAGTAGGGGTACGCGCCCTGGTCGACGCCCTCCAGTGTCGCGGGGTAGCCGTCGATGAGGACCTGCCGCACGCTCCCGTGCGCGCCGGCGAGGCCGACCTCGCTGTAGCCGAGGGCGCCGGAGATCTGGGTGACGGTGTTCAGCAGGGTCTCGGTCTTGCCGACCTCGCAGCGATTGGCCCTGCTCATGTCCATGCTCGTGCAGTCGCTCGTCGTGACCGCCGGCAGGGGGCGGTCGTCCAGGACCTGCCGCTGGAGGGTGGTGCGGGTGCCGGAGCCCGGGTGGCGGCCGACGAGCTGGATGGGCAGGTTCTCGCCGTTCACCTGCTTCCAGTTGGTGATCTTCCCCGCGAAGATGTCCCGGACCTGGTCCAGGGACAGGTCCTGGACCCCGGCGTCCTTGTTCACGACCAGGGTGAACAGGGACAGGGCGACGGGGCGGGGCAGGAGCCGGGTGCGGCCGGGGGACTTGGGGCCGTCGCTGAACGTCAGCCGGTTGCGGAGCCCTTCGTCGCCGTTCGGCTTCTCCTTGTCCCCGGCCGCGGCGAGTGCGTCCAGCCCCGGGACGCTGCCCTCGAACTGGCTGTCGGACAGGGGTATGCGTGCGCCGGGGCAGGTCTTCACGTACTGCTCGGCGGCCTGCCCCAGGACCGGCTTGAACGCGGTGGAGCCCGTCAGGTGCAGCGTTCCCTCGGCGCAGTCCAGCGGCGCGGCCACGGCGTCCTCGCCCCGGGCGAACGTGGACACGGACTGGGCGACGCTCACCAGCACGAGTACGGCGAGCAGCCAGCGGACCGGCCGGGACGCGAAGGGGTAGTACTCGGTTTTTTTGATGGTCCCGCCGCGCACCCCGCCGACGATGCCCGCGGTGACCTCCGGGTCGGGGAAGTCGGTCTCGGTGAACGTCGGGACGCGGTCCAGGACCGCCAGCACCTTGTAGTGGGCCCGGCGGTTGAGCTTCACCTTGGGCAGTCTGATGACACCGTCCGAGGCCCCGAAGCCCGGCGTCCCCGGTGTGAAGAAGTCGCGCAGCACGGTGTGGCTGCACTCCGTCACGACCATGCCGACCACGCGGCGGCCCGGGAACCTCACGCGTATGCCCACCGTGTCGTTGGCGGGGGCCACGTAGTCCTCCTCGACTATCGGGGTCCAGCCGACGTTCTCGATGCGCAGCAGGGCGACCGACGGGTCGTGCAGGCCGACGCCGTCCCACTGCATGCGCTGGAGCACCCCGGCCTCCGGTCCGGAGGAGGTGGCCGAGTCCCGGGCGCTGGTGTCCATCTGCACGCGGTAGCCGAGACGTTTGCGGCCCGCGAGGAAGAACTCCCACAGGGCCGCGGTCACGGGCACGGCGAGGCCGAGCACGGCGATCACGGACTCCCACGGAAAACCGTTCATGACCGACTCCCGACTTCCGACTCAGGACGCGCGCACGGGGATGGGGAGGCCATGTTGTCCGGACAGGCGGGGGACCGACCGAAGTGGTGCTGACCATCCGTCAGGTATTCACCGGTTCGTCACCTGTGAACCGTGGTGTTCTCCGCGAGTTGGTTGCCGTTGCTGCGCGGGCCATTGACGCGCATGGGGTTCGTCCCTACGTTCCGTCCGAAGACACGATCGATGTTCGAAATCCAGAACAGGAGCGTTGTCCATGAGACCCACCACGCGTCGCAAGCGAACTGCACTCCTCGCTCTCCCCACCGCCGCACTCCTCGCGCTCGTCCCCACCACGGCGTCTGCGTACCCGAACCCGGGTCAAGTCACCGGGTCCGTCGTCACGCACGATCCGACCATGATCCGGACGTCCTCCGGCCAGTACCTGCTCTACGCCACCGGCGGAGGCATCAGCAGCAAGGCGTCCTCCGACCGCACCGCCTTCTCCACCGGCGCGGACGCCTTCCGTTCCCGGCCCGGCTGGTGGTCGCGCTACTCCTCCGTCCCGGAGGCCTGGGCGCCCGACATCTCCTACCACGGCGGCAAGTACCTGATGTACTACTCCGTCTCCAAGTTCGGCGAGAACACCTCGGCCATCGGGCTGGCCGGCTCCACCACCGGACAGCCGGGCAGTTGGACCGACTACGGCATCGTCTACACGTCGAACACGTCCAGCGACTACAACGCCATCGACCCCAACCTCTTCGTCGACGACGACGGCAAGTGGTGGCTGTCCTTCGGCAGCTGGTGGACCGGCATCAAGATGATCCGCATCGACCCGTCCACCGGCAAGCAGCTCGCCTCCGACACCGCCCGCCGCTCCCTCGCCTCCCGGCCGTCCGGCACCAAGGCCGTCGAGGCCCCGTACATCGTCAAGCGGAACGGGTACTACTACCTCTTCGCCTCGTACGACACCTGCTGCGCCGGCACCAGCTCCACGTACAAGGTCAAGGTCGGCCGGGCGACCAGCGTCACCGGGCCCTACCGCGACCGCAACGGCGTCTCGATGATGAACAACGGCGGCACGCCCGTGCTCGAGTCGCACGGCAGCGTCATCGGCCCCGGCGGCCAGTCGATCATGAACGACGTCGACGGCGACCTGATCGTCTACCACTACTACGACGGCAACGACAACGGCACACCCAAACTGGGCATCAACCTCCTGAACTGGAGCAGCGGATGGCCCGTCGCCTACTGACCCTGCTGGCCGCCCTGCTGCTCGCCCTCTCGCTCGGGCAGCCCTCCGCGAGCGCGGCTACCTTCGCCAACCCGGTCAAGACCCAGAAGGGCGCCGACCCCTGGATCACCCACCACGACGGCGACTACTACATGGTGTCGACGAGCTGGACGGACGTCATCACCATCCGCAAGTCGCCCACCCTCGGCGGGCTCGCCACCGCACCCAGCGTGCAGGTGTGGCAGGGCGACGCGGCGTCCCGGTGCTGCAACATCTGGGCGCCCGAGCTGCACCACCTGAACGGCCGCTGGTACCTGTACTACGTCGCCGGGCAGAACGTCTCCGACTACAACCCGACCCAGCGCAGCCACGTCCTGGAGAGCGCCGGGGCCGACCCCATGGGGCCGTACACCTACCGGGGACAGCTCAACCCCGCCTGGATGCTCGACCCCACGGTTGCGACGATCAACGGTCGGCTGTACCTCTTCGGCAGCACGCACAGCGGGACCCAGAACATCGTCGCCGCCCGGATGTCGAACCCGTACACGGTGGCCTCCTCCTTCGCCACGGTCTCCACACCGACGTACGACTGGGAACGCTCGGGCGCCCCGGTCAACGAGGGGCCGGAGATCCTCCGACGGGGTGGCAGGACCTTCCTCGTCTACTCCGCCAGCGGCTGCTGGACGCCCGACTACAAGCTGGGGCAACTGGAGCTGACCGGGCCCGACCCCGCTTCCGCGTCCTCCTGGACGAAGAAGTCCACGCCGGTCTTCCAGCGCAGTGACGGCAACGGCGTCTACGGGCCCGGTCACAACGGCTTCTTCACCTCGCCGGACGGCTCCGAGAGCTGGATCGTCTACCACGCCAACGACGCCACCTCGGACGGCTGCGACAACGGGCGTACGGCGCGGGCGCAGAAGTTCACCTGGAACGGCGACGGCACACCGAACCTCGGCACCCCGGTCCGGCTCGGGGCGGGCATGTCCGGACCCTCGGGCGAGCCGTCGGTCGTCTCGACGACGTACACGGTCACCAACCGCAACAGCGGCAAGTGCCTGGACGTGGCCGGGAGCTCTCCGACGGACGGGGCCAACGTGGCGCAGTATTCCTGCAACGGCGGCGCCAACCAGCGCTGGCGTCTGGAGGATCTCGGGGACGACACCCACCGGCTGGTCAACGTGGCCACCGGGAAGGTACTGGACACCGCCGACTGCTCGGCCGCCGACGGGGCCGGTCTGCGGCAGTGGTCCTGGCTGGACAACACCTGTCAGCGGTTCCGGTTCCTCGCCACGGACAGCGGTCACGTCCGGATCGTCAACCAGGCCACCGGCAAGGTCGCCGACGTCGCCGACTGCTCCACGGCCGACTCCGCCGATGTACGGCAGTGGACGTGGCTGAACAACGCGTGTCAGCAGTGGCGGCTGAACCCGGCCTGAAGCACCGTCCGCACCCTCACCTTCACCCCGTCCGGCCCATGCCCGCCGCGTCCGGCCGGCTCCGCGCTCCCGGCCGGCCCGTCGCCGGGGCCGACTCCAGACCGTCGGTGCCCCTGACCTGGGCGGCGGTGAGGCCGCCGAGGGCCGGTACGCCGGGCGGGGTGGGGCCGGCGGGCACCGGGGAGGGCATGGGCTGCGGGGCCGGGGCCGGTGCCGGTGCCGGGGCGGGCGCGGGCGGCTGCGGGACCGGTGCCGGGTGGGGGACCGGCACCGGTCCGGGATACGGCGCCGGCTGGGGGACCGGCACCGCCTGCGGGACCTGCCGCGGTGTCGCCGGGGCGACGGGCACCGCGGCGGGGAGCGGCATGCCGCTGCCGGCGACCGGGGCGGCGGCGAGCCCCGGGACACCGGCACCGGCACCGGCGGCCTGGGCGGCGATCCCCCGCAGGCCGGCCCCGTTGGTCTCGCTCATCAGGCGGTCCACCGCCGCCGTGCCCGAGCTGTAGCCGGTCCCGGTGGCGGGCTCGGGTACGGCGGCTCCCCTCCGGGCCCCGTAGAGCACCTGTTCCAGACCGGACACCAGGCGACGCACGTCGACCTGGGGGCGCACCACGAGACGCAGGAAGCGGCTGGACGAACCGATCGTGTCGCCGCATTCACGGACCAGGACCCGGTGCTCGGTGAGCATGCGGTCCCGGACGGCGGTGCCCTCGGCGCCCACGGGGAGGCGCACGAAGAGGAAGTTGCCCTGCGAGGGGTAGACGGTCAGGCCGGGCAGCGCGGACAGCCGGCCGGCCATCTCCAGGCGGTCGCGGCGGACCTGGTGGAGGCTTCGCGCGTACTCGGCGCCGTGGTCGCGCAGCATGAACACCACGTGCTCGGCGAGAGAGTTGAGGTTCCATTTCGGGAGCATGGCGCGCACCCGGCCCGCCAGCGCCGGGCCCGCGACGAGGTAGCCGAAGCGGATGCCGTGCAGCCCGAAGTTCGTGCCGAGGCTGCGCAGGACGACGACGTTGGGGCGCAGCATCGCCTCATGGACCACGCTGGGCTCCGCCTCCGCGTCGGCGAACTCCAGGAACGACTCGTCGATCACGACCAGGTCCCGGTCGGCCATCGCGTCCATGAACCGCACGAGCGCCTGCTTGGGCAGGTAGCCGCCGTCGGGGTTGTTGGGGTTGCAGACCACCACCGCCCGCGTCCCCCTGTCCCGGACGAACCCGGCGTACCGCGCGAGGTCGAGGGCGAAGCCGCCGGCCTCCTGGAGCGGGAACATGTCGACCCGTTTGCCGGTCTCCACGGGCTGGTCGGTCCAGCGGCCGAAGGTGGGGACGGGCACGGCGAGGGACTCGCGGACCAGCAGGTGGTCGATCCAGGTGATGAGTTCCGTGGAGCCGTTGCCCATGGCCACGCACTGCGGGGGCAGTTGGAGCAGGCCGCACAGCTCGGCGGTGACGGTGTCTGCGCTGCTCGGGTAGTACGTGAGGATGTCGCGCAGCCGGCCGGCCAGCTCGTCGAACATCGCCGGGGTGGGGAAGTACGGGTTGCAGGGGACGCAGAAGTCGACCGGGCCGGCGCCCGCCGCCTCGCCGCTCTCCGGCGTCGGCGCCGCCGTCGACGGGCTGTGCGCCGCGGTGCCGCGGAACAGCGAGGTGACGTTCCCGGACAAGCGGACCTCCGTAGGTGGGCGGCCCGCGCCGGGGAGCGCGGACCGCCCTTACATACGAAGGGGGATGAGACACCGTTCAACGCGTGTGAAGAAAGTGTGCCCTCACGCGTCGAACGAGTGCACCGTCGTCGTCCGGTACGTCTCGCCGGGCCGCAGCACGGTCGACGGGAACGACGGCTGGTTCGGCGAGTCCGGGAAGTGCTGCGTCTCCAGGCACAGGGCGTCGCCCTGGCGGTAGAGGGAGCCGCCGGTGCCGGTCAGGGTGCCGTCGAGGAAGTTGCCCGAGTAGAACTGCAGGCCGGGCTGGTCGGTGGCGATGCGCAGGGTGCGGCCCGAGGCGCGGTCGCGCAGGGTGGCGATGTGCTCGGGGCGCTCCGTGATGCCCTTGTCCAGCACCCAGTTGTGGTCGAAGCCCTTGGCGGTGACCAGCTGCGGGTGGGCGTCGCGGATGTCCCGGCCGATCGGTTTGGCCCGGCGGAAGTCGAAGGGCGTGCCGGAGACCTTCGCCAGCTCGCCCGTCGGGATGAGGCCCGCGTCGGTGGGCGTGTAGCGGGACGCGGCGATCGACAGCTCGTGGTCCTCGACGGTGCCGCTGCCCTCGCCGGCCAGGTTCCAGTAGACGTGGCTGGTGAGGTTGACGACGGTGGCCTTGTCGGTGGTGGCCTCGTAGTCGATGCGCCACTCGCCGCGCCGGGTGAGGGTGTACGTCACCTTCGCCTTGAGCGTGCCCGGGTAGCCCATCTCGCCGTCGACGCTGGTGTAGTGCAGGACCAGGCCGACGTCGGAGCCCTCGGTGAACGGCTCGACGTCCCACACCCGGTAGTCGAAGCCGAGGGCGCCGCCGTGCAGGGAGTTCTCGTCGTCGTTGACGGAGAGCTGGTACTCCTTGCCGTCCAGGGTGAAGCGTCCCTTGGCGATGCGGTTGCCGTACCGCCCGATCAGGGCGCCGAAGTGCGGGCTGCGGGCCACGTAGTCGTCGAGGTTGTCGAAGCCCAGGGAGACGTTCTCGTGGCGGCCCCGGCGGTCGGGGATCTCCAGGGACTGGACGACGCCGCCGTACGACAGCACCTTCATCCGCGTGCCGCCGTTCTCCAGCGACCAGCGGTACACCTTCGTGCCGTCGGCGAGCTTGCCGAAGAGCTCCTTCACCGGCTTCCTGCCTCCCGTGGCGTGTGCCGTGCCGCCGGCGGTCGCGGCGGCGATGCCCGCGGCGGTCGCCGTTGCGATGACCGTGCGTCTGCTCAGTTCCATGTGTGCGGCTCCTGTACTTCCGTGAAAAAGAAGCGGGCCCCGCCTCGAGCGGCGGGGCCCCAGACCGTTACGAACCGACCTTGCGCTTGTTCCACACGTCGAACCCGACCGCCGCCAGCAGTACCGCGCCCTTGATGACCTGCTGCCAGTCGGTGCCGATGCCGACGAGGTTCATGCCGTTGTTCAGCACGCCCAGGACCAGGCCGCCGATGATCGCGCCGAGGACCGTGCCGACGCCGCCGCTCATCGACGCGCCGCCGATGAACGAGGCGGCGATGGCCTCCAGCTCGAAGTTGAGGCCGGCCTTGGGAGAGGCCGCGTTGAAGCGGGCGGCGAAGACCAGACCCGCCAGGGCCGCGAGCATGCCCATGTTCAGGAAGACCAGGAAGGTGACCTTCTTGTCCTTCACGCCCGACAGCTTGGCCGCGGGCAGGTTGCCGCCGATGGCGTAGATGTGGCGGCCGATGATCGCGTTGCGCATCAGGTAGCCGAACCCGACGACCAGCACGCCCAGGATGAGCAGCACGACCGGGGCGCCCTTGTAGCTGGCGAGCAGCAGCGTGACGACGAGGACGGCGGAGACCAGTGCGACCAGCTTGAGCGCGAACAGCTTGACCGGCACCACCTCGAGGGCGAACTCCTGCTGCCGCTTGCGGTCGCGGACCTCCTGGAACACCACGAAGGCGATCAGGGCGAAGCCCAGCAGCAGGGTGAGGTTGTGGTAGTTGGTGTTCGGGCCGACCTCGGGCAGGAAGCCGTTGGCGATCTTCTGCAGGTCCTTCGGGAACGGGCCGAGGGTCTGGCCCTTCAGGAAGATCTCCGTCAGACCGCGGAAGAGCAGCATGCCCGCCAGGGTCACGATGAACGACGGTATGCCCAGATAGGCGATGAAGAACCCTTGCACCGCGCCCGCGGCCGCGCCGATGGCCAGGCAGAGCACCACCGCGACCGGCCAGGGCAGGTCGTTGTCGACCATGAGCACGGCGGCCATCGCGCCGATGAACGCCGTCAGCGAGCCGACCGACAGGTCGATGTGGCCCGCGATGATGACGAGCATCATGCCGATCGCGAGGATCAGGATGTAGCTGTTCTGCAGCACCAGGTTGGAGACGTTGCGCGGCAGCAGCAGGTCGCCGTCGGACCAGACGGCGAACAGCACCACGATCAGGCCGAGGGCCATCAGCATGCCGTACTGGCGCATGTTGCGGCGCATGCCGTCGAGCATCAGCTGCAGCAGGCCGCCGCCGGAGGCCGCCCCGTCCTTGCCGGGCGGCGCGGGGGCCGGGGTCTTGGCGGTCACGTCCGTGCTCATCGGGTTACCTCTTTGTCCTTCGTCATCTGACGCATCAGCGCTTCCTGCGAGGCCTCGGCCCGCGAGAACTCACCCGTCAGCCGCCCCGCGGCCATCGTGTAGATGCGGTCGCACATGCCGAGCAGCTCCGGCAGTTCGGAGGAGATGAAGACGACCGCCTTGCCCTGGGCGGCCAGCTGGTCGATGACCGTGTAGATCTCGTACTTGGCACCCACGTCGATACCGCGCGTGGGTTCGTCCAGGATCAGCACCTCGGGACCCGCGAAGATCCACTTGCTGAGGACGACCTTCTGCTGGTTGCCGCCGGACAGCTTGCCCACCGGCTCGAAGACGGTCGGCGCCTTGATGTTCATGGACTTGCGGAAGTCCTCGGCGACCTGCCGCTCCCCGTGCTCGTCGACCACACCCCGTTTGGCGACCTTGCCCAGCGCGGTCAGCGAGATGTTCCGGTTGATGGTGTCGATGAGGTTGAGGCCGTAGTGCTTGCGGTCCTCGGTGACGTACGCGATGCCGTGCCCCACCGCCTCCGGGACGGTCTTCGTACGGATCTCGGTGCCGTCCTTGAGGACCGTGCCGCCCGCGTACCGGCCGTAGGTGCGGCCGAACACGCTCATCGCGAGTTCCGTGCGGCCGGCGCCCATGAGCCCGGCGATGCCGACGATCTCGCCGCGCCGCACGTCGATCGAGACGTCGTCGACGACCTTGCGCTGCTGGTCGATGGGGTGGTGCACGGTCCAGTTGCGGATCTCCAGGGCGGGTGCGGTGCCCTCCTCCGGGTGGTGCGGGGTCCGCTCCGGGAAGCGGTTCTCCAGGTCGCGGCCGACCATCCCGCTGATGATCCGGTCCTCGGTCGTCTCCGCCGCCTTCACGTCGAGCGTCTCGATGGACCGCCCGTCGCGGATGATCGTGACCGAGTCGGCGACCCGGCGGATCTCGTTCAGCTTGTGCGAGATGATGATCGAGGTCATGCCCTGTTCCTTCAACGAGAGGATCAGGTCGAGGAGTTTGCCGCTGTCCTCGTCGTTGAGCGCCGCCGTCGGCTCGTCGAGGATGAGCAGCTTCACCTTCTTGGACAGCGCCTTGGCGATCTCCACCAGCTGCTGCTTGCCCACGCCGATGTCGGCGACACGGGTCTCCGGGTGCTCGTCGAGACCGACCTGGCGCAGCAGTTCGGTGGCGTGCCTGAGGGTCTCGTTCCAGTTGATGAGTCCGCGTTTGGCGTGCTCGTTGCCGAGGAAGATGTTCTCCGCGATCGAGAGGTACGGCACCAGCGCCAGCTCCTGGTGGATGATCACGATGCCGCGCTGCTCGCTCGCCCGGATGTCCTTGAACCGGCAGGTCTCGCCGTCGAAGAGGATGTCCCCCTCGTAGCTGCCGTGCGGATGGACGCCGGAGAGCACCTTCATCAGGGTCGACTTGCCGGCGCCGTTCTCACCGCAGATGGCGTGGACCTCGCCCTGGCGGACGGTCAGGGTGACGTCCGACAGCGCTTTGACACCGGGAAAGGTCTTGACGATCGAGCGCATTTCCAGGACGGGTCCCGCCATGGTCGTGCCTTCCAATCCTTGAGGGGGCCCGGTTACTTGAGGTCGTCCGCGGAGTACGTGCCACCCTCGACGAGGACCTTCTCGTAGTTGGCCTTGTCGACGCTGACCGGCTGCAGCAGGTAGGCGGGGACGACCTTGGCACCGTTGTCGTACGACTTGGTGTCGTTGACCTCGGGCTCCTTGTCGTTGAGGGAGGCCTCGACCATGTTCGAGGCGACCTTGGCGAGTTCGCGGAGGTCCTTGAAGACGGTCTGCGTCTGCTCGCCCGCGATGATCGACTTCACCGAGGCGACCTCGGCGTCCTGGCCGGTGACGACCGGCATGGGCTTGCTCGCGGAGCCGTAGCCGTCCGACTTCAGGGCGGACAGGATGCCGATGGAGATGCCGTCGTACGGCGAGAGCACCGCGTCGACCCGGGCGCTGCGGTAGCTGGAGGTGAGCAGGTCGTCCATGCGCTTCTGCGCGGTGCCGCCGTCCCAGCGCAGGGTGGTGACCTGGTTGAGGGCGGTCTGCTTGGACCGGACGACCAGGTCGCCCTTGTCCATGTACGGCTTCAGGACGCTCATCGCACCGTTGAAGAAGTACTTGGTGTTGTTGTCGTCGTTGGAGCCGGCGAACAGCTCGATGTTGAAGGGGCCCTTCTCGGAGCCGTCCTTCAGGCCGAGCTTCTCGACGATGTACGTGCCCTGCAGCTCGCCGACCTTGCTGTTGTCGAAGGAGGCGTAGTAGTCGACGTTCTCCGTGCCGAGGATCAGCCGGTCGTAGGAGATGACCGGGATGTCGGCGTCCTTGGCCTGCTGGAGCACGTTGTTGAGGGACTTGTTGTCGATCGCGGCGATGACCAGGGCGTCCACGCCCTGCGTGATCATGTTCTCGATCTGGGAGACCTGCTGGTCCGGGTCGTCCTCGCCGTAGACGAGTTTGGTCTCGTACCCCTTGGCCTTCAGTTCCTTCTCGACGTTGGCGCCGTCGGAGATCCAGCGCTCGGAGGACTTGGTCGGCATCGCGATGCCGATGGTTCCGCCCTTGCCACCGCCCTTGTCCTCCTCGCTGCCGCCCTCGCTGTTCTGGCCGCAGGCGGTCAGGGTGAGGGCGAGGGAGGCGGCGGAGGCTACGGCGGCGAGTGCGGCTCTGCGGTTGCGCATGGTCATCATCCTTGATGTGGGTGCAGGGCTCGGTCTGGTGGTGCCGGCACGCGAAAAGCTGAGGGTGGAACGACCGAGAGCAGGTGTGTGGGATTGTGCGCGGCTGTGTCTTCTTTTGTGAAGGGAGTTTCCGGAACGTTATGACGAGATCTCGAACCGGTTGAGCGAGCCCGGCAGTCGCGTGCCGAGCGGGGCCATGTCCCCGTCCGCCCCGTGCCGCGCCAGCAGATCCAGCGCGAGCCGGCCGCGCCGCACCCGCTCCTTGGCGGTGGCCAGCGTCAGATCCCGCAGGTGGTGGCCGTACGGATAGATCCCGGGCGCCTTGGAGAGACCGAACTTCAGGTACAGCGGGGCGCCGCGCCGGACCAGCTCGGCGACCTCGTACATCCGCACGTAGCCGCCGAGGTCGTCGGGAGCCTCGATGTACATGTCCATGGGCGCGGCCGAAACCCGCCGTATTTCGGTCAGGTGGTCCGGAGTCAGGTCGCTGGGCACGTTGATGGAGTCGGCGCCGAGCCGCTCGTACACCGCGTACGAGGCCGGGTTGACCGGCCCCACGAGCGCCGACAGCTTCAGCGTGGTGTCGGCGGGGATGAGGCCCGCCGTCCGCGCCCGGTGCAGCGTCCACAGCACGCCCTCGTCGGCGACGAGCAGGCACTTGACGCCCAGCTCGGTGGCGCGCACGGCGTCCTCGACGCACCCGGCGACCGCGTCGTGGCCGCGGGCGCGCAGACCCGCGCCGCCCGAGTCGGTCCGGGTGGATCCGCCGATGTCCCAGGTGCCGCGCGGGCCGGTGAACAGGCAGAGCTCGATGTCGCGTTCGGCGGTGGCCTCGACCATCTCGGTGATCTCGGCGTCGGTCAGCATCCACACGCCGCTGCCCTGGCTGATCCGGTGGATCGGCACGTCCAGCCGCGAGGACTCCTTCAGCACCACTCCCAGCGCCTCCGGCCCTTCGCAGGAGGGGATCTCGGTGCGCCAGCGGCCACCCTCCGGGAAGGAGTGCGGCGAGGCGTCGGCGGGGTCGGGGGCGGGCGCGGCCAGGCCGAGGGCGGTGAGCGCCTGCTCACCGGGCCTGCGTGCGGCGGCCTTGGCGGAAGCGTCGGTCACAAGCTGTCCTTAGTGTTCGGTATGTCGGACGAAGTTCGCGGCTTCGGGGAGGGGAAGCCGGCGGTGGAACCGGAGAGAGGAGGCCGGAGGCGGAACCGGAGAGGGAACGGGACGTGAGGCCGGAGAGGGGAGCGAGCCGCGGAGGAAGCCCGTGCGGATGGATGTACGCCGGTACGGAGACCGTCAGGTCGCCCCCGTACCGGCGTACGGCTCAGGGGTGGGCGTCAGGGACGCAGCAGCACCTTGCCGACCTTCGGGTCACCGGACCCCACCAGTTCGATGGCCTGCTGGAACTCCGTGAGGGGCAGCTCGTGCGTCACCAGCGGCCGCGGATCGAGCAGCCCGGCCGCGAAGACCCGCACCGTGTGCGCCCAGGCGTCCGGCGCGGCCCCGAAGACGGTCTGCACCTCCAACTGCCGTACGACCAGGTCGGTCGGGTCGAGTCCGTCGGCACCCGGCGCCGGGATGCCGGTCAGCACCAGCCGCCCGCCCCTGCGGAGCAGCCCGGCGGCGGTGCGGGCGGCGCCGGCGGACCCGGCGGTCTCGATGACGACGTCGAAGTCGTCCGGGAGGAGCTGGTCCCTCGTGCGGAAGTCGGTCGCGCCGTACTGCCGGGAGAGCGCCTCCCGGTCCCCGCGCGTGCCGACGACCAGCAGCTCACCCGGGGACGCGGCACGCAGGAACTGCACGGCGAACATGCCGAGCGTCCCCGTGCCGACGACCGCGACCCGCTCGCCGGGGCGGGCGTTCGCCTTGAGCGCGGCGGCGGCGATGCAGGCGGCCGGCTCCAGCAGGGCGGCGGCGGTGAGGTCGGCGCCGTCGGGCAGGACGTGCAGGAGGCGGGCGGGCAGCGTCAGCGTGGACGCCATGGCCCCCGGCTGGGTGAACCCCGTCTCCTCGTACCCCGCCGTGCACAGCGTCGTCTCGCCCGCGTGGCAGCGGTCGCAGACCTGGCAGTTGCGGAACCCCTCGCCGACGACCCCGCGCCCGACGAGCGACGCGGGCACCCCGGCGCCGACCCGCTCCACGGTCCCGGACCACTCGTGCCCGGGGGTGAGCGGGTAACGCACGTATCCCTCGGGCCGGTTGCCCTGGTAGACCTCGCGGTCGCTGCCGCAGATCCCGGCCGCGTGCACCCTCACCAGCGCCTCGCCGGGGCCGGGCTCACGCGGCTCGTGCGGCACGAGCCGGTGCTCGCCCGGCGCCTCGATGACGACCGCGCCGCTCACGCCCCGGTCCCCTTGGGCTTGCGCTGCTCCCAGCCCTCGGCCCACAGGTCGAACCGCGCCTGCTGCTGCGGGAACTCGGCCGCCGCGTCGGTGTCCAGCTCGACGCCGAGGCCGGGCGCGTCGGACAGGTGGAAGCAGCCGTCCTCCGGGTCCACCTGCGGCGCGCCCTTCACGACCTTCTTGATCTCCGCGTCCGCGAAGTCGTTGAAGTGCTCCAGGATCTTGAAGTTCGGGGAGGTGAAGCCGACCTGGAGGCTGGCGGCGGTGAGGACCGGCCCGCCCACGTTGTGCGGCGCCACGAGCGTGTAGTGGGTCTCGGCGGTGGCGGCGAGCTTCCGGGTCTCCCAGATGCCGCCGATGTGGCCGACGTCGGGCTGGATGATGTCCACCGACTGGTCCTCGAACAGCTCGCGGAACTCGATCCGGTCGTGGATGCGCTCACCGGTGGCGACCGGGATGTCGACCTTCTCGGCGACCTTCCGCAGCGCCTTGAGGTTCTCCGGCGGGACCGGCTCCTCCAGCCAGGCCGGCTTGAAGGGCGCGAGTTCGCGCGCGAGCCGGACGGCGGTGGAGGGCGAGAACCGGCCGTGCATCTCCAGCATCAGCTCGGCGTCCGGCCCGATCGCGTCCCGCACGGCCTCGATCAGCGACACGGCGTAGTTCGTCTGCTGCTGGTCCAGCTCGAAGTGCCCGGTGCCGAACGGGTCGATCTTCAGCGCCCGGTACCCGCGCTCCATGACGCCCTGCGCTGCCTTGTGGTACGCCTCCGGCGTCCGCTCGGTCGTGTACCACCCGTTGGCGTACGCCTTCACCTTGTCGGTGACCTTGCCGCCCAGCAGCTGCCAGACCGGGACGCCGAGGGCCTTGCCCTTGATGTCCCAGCAGGCCATCTCGACCACGGCGATGCCGGACATCACGATCTCGCCGGCGCGGCCGTAGTCGCCGTACTTCATCCGGCGGACCAGGTCCTCGACAGCGAACGGGTCGGAGCCGAGAATGTGGTTGGCCTCGGCCTCCTTCAGATAGCCGAGGAGTGCGTCGGTGTGCCCCAGCATCCGGGTCTCGCCGACTCCGGTGATGCCCTCGTCGGTGTGCACCTGGACGTATGTCAGGTTGCGCCACGGCGTCCCGACCACGTGTGTGCTGATTCCGGTGATGCGCACGGCGGCTGCCCTTCGCTGTGTTCGATATTTCGTCACTCGTTCGAAATGCTGGCGTGACAGTAAGGAGGGCGCGGTCGGGGTGTCAATGGGTCGGACACATAAGGGTTTCGGCAGTTTCGAAAGTACGGGCGGAGCGGGCCCGGCCGCTTCCCCACACAACCTTCACAGGCGCCTCTAGGAACGCGGCCGTCGCGGAACTTACCCTTCCCGCGTCATGGACTACTGCCACCCGTGCCGACGGCACCTCAATGGCGCCCTCGCCTGCCCGGGGTGCGGCGCGCCGGTCGAAGAACTCCGCGTGTCCGGCGTCTGCACGGCGGAGAGCGAGGAGAGCCCGAGGCGGGCGGCCGGGGAGGCGGACGCCGCCGGCGGGGCGCCCGGCGATGCCTCCCGCGGCGGGCGGGCCGCCCGTCGCGACCGCAAAGCCGCGGCACACCGCCGACGCCGCCGCCGGACCCTGTTCGTCACCGCGGGCTTCGTCCTGGCGGCCGGCGGACTGAGTCTCGCGGAACTCGGCGAGGACGCCCCGGGCTCCCGGGCGAAGCCGGCCGCCGCCGGGGGCGAGACGACGGACGGCGGGGCGACGCGTGAGGTGGGGGAGGCGGGACGGGCGGGGGAGTCCTCGGCCGTACCGGCCGACGGGACGTCGAGCACGACCACCGCCTCGGGCGCGCCGTCACCCGACGCGTCCGCCTCGACAACGGTGTCGGCGTCGGCTTCGGCCTCCCCGGGCGCGGAGGACCCGACGGGGGCGGCGGGCGAGGCCGAGACCCCGTCGGCACCCCCGGCGGCGGCACCGGAGACGTCCCCGGCCCCCGGCTCGCCGTCAACGGTCCCGGACGCCCCGCCCCCGACGACGACCCCCGCCCCGACGGCCTCGCCGGACCCGACCCCGACCGAAACGTGCGACCGGTTCCTGTGGTGGTGCACGTAGCCCCGCGGCCGGTGGGGATGTAGCCCGGCTGCCGGTGGTGCACGCAGCTCCGCGGCCGGTGCGGCGTGGCCCCGCGATCCCGGGCGTGCGCCCCCGTGAGCCGTGCCGTGCCGGGGGACCCGCCCCCTTCAGGGCGACGCCGGTCGCCGGCGAACACCGGTCCGCCCCGTCGGCCTCAGTCCCCCAGCATCCTCCGCAGCGCGTCCCGCAGGGCCACCCGTTCCTCCTCCGACAGCCCCGCGAGCGGCTCCCGCGCGAACCGCAGTGACTCCCGCAGTCCCCGTGCCACCCGCCGCCCCTCCTCCGTCGCCGCGGCCACCTTCACCCGGCGGTCGCCGGGGTCGGCGCGCCGTTCGACCAGTCCCCGGGCCTCCAGCCGGTCCACGATCCCGGTGACGTTCGACGGCTCGCACTTCAGCTTCTGCGCCAGTTTCCGCATCGGCAGCGGTTCCAGCGACAGCAGGCTGAGCAGCCTGGCCTGTGCCCCGGTCAGGGCGCGATCCGCGGCCGCCTCCTCGTAGTCGGCGTGGAAGCGGGCCACGACCTCGCCGATCAGCTCGACGACTTCCAGGGTGAGTGCGTCGGGTCGGCGGGTCGTGTCGCGTGGTGTGGCCATGGAAACCAGGGTACCCATTTGTTTGACAAGCTGAAATGTTCAGTCGCATGGTTGTTTCAGACCCTGAAGCATCTATGTTTCCCCGGAAAGGTGCCCCCATGACCGACTCCCCCGCCCTCCCCGCCGTCAACCGCGAATGGCATCTGGTCAGCCGTCCGGTCGGCTGGCCCAAGCCCGAGGACTTCGCCCTCGTCGAGGCGGAGGTCCCGGCCCCGGCTGACGGCCAGGTGCTGGTACGCAACCTGTACGTCTCCGTCGACCCCTACATGCGCGGCCGCATGAGCGCCGCCAAGTCCTACGTCGCCCCCTACGAGCTGGGCAAGCCCATGCAGGGCGGCGCGGTCGGCGAGGTCGTCGCCTCCAACGCCGAGGGCGTCGCCGTCGGCGACCACGTCCTGCACTTCTCCGGCTGGCGCGAGTACGCCGCGGTGGACGCGAAGAACGCCGTCAAGGTGGACCCGGACGCGGCGCCGCTGTCGACGTACCTGGGCGTGCTCGGCATGACCGGGCTCACCGCCTACGCCGGTCTGCTGCGCACCGCCTCCTTCAAGGAGGGCGACGCGGTGTTCGTCTCCGGCGCCGCCGGTGCCGTCGGCAGCCAGGTGGGGCAGCTCGCGAAGCTCAAGGGCGCCTCCCGGGTCATCGGCTCCGCCGGCTCGGACGAGAAGGTCAAGCTCCTGGTCGACGAGTACGGCTTCGACGCCGCCTTCAACTACAAGGAGGGCCCGGTGAGCGAGCAGCTGCGCGCCGCCGCGCCGGACGGCATCGACGTCTACTTCGACAACGTGGGCGGCGACCACCTGGAGGCCGCCATCGGCTCCCTCAACCGGGACGGCCGTATCGCCGTCTGCGGCATGATCTCCGTCTACAACAACACCGAGCCCGCCCCCGGACCGAAGAACCTCGCCCGCCTGATCCAGACCCGGGGCCGCATCGAGGGCTTCCTGGTCGGCGACCACTACGACCTCCAGCCGCAGTTCGTCCAGGAGGTCGGCCCGTGGGTCCGCTCCGGCGAGCTGAAGTACCGCGAGACGGTCGTCGAGGGCATCGAGAACAACCTGGAGGCCTTCCTCGGCGTCCTGCGCGGCGACAACACCGGCAAGATGATCGTCAAGCTCTGACCCCGTACGGGTGGAGCGGCCTTCACTGAGTTTCCGCCATGCGGTAGCGTCTTTCCGAAATCTGTCGTGATCGTGGGCGCGAGTCACGGCGGACCGAGGAGGAAGACAACCGCATGCCCATTCAGCAGTCCGAGGTCCTCTACACCGCCGTCGCCACCGCCGAGAACGGCCGCGACGGGCGGGTGGCCACCGATGACGGCAAGATCGACGTGGTCGTGAACCCGCCCAAGGAGATGGGCGGCAACGGCGCCGGCACCAACCCGGAGCAGCTGTTCGCCGCCGGGTACAGCGCCTGCTTCCAGGGTGCGCTCGGTGTCGTGGCCCGGCAGGAGGGCGCCGACGTCTCCGGTTCGACCGTCACCGCGAAGGTCGGCATAGGCAAGAACGACGACGGGTTCGGCATCATCGTCGAGATCTCCGCCGAGATCCCGGCGGTGGACGCCGCCACCGCGCGGTCGCTGGTGGAGAAGGCCCATCAGGTCTGCCCGTACTCCAAGGCGACCCGCGGCAACATCACCGTGACGCTCGTCTGACCGGCCCGGTCCCGTGCGGGGCGGTACCCACACCCTGGGCGCCGCCCCGTGCGCCGCCGCCCGTACGACCGGTGCCTCCCGGCCCCCGCCGACCGGTGGCGCCGGGCCGAGCGGGTACGACTCGATCACGGCGGGGGAGCGCCGTTGCCGACCGGTAGAGTTCTGCCCATGCGTGATCTTGGGGCGGGATTCGGCCAACTCCTGAAGGGCCAGCGCTGGGTGGCCCGGCACGGCAAGAGCTACGGCTTCGGGCTCCTCCCGGGCCTGATCACACTGGTCCTGTACGCGGCGGCGCTGGTCGCGCTGGCGCTGTGGGGCACGGACTTCGTCGCCTGGGCGACCCCCTTCGCCGACGACTGGTCGAGCCCCTGGCTCGGACTCTTCCGCGGGTTGCTCACCGCCGTCCTGTTCGCGCTCTCCCTGCTCCTGGCCGTCCTCACCTTCACCGCGGTCACGCTGCTGGTCGGCCAGCCCTTCTACGAGAGCCTCTCCGAGCGGGTCGACCGCGACGTCTCCCCGGACGGCACCGCTCCCGAGTCGGACCTGCCGCTCATGCGCGAGCTGTGGATCTCGGGCTGCGACAGCCTCCGGATCCTCGTCCGCGCCGCCGTCTGGGGCGTACTGCTCTTCGCCCTCGGTCTCATCCCGGTCGTCGGCCAGACGGTCGTGCCGGTGATCGGCTTCGTCGTCACCGGTTTCTTCCTCACGGAGGAACTGACCGCCGTCGCCCTCCAGCGCCGCGGGGTCGAGCTGCGCGACCGCCTCGCCCTCCTGCGCTCGCGCAGGATGCTGGTCTGGGGCTTCGGCACCCCGCTGGGCGTGGCCTTCCTGGTGCCGTTCGTCGCCGTGTTCCTGATGCCGGGCGCGGTCGCCGGCGCCACGCTCCTCGCCCGCGAACTGCTGGGCGAGGAGACCCGTGACGGCGCCGGCGACCGGCCCGACGGCGGGTCGGCCGGCCCGGCCGTCAGCTCCGGTCCGGCCCCGGCGCACTGACCGCCACGGCCACGATCGCCCGCACCTGCGCCACGATGTCCAGCCGGTTCCGCACGAACGCGGGGTCGGTGACGGTCCCGGTGGCCGGATCGGTGTTCCCGGTCCCGAACTGCAGCACCGGCGTGTGGACGTGCCCGCCCGGCAGCGTGGTGTCGAGCCCGAGCCGGTCCCGCAGCAGGGTCGCCCGGTAGGCGATCTCGTTGGAGAGGTAGTCCCCGCCGCCCCCCGCGCGAGCCGTCGAACCGGGCGTGGGCCCGTCCGGCCGTACCACCGGCTCGGTGCCACCCGCCGGGATCTCGGTCACGCTCGTGTTGTCGTACACGGGGAAGCGGCCGGTGTCCGCGGCCGCGATCGCCTCGTACGGGAGTGTGGTCGTCGTCCACTGCGGCTGCGAGGCCGGGTCGGCGACGGGCACCGTCTCCGTGCGGGACACGTTCTCGTTGTCGGCGAAACCGCCCCGCCAGGCACCGTTGGTCCGCTCCACGTCGAACCGGCCGACCCGGCCCTGGCTCACGGTCGTGAACGCGTCCACCTCCGGCAGGTACGGCCGCAGCGCCCGCTCCACCGCGCCCTGCGCGAAGTCCTGCCAGCGCACCGGGAACACGGCCGTCTCCACCCGAGCGGGCCCGTCCGGCGTGTCGATCACCGTGCCGTCCAGGGCGAGCGCGGCGGCGCCGGACGGATTGGAGATCCGGATGTCGCGGTCCAGGGTGAACGGGTCGAAACCGGTGAGCAGGACCCGCTTCAGGCCCTTGCCGTGCCGGTCGGCCCCGGTGTGCGGCAGGCGGATGTCGCTCTGGCCGCGCGAGGCGCGCTCCAGCTCCCCCAGCAGCGCGGCCCGCTGTCGGTCCGTCAGCCGGAACCCCGGCTCCCAGACGCGCAGTTCCCGCGTCATCCCGAGCCGCGCCCAGTACAGCGGCCGGTCGTCGTCCCGGCTGATGTCCCCGCGGGCCGGCCCGCGCCCCTGCGCCCGGTCCACGGCCCGCCGCCACAGTGCCGAGCCCTCCCGCGCGACGACACGGCGGGCCTCGCGGTAGGAGTCCGCCCGCCCGAGCCCGCGGGCGAACCCCGGCGCCACCGCGGCGAAACCGGACCGTCGCAGGATCTCCTGGGGTACGTCACCGTCGAGCCGCCGCTCCTCGGCGGTCGGTGCGGGCGCGGGCCGGGGTGCGGGTGCGGCGGCCGGGTGCGCCGCCGTGGCCGTCGCCGGGACCGCGAGCCCCGCCACCAGGGCCAGTCCGAGTACGCCGATCCGAACGCGTGTGTGTGCCAAGGGAGTCCAGGTCCTTCCGTCGCCGTGGGGTGCCCGTCGGACGGCGGCAGTATCGCGTGACGGAAGGGGCGTGCGCCATGGCGCGTGGCCTCGTGGCCGCCGGGCCGGCGAGGCGGCACCGCGACACGCGGCGACCGGCTGGTGGGCGTTTGTGAAGGGTTGGTACGGACTTCGGACCGGACGCCCGATCGCCGGCCCCGGGACCACCACGGCGGTTACCGTCTGGGCAGGAACGCCCTTCGACGGGCGTACCCCCCACGAACAGCCCCGGCCCGGGACCTGACATCCGGGCCGGGGCTCAGTAACGCGTCGAGCACGGGTGGGTACCGAGTACGCCCCCCGCCTACCGCGCCGAGAAGCCGTACACCGTCTCCGAGCGGAACACCTCGCCCGGCCGCAGCACCGTGCTCGGGAACTCCGGCCGGTTCGGGGAGTCGGGGAAGTGCTGCGTCTCCAGCGCGATGCCGTCCCCGGGCGCGAACGGCTCACCCAGGTGGTCGGCGGTGTACAGCTGGAGCCCGGGCTCGGTCGTCGCCACCGTGAGCACGCGTCCCGACGCCGGGTCGTACAGCTCGGCGACCTCCTCGGCGGTGCCGGTCACCCCCTTGTCGAGGACGAAGTTGTGGTCGTAGCCGGTGCCGACCTTCCGCGCCTGCCGGAAGTCGAAGCGCGTGCCCGCGACGTCCTCCAGGGCGCCCGTCGGGATCAGGTCGGCGTCGACCGGCGTGATCCGGGAGGCGGCGAGCCGCAGTTCGTGGCCGCCCGCGTGCCCGGCTCCCGCCCCGCCCAGGTGGAAGTAGCTGTGGTTCGTCGGGTTCAGCACGGTCGGCGCGTCCGTGACCGCCTCGTACGCGATCCGCAGCGCGCCCGACTCCTCCAGCGTGTACGTCGCCGACAGCTCCAGCCGGCCCGGGAAGCCCTCCTCGCCGTGCGCGCCGACCCGGCTCAGCCGGACAGCGTGCGCGCCGTCCCCGACGGGCTCCACGTCCCACACGCGCTTGTCGAAGCCGCGCTCGCCGCCGTGCAGCGAGTTCGGCCCGTTGTTCCGCGCCAGCGCGTACGTCCGCCCGTCCAGCGCAAAACGGCCGCCGGCGATCCGGTTGGCGTACCGTCCGACGAGCGCGCCGAAGTAGGGCTCCGGGTGGGCCACGTAGCCGTCCAGGTCGGCGAACCCCAGCACCACGTCGGCGGTGTTGCCGTCCCGGTCCGGGACCTCGGCCGACTGCACGATCCCGCCGTACGACAGGACCCGTACCCGTACGCCGGCCCGCTCCAGGGTCCAGCGGTGGACGGGAGTGCCGTCGGAAAGTGTGCCGAAGAGTTCGTTCATGTGCGGAACTCTAGGACACTCCAGGTCAGCGCCGGTCGGCACCGGTCGACACCGGCCAGTAACCGGCCGGCCCCGGTCAGGGCTGCTCGGCGGTGACGGCGCGGTACGCGATCTCGGCGAGCCGGGCCTGGCCGTCCACACTCGGGTGGAACCAGTCCCAGCGGCTCAACTGGTCGGTGCCGAACCGGAACTCGTGCACCGCGCCGTCGTCGGTGCGGCACCGCAGGTCCTTCGCGCAGACCTCCCGCAGAACCTCGTTGTAGTCCTCCACGCGCTCCCGCACGGTGTTCCGCCGCAGCTTCGCCGCCGAGTCCATGGAGTCCGCGTCGCCCAGCATCGACGGGCAGATGCCCAGCTTCCACACCTGCTTGCCCAGCGGGTTGGTGCGCCCCTCGGACCACAGCCGCTTCAGGTCCGGGATGCTCGCCACGTACACCTGCGCCTTGGGCAGGCTCCTGCGCAGGGCGGCCATGGCCTCCTCGAACTGGGTCCGGAAGTCGGGCACCGGGGTCATCGCCGAGGCCGTCTCCCGGCAGGCGTCGTTCGCCCCGACCATCACCGTCACCAGTTCGGGCCTGCGTGCCACCGCCCGGGCCACCTGCCCGGTCAGGTCGGCCATCCGGGCCCCGGTGACCGCGTAGTTCCAGCTCCGCTCGGCCGCCCGGGTCTTCCCCAGCAGCCGTACGGCGAGACTGCCGACCTCGGCCCTGCTGCCGGTCGCCCACGACACCTCGGGGCAGTCCGACAGGACCATGCAGGCGTCGAAGCCGCGGGTGATGGAGTCGCCCACGGCGGCGACCGACGCCGGGGTCGTGTCCCAGACCGGGGCCGGCCTCGGCCGCTTCGACGGCGAACCGGACGGGCCGGCGGAGTCGCCGCCCACGGCGTCGCAGCCGGTCACGCCCATGACGGCGGCGGCCAGGGCGGCGAGCGCGGCGCGCGCACGGCGACGGCCGCTCCGGGTCCCCTGGCCCGTCCCCTGCCCCATACCGGTCCCACCCCTCGGCTCGTGCCTCCAACGTCCTCAACCCATGACACCGCGCGAGGGTTCCCGACGGCGGCGATGTGACGGTGCACACCCGCACAAGCGTCCTGCCGGGTGAATGACGGAGGTTTGTCGGCAGCGGGACCGACGGTACGTCACACTCCTTGCCCCGTCGCACGGTAGCCTCGCCATCAACGTGGCCCGCGCGGTCACGGCCGTTCCACCCGTTCCGAGATGTCCCGCTCAGCCCGGAGGTTCCGGTGACGACACGTGGAGTTCTGTACGTGCACTCCGCGCCGCGCGCGCTCTGCCCGCACGTCGAGTGGGCCATCGCCGGCGTGCTCGGCACGCGCGTCAGCCTGGACTGGATCCGGCAGCCCGCCGCGCCCGGCACCTGGCGCTCGGAGTTCTCCTGGCAGGGCCAGGCCGGCACCGCGTCCAAGCTCGCCTCCGCGCTGCGCGGCTGGCAGCTGCTGCGCTTCGAGGCCACCGCGGAACCGTCCGCGAACGCCGAGGGCGAGCGCTACAGCTGCACCCCCGACCTCGGCATCTTCCACGCCGTCACCGGCATCCACGGCGACATCATGATCCCCGAGGACCGGTTGCGCGCCGCCCTGGTCCGCTCCCAGCGCGGCGAGACCGACCTGGAGTCCGACGTCGCCAAGCTCCTCGGCAAGCCCTGGGACGACGAACTGGAGCCCTTCCGCCACGCGGGCGAGGGCGCCCCGGTCCGTTGGCTGCACCAGGTGGTGTGAGACCCCGTGTGGGGTGAGACCCCGTAGACGCCGTGGGCCCGCACCTGGACGTGTGAAAGGGGCCCCACCGACCGGTGGGGCCCCTTTCGGGTGGTCCGGGTGCGTGCGGGCGTCGCTCAGACCGTCCGGAACGCCAGCACCACGTTGTGCCCGCCGAAGCCGAACGAGTCGTTCAGCGCGGCGATGCGGCCCTCGACGGGCAGCTTCCGGGCCTCGCCGCGGACGATGTCCGCGGCGGCCTCGGCCTCGGGGTCGATGTTCTCGACGTTGATGGTCGGCGGCGCCACCCGGTGGTACAGGGCGAGCACGGTCGCGACGGACTCCACGCCGCCCGCGCCGCCGAGGAGGTGACCGGTCATCGACTTGGTGCCGGAGACCGCCATGTGGTCGACGTCGTCGCCGAGGACCTTGCGCAGCGCCTTCAGTTCGGCGATGTCACCGGCCGGCGTGGAGGTGGCGTGCGCGTTGACGTGCACGATCTCGGCCGGGTCCAGGTCGGTGCGGTCCAGCAGGTTCTGCAGTGCGGCCGAGATGCCGCGGCCCTCCGGCTCCGGCTGCACGATGTCGTGGCTGTCGGCGGAGATGCCCTGGCCGACCGCTTCCGCGTAGACGCGGGCACCGCGTGCCGCGGCGTGCTCGGCGGACTCCAGGACGAGAACGCCGGCGCCCTCACCGAGGACGAAGCCGTCGCGGCCCGTGTCGAAGGGGCGCGAGGCACCCTGCGGGTCGTCGTTGTTCTTGGACATCGCCATCATGTTGCCGAACGCGGCGATGGGCAGCGGGTGGATCGCCGCCTCCGTGCCACCCGCGACGACGATGTCGGCGCGGCCGGTGCGGATCATCTCGATGGCGTAGCCGATGGCCTCGGCGCCGGACGCGCAGGCGGAGACCGGCGTGTGCACGCCCGCCCGGGCGCCCACGGCCAGACCCACGTTGGCCGACGGGCCGTTCGGCATCAGCATGGGGACGGTGTGCGGGGAGACGCGGCGGACGCCCTTCTCCTTGAGCACGTCGTACTGGTCGAGCAGGGTCGTCACGCCACCGATGCCGGAGGCGATGACCGCGCCGAGCCGGTCGGGGTCGACGGCGGCGGCCGGCGTCGCGGCGTCGTCCGCCTCGGCCGGCTCGCCGGCCTTGCCGGTGAAACCGGCGTCCTTCCAGGCCTCCTGCGCCGCGATCAGCGCGAACTGGGCCGAACGGTCCAGCCGGCGGGCCTGGGGCCGCGGAATGACCTCGGAGGGGTCCACGGCGACCGGCGCGGCGATGCGGACCGCCTGGTCGGCGGCCCACTCCTGCTCCAGGGGCTTGACGCCGGACTTGCCGGCGACCAGGCCTTCCCAGGTAGAGGCTGCGTCGCCACCCAGCGGTGTGGTTGCGCCGATACCGGTGACGACCACGGTGCGATTGGTCGAGCTCACGGGAATTCTTTCTCCAACGGGATACGGATTCGTACGGCGCCACCGCCGGGTGGCGGGGCAGTCTGTCCGGTTGCCCGGGCCGTGCCCGAGCAACGGCGGATCAGGCCTGGTGGTCGAGGATGTACTTCGTCGCGTCGCCGACCGTCTTGAGGTTCTTGACGTCCTCGTCCGGGATCTTGACGTCGAAGCGCTCTTCGGCGGCGACGACGACCTCGACCATGGACAGCGAGTCGACGTCCAGGTCGTCGGTGAAGGACTTGTCCAGCTGGACGTCCTCAACCGGGATGCCGGCGATCTCGTTCACGATCTCGGCGAGACCGGCGACGATCTCTTCCTGAGTGGCGGCCATGGTGGCGCTCCTTCTTGTTGTCCAGAGGGTGTGGCGGCCCGCCGCGTCAGCGGCAGGTCTTGCTGGTCTCCGTCCCGGACCGGGTGATCCGGCACGCAGTGCCTAGGGGAGGGTAACGACCGTCGCGGCGTAGACGAGACCCGCCCCGAAGCCGATCACGAGCGCGGTGTCGCCGCTCTTGGCCTCGCCGGTCGCCAGGAGCCGCTCCATCGCGAGCGGAATCGAGGCGGCCGAGGTGTTGCCGGTGGTGCGGATGTCACGGGCGACCGTGACGTGCTCCGGCAGCTTCAGCGTCTTCACCATCGAGTCGATGATCCGCACGTTGGCCTGGTGCGGGATGAAGACGTCCAGGTCGTCCGGGCTGATCCCGGCCGCGTCCAGCGCCTGCTGGGCGACCTTCGCCATCTCGAACACGGCCCAGCGGAACACCGCCTGGCCCTCCTGCGTGATCGCAGGAAACTTGACGTTGCCCTCGCTGTCGAGGGGCAGCTCGGAGACGTCGCCGATCCTGAACCGGTCCCACGGCACCGTCTGCTTGATCGTCTCGGACTTGTCGCCCTCCGAGCCCCAGACGGTCGGGCCGATCGCGGGCTCCTGGGACGGGCCGACCACGACCGCGCCGGCGCCGTCGCCGAAGAGGAAGGCCGTGGCCCGGTCCTCCAGGTCGGTCAGGTCGGAGAGCCGTTCCACGCCGATGACGAGTACGTGCTCCGCCGAGCCCTCGACGATCATGCCCTTGGCGAGGGTCAGACCGTAGCCGAATCCCGCGCATCCCGCCGAGATGTCGAAGGCCGCGGCCTTGTCCGTGCCGAGCTTGTCGGCGATCTCGGTGGCGATGGCCGGGGTCTGGCTGAAGTGCGACACGGTCGACACGACCACGGCACCGATCTGCGAGGCGTCGATGCCGGCGTCGGCGATGGCCTTGCCGGACGCCTCGATCGACATCGCCGCGACGGTCTCCTCGGGCGACGCCCAGTGCCGCGTCTCGATGCCGGAGCGCGAACGGATCCACTCGTCCGACGAGTCGATCGTCTCGAGGATCACCTCGTTCGGCACGATCCGGGTCGGGCGGTAGCCGCCGACGCCGAGGATGCGCGCGTACGGGGCGCCCTTGCTGGGCTTGATCTTCGACATGCTTGTCGCGCTCCTTGTCAGGCCTGCTCGGCGAGTCCGGCGTGCTCGGCGACGAGCTCGCGGGCGGCGTCGAGGTCGGCGGGGGTCTTCAGGGCCAGGGTCTTCACACCGGGCAGCGCACGCTTGGCCAGACCGGTCAGTGTGCCGCCGGGGCACACCTCGATCAGCGCGGTGACGCCGAGCTCCTTGAAGGTCTCCATGCACCGGTCCCAGCGGACCGGATTGGCGACCTGGCCGACCAGGCGCTCCAGCACCTCCGCGCCGGTGGTGACGGACCGCCCGTCCTTGTTGGAGACGTACGTCACCCTGGGGTCGGCCGGCGTGAGCGCCTTGGCCGCCTCGGCGAGCTTGTCCACCGCGGGCGCCATGTGGTGCGTGTGGAACGCGCCGGCCACCTTCAGCGGCACGACCTTGCGTACGCCCTCGGGCTTGTCCTCGGCGAGCGCGGCCAGCTGTTCCATGGTGCCCGCCGCCACGATCTGACCGGCGCCGTTCACGTTCGCCGGGGTGAGGCCGAGCTTCTCCAGGTGCGCCACGCTCACCTCGGGGTCGCCGCCGAGCAGCGCCGACATGCCCGTCTCGGTCACCGCGGCGGCCTCGGCCATGGCCAGGCCCCGACGGCGTACGAGGGTCAGCGCGGCGGTGTCGTCGAGGACCCCCGCGAACGCGGCGGCGGTGATCTCGCCGACGCTGTGCCCCGCGACCGCGCCCGGCGTGATCTCCGTGCCCGCCGCGTCAGCGGCGAAGGCGTACGTGCCGAGTGCCGCGGCCGAGAGGAGTCCGGCGGCGACGAGCAGCGGCTGGGCCACGGACGTGTCACGGATCTCGTCCGCGTCGGCCTTCGTGCCGAAGTGGGCGAGATCGAGTCCAATGGCGTCGGACCACCCGGCGACGCGGTCCGCGGCACCGGGAAGGGCGAGCCAGTCAGTCAGAAAGCCGGGCGTCTGGGCGCCCTGGCCGGGAGCGACGAGTACGAGCACTCTCACACTCTCTCTTGAGGACGGTCGCGACCGCCCGTGAGGACAGGGACGAAGAACACGAGGGGGTTTTGTATACCCTCGACAAAAGCTCAGAGTTGCGGATCTCCATCGGCCAGACGCCCCAGGATGAGCGCGATCCGCAGTGTGAACGCAGACCGTACATCAGAGGGTGACCATCCGGTGACGTCAGTCACACGTCGGAGCCGGTAGCGCACGGTGTTCGGGTGAACGAAGAGCATCCGGGCGGCGCCTTCGAGGCTGCTCGCCTGTTCGAGATAGACGCTGAGGGTTTCCAGCAGCGCGGCCCCGGCCTCTTCCAGTGGTCTGTAGATCTCCTCCACCAACTGCTCGCGGGCCGAGGGATCGGAGGCGATCGCGCGCTCCGGCAGCAGATCGTCCGCCAGCACCGGGCGCGGGGCGTCCGGCCAGGCGGTGCAGGACTTGAGGCCGGCGGCGGCGGCCTGCGCGGACCGGGTCGCGGCCTGCAGGTCCGGCACCACGGGGCCGGCCACGACGGCGCCCTGGGCGAACGGCCCGATCAGCGACTTGGCGACCGCCAGCGGGTTGTCGCTGCCTCCCGCGATCACCACCAGCCGGTCCCCGAGCACCCCGGTCAGCACCTGGAGCTTCGCGTGCCGGGCCGCCCGCCGGATGGCCTCCACGGTCAGTTCGGAGTCCCCGTCGGGAGCGGTGCCCAGCACGACACACACATGCTCGGGCGAGTTCCACCCGAGGGCGGCGGCCCGGGACACGGCGCCCTCGTCCGCCTCCCCGCTGAGCACGGCGTTCACGACCAGTGACTCCAGCCGCGCGTCCCAGGCACCGCGTGCCTCGGCGGCCTGGGCGTACACCTGGGCGGTGGCGAAGGCGATCTCCCGGGCGTACACGAGCAGCGCCTCGCGCAGCACGGACTCGTCCCCGGGGGCCGCGACCTCGTCGATCGCGGACTCCATCACCTCGATGGTCGTCCGCACCATCTCGACGGTCTGCCGCAGCGTGATCGCCCGGGTCAGCTCGCGCGGCGCGGTGCCGAAGACATCGGTGGAGATGGCCTGCGGGGCGTCCGGGCGCCGGAACCACTCGGTGAAGGCCGCGATGCCCGCCTGGGCCACCAGCCCGATCCAGGAACGGTTCTCCGGTGGCATGGCCCGGTACCACGGCAGCGTCTCGTCCATACGCGCGATGGCCTGCGCGGCGAGCGATCCGGAGGACTGCTCCAACCGCTTCAGGGTCGCGGTGTGCGAGTGGACGGCGTGCGCCGTGGGCTCGGGCTTGCTGGTTTCGGGTTCGGGCACGGGGACAAGACTGCCTTATCGGGACGGGCGGGCGTGTCGCCGGGGCTGCGCTCGACGCCCGTGCGGCTCCGGGGCCGCCGGGAGCCGGGGCTACGGTGGACGGCGTGATGGACGTACGGCGCGCCGACGAGCGCTACCCGGGAGGCGACGCGGCGGCGGGCATCGAGTCGCGGCACGCCTTCTCCTTCGGACCCCACTACGACCCCGGCAACCTCCGCTTCGGTTCGCTGATCGCCTGCAACGAGGAGCGTCTCGCCCCCGGTGCAGGCTTCGACGAGCACCCGCACAGCCACACCGAGATCGTCACGTGGGTGGTGGAGGGCGAGCTCACCCACCGCGACACCGCCGGCCACGAGACGGTCGTCCGCGCCGGGGACGTGCAGCGCCTCAGCTCCGCGGCCGGAGTCCGCCACGTCGAGCGCAACGACGGCTCCGCCCCCCTGACCTTCGTCCAGATGTGGCTGGCTCCCCGCGACCCCGGCGGCGACCCCGCCTACGAGATCGTCCGCGGCATCGCCGACTCCACCCCGTACGCGGTCCCCGAGGCGGGCGCGATGCTCCATGTGCGCCGCCTGGCGGCGGGGGAGCGGACGGCGGTGCCGGACGGGGCGTATGTGTACGTCCATGTGGTGCGGGGCGATGTGACGCTGAGCGGGGAGGAGCTGGGCGCCGGGGACGCGGTGCGCATCACGGACGCCGAGGGGGCGGAGGCGGTGGCGGCGACGCGGACGGAGTTGCTGGTCTGGGAAATGGCCGGGAGCTGATCGCTCCCCCTCACCGAATTCGGCACCCCCGACGTCCTCCGGGAGCCGGGGCAGCCGGTACCGCCCGACCCCCCGCCCGCGGTGCGGTGGACAGCGGTGCGGGGCGCAACCTACGTGTAGGTGCGTGTAGTAGGCGGCGGAGTGCTGCTGAGCGGGGAGGCGTTGGTGCCGACGGCGCGGTGCGGTTCACGGACGCGGAGCCGCTCGTGGGGGAGATGGTGCGGGGAGACGTACGTGGGCAGGCTCCGCCGAACCGGTACAACTCGGCTTCGGCGGAGCCTGTAGACGGTCGGGCCAAGCTACGACGAGAAGCCCGTCCACTTGCCGCGTCAATGAGATGTCAGGTCAATGGATCCATGAACGGACCTGCGACCCTCTCGATGGCTTCGAGGGTGATGGCCGGAATGAAAGACGAATCGCGCTCCATTCCCTCAGGAAGGTGCGCACGCATGTCCTCCGGGCACAGGAACGTACCGTTGGGGACGAGGATACCTGCGCCGAGCTGGTCCGTCAGCTCGACGACAATCTTCCATACGTCACCGGCCTGCGGGTTTTCCACACTGATGAAGCGTTCGAAGACGCCCACCTCGGCCTCGCTGCCGTCAGCGGCACGAATCCAGAATTCCGTTGCGCCGTCGCTCACCTTCTCGGGCTCGGCACGGGCGGGCGAGAGGACCGCCCGGACCGCGTCCATGTCGGGTCGGGCCAACTCGCCGTCCGAGAACCTGTAGAGGCTCAGGTTGTAGCTCATTACGCTTGTCCCTGTCTGAACACGAACTTGATGCCCTTGACGTTGTTTTCGAGCGCCCATAGTTCCAAGGTGGCTCGGGTCTTTTCGTCGGACATGTACCACACGACGGGTGTGCCGTTCGCAGCCTTTACCTGCTTCACCATGGCAGTAGTCTCCGACGTGGGGAATTTGAGCCGTCCTTCGCCGTTGATCCAGCTTTCCTTGTAGTGGATGTTCTTGGCGTCGATAAGGGTTCCGTTCTGGTATCCGTCGAACTTCACTACGGCGCTCCGCGGCCGCCCTGTGACCGCGCACCGAAGGAACTACTCACTCCGGCGGACGCGGCGGGTCACTGTAGGCACGCACCAAGATCATTGACCGGAACCTGCCACCCGAAGCCTGATCGCAGTGGCTTTACAGCACTGCGTGAAGATGCTGCCGCCGGGAGGGGGCCACTCACTTGAAAAGCGTGAACCTTTCGACGTTTTCGTCCTCGCGCCGCTCCTTTGAGCACCCCGAGGACGCTTGTGGCCTGCTGTTCACGCTTTCAGCAAGGTGAGCTTCCGTCGGCGCGAACACACATCCGCGTAGATGCGCTGGCTACCGCAGACTGTCGACGAACGCGCTCCACGCCCCTGCGCTCACGGTCAGGACGGGACCGACCGCTGGGGTGTCACGCCGCGCCCGGACGGCCAGGGCAGGACGGTGTGGTTCGAGTGCCGCCTCAGCCGCGCAGCTCCGCCAGCACCGCGTCCGTGAAGGCCGGCCAGACCTCGGCCGCCCAGGGGCCGAAGGCGCGGTCGGTGAGCGCCACGCAGGCGAGTCCGGCGTCGGGGTCGATCCACAGGAACGTACCGGACTGGCCGAAGTGCCCGAAGGTGCGCGGCGAGGACGAGGCGCCCGTCCAGTGCGGGGACTTGGAGTCGCGGATCTCGAAGCCGAGGCCCCAGTCGTTGGGGTTCTGGTGCCCGTAGCCCGGCAGGACGCCCTTCGTGCCCGGGTACTGGACGGTCATCGCCTCGGCGACCGTGCGGGGATCCAGCAGGCGCGGCGCCTGTACCTCGGCGGCGAAACGCAGCAGGTCCTCGACCGACGAGACACCGTCCTTCGCGGGGGAGCCGTCGAGGGCGGTGGCTGTCATGCCCAGCGGCTCCAGCACCGCCTGCCGCGCGTACTCGGCGAACGGGATGTCCGCCGCCTTCGTGATGTGGTCGCCGAGCTGCTCGAAACCGGCGTTGGAGTACAGCCGGCGCTCCCCGGGCGGGGCGGTCACCCGGTGCTCGTCGAAGGCCAGGCCCGAGGTGTGCGCCAGCAGGTGGCGGACCGTCGCCCCGGGCGGGCCGGCGGGCTCGTCCAGTTCGACCGCGCCCTCCTCGTACGCGACGAGCGCCGCGTACGCCGCGAGCGGCTTGGTGACCGAGGCGAGGGGGAACGGTCGGCCGACGGGGCCGTGGGTTCCCACGACCGTGCCGTCGGCGCGTACGACACCCGCCGCGGCGGTGGAAACCGGCCAGTTCTCGATCAACGCGAGGCTCTGCAAGGACATACCCCGAGCCTAAGCGCTCACAGTGTCAGCTCCAGCAAAGGGTCCGGCCTCTGCCGGAAGCCCAGCGAGGCGTACAACGGCTCCGCCTGCGTGGACGCGGTGAGGCGGACCCGCCGGGCGCCGTGCTCGCGGAACCACTCCAGCAGTGCCTCCATGCAGGCCCGCGCGTATCCGCGGCGGCGCGCGTCCGGGTCGGTGGCGACGCTGAACACGTAGCCGTCGACACCGAGCGGGTTGCGGGCACCGCCGATGCGGTAGTCGAGCGTGCCGGCCACCAGCGCCGCGAGCGCCCCCGGCCGCTCCGGACGGTCCACGACGAACGCGGCGAAGGTGCCGTCCGGCTCGGCCAGCCTGCCGCGCAGGACGGGGAGGGACGCGGCGTGCCACTCGGTGGACGGGCTGGACCGCGCCACCGAATCGATCATCACCTGACGGAGGCGCAGTACTTCCTCCGCGTCTTCGGGCAGCGCGCGGCGTGCGAGAGTCATGCGGGGCATGCTAATCAGCCGGGGCACCCGCCCTCCCGGCGTTTTCCCACCGCGCGTGCTTGCTTCGAGTGCACTCCAAGGTCATAGCGTGTGCGGCATGACGGTGATGCAGACCACGGCCGAGACCCTCGTGCCGAACGCCACCAGAACAGAGACCGGGACAGAGACCAGGACGGACATCTGCTCCGCCCCGCCCCGGCGCCACCCGCGCCCCGACGGGCAGGACCGCTACACCATCAGCGAGGTCGTCGCCTTCACCGGACTGACGGCCCACACGCTGCGCTGGTACGAGCGGATCGGCCTGATGTCCCACATCGACCGCTCGCACACCGGGCAGCGCCGCTACAGCAACCGCGACCTGGACTGGCTCGACCTCGTCGGCAAGCTCCGCCTGACCGGCATGCCGGTCGCCGACATGGTCCGGTACGCGGAGCTGGTGCGCGAGGGCGAGAACACCTACCTCGACCGGCGGGAACTCCTGGAATCCACGCGCCGCGACGTGCTGACGCGGATCGCCGAACTCCAGGACACCCTCGCCGTACTCGACCGCAAGATCAGCTTCTACGGGGATGCCGGCCGCGCCGGTGAAACGGAGGGGACCCGATGACCGACCACAGGATCCCGACGGTACGGCTCGGCGACGACGGCCCCGAGGTGGGCGTCCAGGGCCTGGGCTGCATGGGCATGAGCTTCGGATACGGCCCGTCGGACGCCGACGCGTCGCGGGCGACCCTGGAACGGGCGCTGGAGCTGGGCGTCACGCTCTACGACACGGCCGACGCGTACGGGGCGGGCGAGAACGAGCGGTTCCTGTCGCCGTTCTTCAAGGCCCACCGCGACGAGGTCGTCATCGCGACGAAGTTCGCCCTGGCGATCCCGCCGGACGAGCCGACGAAGCGGATCATCCGCAACGACCCGCCGTACATCCGCCAGTGCGTCGAGGCGAGCCTGCGCCGCCTGGACGTCGACGTGATCGACCTCTACTACATGCACCGGCGCGACGTGCGCGTGCCCATCGAGGAGACCGTCGCCGTCATGGCGGACCTGGTCCGCGAGGGCAAGGTCAAGCACCTCGGGCTGAGCGAGGTGACGGGCGACGAGCTGCGGGCCGCGCAGGCGGTGCACCCGGTCGCCGCCGTGCAGTCGGAGTGGTCGCTGTTCAGCCGGGACATCGAGGCGGGCGTGGTGCCGGCCGCCCGCGAACTGGGCGTCGCCCTCGTCCCGTACTCCCCGCTCGGCAGGGGCTTCCTCACCGGCGCCTTCACCAACGCCGACCAGGACCTCGCGGCCGGTGACTTCCGCCGCCAGCAGCCCCGCTTCACCGGCGACAACGCGGCGGCCAACGCGGCCCTCCTCGACCCGGTCCGCACGGTCGCCGACGCCCACGGCGCCACCCTCGGCCAGGTCGCCCTGGCCTGGGCCCAGCAGCGGGCGCGGGTGCACGGCCTCCCGGTGGTCCCGATCCCGGGCACCCGGAAGCCGACGCGGGTGGAAGAGAACGCGGCGGCGACGAGGATCGTCCTGACGGAGGACGAACTGGCCCTCCTGGAGCCGATCGCGGGCAAGGTGGCGGGCACCCGCTACGCGGACATGTCGTTCACGTCGGCGGGCCGGGAATAGAGCGCAGCCGGGGCGGCGACGCCCCCTGAGGGGTGCGGGGCCGTGGCGTGGGCGCGGGCCCGCCGCGTGCGCGCGAGCAGCCCGCCACCACCCGCGCCCCGCGAGGAAACCGCACCCGAGACAACCGCGACCGGCGGAAGCTAGAGCTCCGCCAGCAACTCCGCCTTCTTCGAGGAGAACTCCTCGTCCGTCACCAGCCCCGCCTGATGCAACTCCCCGAGGTGCCGGATCCGCTCGGCGATGTCCGCCGGATCACGCCGAGGCGCCGGCACCGGCACCGGCACCGAGGCACCCGCGCTCCGCTCCCGCACCGCGGCCAGCACCGCCGCGGCGAACGGGAGCGACTCGTGCACGGGCCCGTACCCGAGCCCGAACACGACCGCCGCCGGATCCTGGTCGGCCTGCGGAACGCCCGGCGTCCCGTCCCGTGGCAGCAGCCGCAGATAGCCCTCGAACATCTCGGGGGACCGCCACTCCACGCCGCCCAGCCCGGCGACCGGGAAGCTCTGGTCGCCGGCCTTCCACTTCGCCGACGACGCACCCGTCCAGAACCACCGGAAGGCCACCGACGTGCCGTCGAAGGACGCCTTGCCGTCGTACGCCTTGAAGTGCAGCGGCGCCTCGGGCGCGGCCACCAGGTACCGCTCGGTCTTGCCGGTCTCGGTCAGCAGCGTCCGCAGCTCGTCGGCGTAGTACTCCGCGAGCGTCTCCCGTTCGGCGGGCAGCACCAGCCGGTACGGGTCGCAGCCCTCCTTCAGCTGCCCGGCCGCCGCCTCCATCAGCGGATCGGCGCCCGGGCGCGGCTCGACGCGCAGCACCACGGTGCCCCGCCTGCCGGGCGTGAGCGTCACCCCGGCGATCGCCTCCAGCGGGACACGGCGCTCGCCCAGGGCCTGGAACAGCTTGGGTGTTCGAATCCCCCGTTCGTAGCGGATGAGCACGGAGTCGGACTCGAACTCCCAGGCGGCATGAAATCCGGCCAGTACGTCACCCATGCGGCTCATCGTATGCGGCACCAGCCCTTCCGTCCCCTCCCCGCGCAAACCGGAGTTTCTGCTCCTCTACGCGCGTCCGGCCGCCGTCGCCAGGGACAAACCCGCCCGGCATGTGTCGTCTTCCGCGGCGCAGGCGACCGTGCGGTATGCGCCAACGCCGATCTCCGCGAAGTTCCGCAGGCTCTCCGTGCCCGGTACGAAGTAGCCGCTGTGCCCCTGTGCACCCCGCGCGGACAGCACCCGGGCCCCGAACGCCGCGGACACCGGATCAGCGCCGTGGCCGAGGCCGCCGACCTCCAGGTACGGCACGTCCTGGATCCAGTCGTCGGCGTCCCGCATCGCCCACACACGGGCCGAGGTGTGCAGGTGGGAGGCGTTCTCGACGCGCATGCCGGGACTGCCGGCCACCGCTATGTCGCTCACCCGGCCGGGCAGCGTGTCGGCGGCGAGGCCGCACACCACCGAGCCGTAGCTGTGGCAGAACAGGGAGACGGGGGACCGGCCGGGCAGCGCCCGCAGCAGCGCGTTCAGCCGGACGGCCCCGTGTTCGGCGCGGGTCGCCGTGGCGGCCTCCATGCCGAGGCCGCTGGGGGACGTGTAGTCGGCCCAGGCGATCACGGCCGTACGCGTGCCCGGACTCACCCTGCGCTCGGCCGCGTGCAGCGACTCGGCCATGCCGACGGGCGCCGAGTACTTGCGGGCGGTGCGCTGGAAGGTGAGCAGTTCGGTGTCGACGCCGGGCACGACGACGGACACGCGGTCGGCGCGGTCGAGATCCCCGAACACCTCGGCGATCCTGCCCGAGCCCGCCGGGTCGAAGGCGAGGATGCGGCGGTCGGGGGCGAGCAGCGACTCGTAGTGGTGCGCGCGCCGGCCCGCCTCGCGCTGCCCGGACAGGGACAGCCGCTTGTCGTGCATCCGTAGTCGCTCCACGGCCCGTGCCTTGCGCAGCGCCGCGCGGTTGGCGAGGTAGCGCAGCTCGACGGGGGCGCCGTTCATGTTGCCGACGGCGAGGGGGTAGCGGCGGGCCAGGCTCTCGCGCTGCCACTGGGCGAGCGAGGCGAAGAAGCGGGCCAGCCGGGCGGGGGCCGCCTGCGCGTCCGGCAGCCGGCGCCCGTCGATCCGGCCGTTCTCCCAGGCCGTGACCGACGCTTCGAGGGCCGTGGGACCCCGCTGGTTGCGCAGGGCGGTCCAGCCGGTGGTCGCCAGCATCACGAACACCACGGCCAGGGCGAGCAGTGCGCGCCAGACGTTCAGCTGCGGAGAGGTGTCGAAGGAAGTCACTGGGAGGACACCCTAGGAGAACGGGACGGTCTCCCGTGAATCAAGTGACACGCATCACGTTTCGATCATGTGCTACGGGGCTGAAGCGCGCCCGTCCGGCCCCCGGGAGTGCCGCCAGTCGCCCGTGAGCGCGGGTTCCACCTGGTCGAGGTAGGAGGCGGTCAGGTCGCGCAGCGCGGCCAGACCGGCGTCGTCCCGCGCCGACCAGATGCGTTCGGTCACCCGCATCACCGCCCCGAAGACGGCCACGACCACGCGTGGCCGGGGGTCCGCGTCGACGTCGAGGTTCTCGCGGTCGGCGATGACGCGGGCGATCTGCTCCTCCAGCTCCGTGGCGCGCCGCAGGTGGGCCGCGAGGAGCGCGGGCGTCGACTCGATGACCCGGTAGAAGCGCATGTGCAGGTCGAGCGGGACCAGTTGCTCGACGGTCTCGCCGATGGTGCCCCAGCTCTCCACGAGGGCCTGGCGCAACGCGTCCAGCGGTGCCTCGCCGGGCGGGCGGCGGCGTACGGCGTCGACGAAGTGCGACTCCGCGAGCCGCGACACGAAGAAGGCCGCCTCCTCCTTGCTGGCGAAGTAGCGGAAGAAGGTGCGCTGCGAGACATCGGCCGCCTCGGCGATGTCGTCGACCGTCGTCTCCTCGTAACCCCGCTCGGTGAACGACTCCAGCGCGGAGCGCAGCAGCGCGTCCCGGGTGCGTTGCTTCTTGCGTTCGCGCAGGCCCGGAGGGGGTGCTGTGTCCGCCATCTTCAAAAGGTCGCTCCTCGCGTCGGCCCCGGCGTGTTGCCGCGCTGCCTTTTCGTTGTGTTTCCGCAGTTCAGGCTATAGGGAGATGACGTGTCAGTTACTGACCAATGAATTGGTTTGTCAACTGTCAGCGACTGTCATTAGCCTCGAATGTATGACTAGTCAGACCACCATCGACAAGACGGGGTCGGGGGGCGGGGGAGCATCGTCCGGCCCGTCGGGCCCGGCTCCGGCCAGCGGACTGCGCGGCCACCCGTGGCTCACCCTCGTCACCGTCGCTGTAGGGGTCATGATGGTGGCCCTCGACGGCACCATCGTGGCAATCGCCAACCCGGCCATCCGGGACGACCTGAAGGCCAGCTTCGCCGACGTCCAGTGGATCACCAACGCCTACTTCCTCGCCCTCGCGGTCTCCCTGATCACCGCGGGCAAGCTCGGTGACCGCTTCGGCCACCGGCAGACCTTCCTCATCGGCGTGGTCGGCTTCGCCGCCGCATCCGGTGCCATAGGCCTGTCCGACACCATCCCGCTGGTCGTCGTCTTCCGGGTGCTCCAGGGCCTGTTCGGCGCCCTGCTGATGCCGGCCGCGCTCGGTCTGCTGCGAGCCACCTTCCCGGCCGAGAAGCTCAACATGGCCATCGGCATCTGGGGCATGGTCATCGGCGCCTCCACCGCGGGCGGCCCGATCCTCGGCGGTGTGCTGGTCGAGCACGTCAACTGGCAGTCCGTGTTCTTCATCAACGTGCCGGTGGGCATTCTCGCCGTCGTCCTCGGCGTCATGATCCTCCTGGACCACCGTGCGGAGAACGCGCCGCGCTCCTTCGACGTCCTCGGTATCGCGCTGCTCTCCGCCGCGATGTTCTGCCTGGTCTGGGCGCTCATCAAGGCCCCCGAGTGGGGCTGGGGCGCCGGCACGACGTGGCTGTTCCTCGTCGCCTCCGTCGCGGGCTTCGGGCTCTTCGCCCTCTGGGAGACGAAGGTCAGGGAGCCGCTGATCCCGCTGGCACTGTTCCGTTCGGTGCCGCTGTCGGCGGGTGTGGTGCTGATGGTCATGATGGCCATCGCCTTCATGGGCGGCCTGTTCTTCGTGACGTTCTACCTCCAGAACGTGCACGGCATGAGCCCGATCGACGCCGGCCTGCACCTGCTGCCGCTCACCGGCATGATGATCGTCGGCTCCCCGCTGGCCGGCGCGATGATCACCAAGGTCGGTCCGCGCCTCCCGCTCGCGGGAGGCATGGCGTTCACCGCGCTCGCCATGTACGGCATGTCGACGCTGGAGACGGACACCGGCAGCGGCCTCATGTCGCTCTGGTTCGCCCTGCTCGGTCTCGGACTCGCGCCCGTCATGGTCGGCGCCACCGAGGTCATCGTCGGCAACGCGCCGATGGAGCTGTCCGGTGTCGCCGGTGGTCTCCAGCAGGCGGCCATGCAGATCGGCGGCAGCCTCGGTACGGCCGTGCTCGGCGCCGTGATGGCCTCCAAGGTCGACAGGGACCTGGAGGGCAACTGGGCGGACGCCGGCCTTCCGAAGCTGGCGCCGGAGCAGCTGGGCGAGGTCTCCGAGGCGGTCCAGGTCGGTGTGCCGCCGGTGGCCGCGGGCATGCCGGAACAGGTGGCCGCGAAGGTCACGGAGGTCGCCCACGACACCTTCATCTCCGGCATGAGCCTGGCGTCGCTCGTCGCCGCCGGCGTCGCCGCCGTGGCCGTGCTGGTCGCGTTCCTCACCAAGCGCGGTGAGAACGCGGAGGCCGGCGCGGGAGTGGGCCACATCTGACACGGAGCGCACGACGGAGTGCCGGCCCGCCGGGCCCGGCACTCCGCCCTTTTCCGGCCCTGTTCGCCTATCCGGGTGACAGGGTCGGCGAACCCTCCCCTCCGGCGAACCTCGCAGGTCACAGTGGGTCAGGTCCTCCGGAGGGCACGGAGGGCGAGAGGCTGCGGCGCGCTGCTGGAGGGGGGCAGCGCGCAGGCAGCGTGTGCGCGGCAGGCATGAGGCGCCGCAGAGGGGTACCCGAACTCCGTGAGGAATTCAGGGAGTTGACGATGGCGAGCTTCGGACGGGGATCGCGCGGGCACCCCCGCTCACGTGGCCGGACGTGGTCACGGACCGGGCCGGATCGCGCGACGCTCGCAGTCGTCGGAGTCGTCTGCGCGGTCGCCGGGTTCTTCGTGCTGGGGATCGTCCTCGGCCCCGTCGCGATCGTCTGCGGCCGGCTCGCCATGGGCCGAAGCCGGGCGGGAGCCCGCCCGGCACCGGCCGTGGTCGCCCTTGTCCTGGGTGTCATCGACACGGTCCTGGCGGTCGTCGGGTTCCTCGGAGCGGCGGCGCCGGGCCACGGCATGCTGTGAGACCCTCCGCACCCGCCTACGCCGAGGAGCCGCCGGTGTTCCGGATCATCTGCTGGAGGACTCTCAGCGTCGTGACGTAATCGGCGTCGTCGATGTCCCGGTGGATGTGGTCCCGGATGGCCGGGGTGTGCTGCTGGAGGCCCGTGCGAGCCTCCTCGCCCGACGCGGTGATCCATAGCCGTCCCGCGGCGTCGCGGGTCAGCCAACCGCGCCCCAGCAGGACTTCCGCCTCCGCCTCCAGGTCGTCTTCGGGCCTGAGGTACGCGCTCATGGCCTGCCGGAGTTCGGGGACGGTCATACCGCGGCCGTCGGGTGAGATGTCGTTCTTCGACAGGTTGCGCAGCAGCCAGAACTGGGGCTGGGTGAAGCCCAGCTCGGCCTGCCGGGCCCGAACGAACGAAATGACGGCCTCATAGGCCAATCCGGTCCAGTACCCGGCGGGCTGCGCCGCGAGCTCGGCGTCGGACAGGGGTCGCGTAGTCATGCGTGCTGCTCCCTCAGGGATGGCTGATGATGCGGGGACGCTAGGACCTCGAGCGAAGTCGAGGTCAAGGCCGGACTCGGGTCCGACGCCGGCGTGAACGACCACCCCGCTCCGTCACCCGGCGACCGGACGTTCCTCCCCGCGACCGCCACACCCGCCCGCCCCGCGCGGACCCGGCGGCCCGCCCCGCGCGGACCCGGCGGCCCGCCCCGCGAGGACTCCGTGGGCCGCACGGCAAGAGCCCCACGGCCGCACGGCAAGAGCCCCGCCCCGCGCCCGCACAGCAAGAGCCCCGCGCCCGCACAGCAAGAGCCCCGCGCCCGCACCGCAAGAGCCCCGGGGGAACAGACCCCGAGGGGCGGCGGAGCCGCAGCCCCACCGCCCCTCGCACGACCGCTCACGCGCGCTACGCGCTACGCGTCACCGCCCGCGACCCCCGGATCCGCCGCCGCGACTTCCAGCAGCTGGTACCGGTCGATCGCCTGCTTCAGCACCGACCGGTCGACCTTCCCCTCCCGCGCCAGCTCCGTCAGCACCCCCAGCACGATCGACTGCGCGTCGATGTGGAAGAAGCGCCGTGCCGCACCGCGCGTGTCCGCGAAGCCGAACCCGTCCGCGCCCAGCGACTGGTACGTCCCCGGCACCCACCGCGCGATCTGGTCCGGAACCGACCTCATCCAGTCGGACACGGCCACGAACGGCCCCTGCGCACCGGTCAGCTTCCGCGTCACGTACGGCACCTGCTGCTCCTCCTCGGGATGCAGCAGGTTGTGCTCCTCGCACGCCACCGCCTCGCGCCGCAGCTCGTTCCAGGAGGTCGCCGACCAGACGTCGGCGCGCACGTTCCACTCCTCCGCGAGGATCCGCTGGGCCTCGACCGCCCACGGCACCGCGACCCCGGACGCCATGATCTGCGCCGGAATGGAACCGGAGGTCCCCGCGCTGAAGCGGTACACGCCCTTGAGGATGCCCTCGACGTCCACGTTCTCGGGCTCGGCCGGGTGCTGGATCGGCTCGTTGTAGACGGTGAGGTAGTAGAAGACGTCCTCGCCGTGCGGGTGCCGCTCGTCCCCGCCGTACATCCGGCGCAGACCGTCCTCGACGATGTGCGCGATCTCGAAGCCGAAGGCCGGGTCGTAGGCGACACAGGCCGGGTTGGTGGACGCCAGGAGCTGCGAGTGGCCGTCCGCGTGCTGGAGACCCTCGCCGGTCAGAGTCGTACGGCCCGCGGTCGCACCGAGCACGAAACCCCGCGACAGCTGGTCGCCCATCTGCCAGAACTGGTCACCGGTGCGCTGGAAACCGAACATCGAGTAGAAGACGTAGACCGGGATGAGCGGTTCGCCGTGCGTGGCGTACGCCGATCCGGCCGCGATCAGCGAGGCCGTGCAGCCGGCCTCGGAGATGCCGTCGTGCAGCATCTGCCCGGTCGGCGCCTCCTTGTAGGCGAGCAGCAGATCCCGGTCCACGGACTCGTACTGCTGCCCGAGCGGGTTGTAGATCTTCGCGCTCGGGAAGAACGAGTCCATGCCGAAGGTGCGGTACTCGTCCGGCGCGATCAGTACGAACCGCTTGCCGATCTCCTTGTCCCGCATGAGGTCCTTCAGCAGCCGCACAAAGGCCATCGTCGTCGCGATGGACTGCTGACCCGACCCCTTCTTCACGGTCGCGTACGCCTTGCCGTCCGGCAGTGCCAGGGGCTTCGAGCGCACGACGCGGGTCGGGACGTAGCCGCCGAGACCCAGGCGGCGGTCGTGCATGTACTGCATCTCCTCGGTGTCCCGGCCCGGGTGGTAGTACGGCGGCGGGCCGGACTCCAGCTCCTTGTCGGAGATCGGCAGGTGCAGCCGGTCGCGGAAGCGCTTGAGGTCGTCGACCGTCAGCTTCTTCATCTGGTGTGTGGCGTTGCGGCCCTCGAAGTTCGGGCCCAGCGTCCAGCCCTTGATCGTCTTGGCGAGGATGACGGTCGGCTGGCCCTTGTGCTCCAGGGCCGCCTTGTACGCGGCGTAGATCTTCCGGTGGTCGTGTCCGCCGCGCCCCAGGTGCAGGATCTGGTCGTCGGTCATGCTCTCGACCATCGCGCGCAGCCGGTGGTCGTCGCCGAAGAAGTGCTCGCGGATGTAGGCGCCGGACTCGGTGGCGTACGTCTGGAACTGGCCGTCCGGGGTGGTGTTCATGCGGTTGACCAGCACACCGTCACGGTCCTGGGCGAGCAGCGGGTCCCAGGTGCGGTCCCACACCAGCTTGATGACGTTCCAGCCGGCGCCCCGGAAGACCGACTCCAGCTCCTGGATGATCTTGCCGTTGCCGCGCACCGGGCCGTCGAGGCGCTGCAGGTTGCAGTTGACCACGAAGGTCAGGTTGTCCAGGCCCTCGCGGGCGGCGATGGACAGCTGGCCCAGCGACTCCGGCTCGTCCATCTCGCCGTCACCGAGGTAGGCCCACACGTGCGAGCGGGACGTGTCCGCGATGCCGCGCGCGTGCATGTAGCGGTTCATCCGCGCCTGGTAGATCGCGCCGATCGGACCGAGGCCCATCGACACCGTCGGGAACTCCCAGAAGTCCGGCATCGACCGTGGGTGCGGATACGACGACAGGGCGTGCGGCGCCTTCGACTTCTCCTGCCGGAACCCGTCGAGGTGCTCCTCGCTGAGCCGGTCCAGCAGGTACGCGCGCGCGTAGATGCCCGGCGAGGCGTGCCCCTGGAAGAAGACCTGGTCGCCGCCGTCGCCCTCGTCCTTGCCGCGGAAGAAGTGGTTGAAGCCCACGTCGTACAGGGAGGCGGAGGAGGCGAAGGTCGCGATGTGACCGCCGACGCCGATGCCGGGGCGCTGCGCGCGTGAGACCATCACAGCGGCGTTCCACCGGGTGGCGTTGAGGATCTTGCGTTCGATCTCCTCGTTGCCGGGGAAGAACGGCTCGCTCTTGGTCGGGATGGTGTTCACGTAGTCCGTGCTGCGCATCTCGGGCACGGCCACGCGCTTCTCGCGGGCCCGCTCGATCAGCCGCAGCATCAGATAGCGGGCCCGCTCCCGGCCCCGCTCGTCGACGGCGGCGTCGAGGGAGTCGAGCCACTCCTGGGTCTCCTCGGGGTCGAAGTCAGGAACCTGACTCGGAAGGCCACCAATGATGATCGGATTGCGATCACTGCGATCACTGCGATCGGATGCGGAAGCCACGCTGTTCCTTCGCTGTCGGAGGGCCACTGTGCCGGGTGTCGCGCCGATTCCCCGCCGATTCCCCATCGTGTACCTCGCGGGGCCAAACGTCATCTGTACCGTGGGGTAACCGATTCCCCCATGGAGTCGGGGGCACGTTCATTCGAGTCTCGTACCCACACGTGGTTCCCAAATACGCAAACGGGGCAGATAGGTGTGGTGTACGTCACCTTTGGTCTGGATGGCATGGCTGGAGTTGCGGCGACACGGCCGGGATCGTCACCGTTTCGGCGGTCCCAGTCGCCGGGTACTTGCGCGATCCGTCCCGCCCGTGTGGACTACGGCCAATGCTTCGCGCACGCGCGTGGCTGAGATATTCACCAAGACATGATCAGGAGGCAACCCGTGAGCGCGACCGCGGACCACGCGGAGGAGCGGACGAACCCTGCCGTCAGGCTGGGGTTCCAGCCCGGGCAGGTGGTCCAGGAGATCGGCTACGACGACGACGTCGACCAGGAGCTCCGCGAGGCCATTGAGGGCGCCGTCGAGGGCGAGCTGGTGGACGAGGACTACGAGGACGTGGCCGATGCCGTCGTGCTGTGGTTCCGTGACGACGACGGCGACCTGACGGATGCGCTGGTGGATGCCACCACGTACATCGAAGAGGGCGGGGCGATCCTGCTCCTCACGCCGAAGACCGGCCGTTCGGGGTACGTCGAGGCCAGCGACATTTCGGAAGCCGCGACGACGGCCGGACTGACGGCGTCCAAGAGCGTCAGCGTCGGAAAGGACTGGAGCGGCAGCCGGCTGGCGACGCCCAAGGCCGCCAAGTCCAAGCGGTAGCCGCCAGGCTCCGCACCACACCCGGACCTCGTACGGGCCGACCGCCGTCGGCCCGTCCGCGGACCCGCGATGATCCCTGCGTAGGGTGGTTCCCAGCGAACCACCCTACGAAGGGACGAACAGGACATGACGCTCCAGGTCGGCGACAAGGCCCCCGACTTCGAACTCAAGGACAACCACGGCGCGACCGTCCGGCTGTCCGACTTCCGCGGCCGGAAGAACGTCGTGCTGCTCTTCTACCCGTTCGCCTTCACCGGTGTGTGCACCGGCGAGCTGTGCGAGGTGCGCGACAACCTGCCGCAGTTCTCCGACCGGGACACCCAGGTGCTCGCCGTCTCCAACGACTCCATCCACACCCTGCGCGTCTTCGCCGAGCAGGAGGGCCTGGAGTACCCGCTGCTGTCCGACTTCTGGCCGCACGGCAACGTCTCGCGCGCCTACGGCGTCTTCGACGAGGACAAGGGCTGCGCCGTCCGGGGCACCTTCATCATCGACCAGGAGGGCGTCGTGCGCTGGACCGTCCTCAACGGCCTGCCGGACGCCCGTGACCTGGCCGAGTACGTCAAGGCGCTCGACGCCCTGTGACCCGCACGTGATCGCCGCGTGATCGACACCCTGTGATTTGTCGGCTTCAGGGCCTGCGGTGAACGGGAACCCGTCACTAGGATCGACTCGTTGATCCGGTATCCGCAAAAGACATCCGACGGTCGACATCCGACGCTCGACATTCAACGCACTTCGGGGCTTCCCGCCCCTGGACACCAATGGAGGACTCGTGGGAGTCAGCCTCAGCAAGGGCGGCAACGTTTCGCTGACCAAGGAGGCCCCCGGCCTGACCGCGGTCATCGTCGGTCTGGGGTGGGACATCCGCACCACGACCGGCACCGACTTCGACCTCGACGCCAGCGCGATGCTGCTGAACAGCGGCGGCAAGGTCGCCAGCGACGCGCACTTCGTCTTCTTCAACAACCTGAAGAGCCCGGACGGATCGGTCGAGCACACCGGTGACAACCTCACCGGTGAGGGCGAGGGCGACGACGAGCAGATCAAGATCGACCTCGCCGGAGTCCCCGCCGACGTCGAGAAGATCGTCTTCCCGGTCTCGATCTACGACGCCGAGAACCGCCAGCAGTCCTTCGGCCAGGTGCGCAACGCGTTCATCCGCGTCGTCAACCAGGCCGGCGGCGCCGAGATCGCCCGTTACGACCTGAGCGAGGACGCCTCCACGGAGACCGCCATGGTCTTCGGTGAGCTCTACCGCCACGGTGCGGAGTGGAAGTTCCGCGCCATCGGCCAGGGCTACGCGTCCGGCCTGCGCGGCATCGCCCAGGACTTCGGCGTGAACGTCTGACGCACCCATACGTCCGAGGCGACGGCCTCGACCGCGACGTCCGAGGCGACGGCCTCGACCGTCACGTCCGAGGAACGGCCTCGACCGTCCGGCGCCGCACGGTTCACGTGCGGCGCCGGACGTGCAGGAAACCCGAGAACCATCACCCGGGGAGGGATCACCATGGGCGTCACGCTGGCCAAGGGCGGCAACGTCTCCCTGTCCAAGGCCGCACCGAACCTCACACAGGTACTGGTCGGGCTCGGCTGGGACGCGCGTTCCACCACCGGAGCACCCTTCGACCTCGACGCCAGCGCACTGGCGTGCAGCAGTGGCCGGGTGCTCGGCGACGAGTGGTTCGTCTTCTACAACCAGCTCAAGAGCCCGGACGGCTCCATCGAGCACACCGGTGACAACCTCACCGGCGAGGGCGACGGCGACGACGAGTCGGTGCTGATCGACCTCTCCGCGGTGCCGGCTCACTGCGACAAGATCGTCTTCCCGGTCTCGATCCACATGGCAGACGAGCGCGGCCAGACCTTCGGCCAGGTCAGCAACGCCTTCATCCGGGTCGTCAACCAGGCCGACGGCCAGGAACTCGCCCGCTACGACCTCAGCGAGGACGCCTCCACGGAGACCGCGATGATCTTCGGCGAGCTCTACCGCTACCAGGGCGAGTGGAAGTTCCGTGCCGTGGGACAGGGGTACGCGTCGGGGCTTCGGGGCATCGCTCTAGACTTCGGAGTCAACGTTTCGTAAAGCCGCGTACGGCGCGGGGGAGCCCCGTACACACACGATTGGGTAGCCAGTGGTTCTGAAAACCTTCGGGTGGTCGTTCGCGGTCACCGCGCTCGGCCTGGTGGCCGCGATCTTCTACGGGGGGTGGACCGCCTTCGGCGTCGTGGCGATCCTGTCCGTCCTGGAGATCTCGCTCTCCTTCGACAACGCGGTGGTCAACGCCGGGATCCTGAAGAAGATGAATGCCTTCTGGCAGAAGATCTTCCTCACCATCGGCATCCTGATCGCCGTCTTCGGCATGCGCCTGGTCTTCCCGGTCGTGATCGTGGCGGTCAGCGCGTCGCTCGGCCCGATCGAGGCCGTCGACCTCGCCCTGACCGACAAGGACCGCTACCAGGAGCTGGTGACCGACGCGCATCCGTCGATCGCCGCCTTCGGCGGCATGTTCCTCCTGATGATCTTCCTGGACTTCATCTTCGAGGACCGGGACATCAAGTGGCTGGGATGGCTGGAGCGGCCGCTGGCCAAGCTCGGCAAGGTCGACATGCTGTCGGCCTGCATCGCCCTGATCGTGCTGCTGATCTCCGCGATCACCTTCGGCGCCCACGCCCACCAGCACGGCGGCGCCCACGTCGACAAGGCGGAGACGGTCCTGCTGTCCGGCGTCGCCGGTCTGATCACCTACCTGGTCGTCGGCGGTCTCTCCGGCTTCTTCGAGGACAAGCTCGAAGAAGAGGAGGAGCGCGAGCACGAGGCCGAAGAGGCGGCCGAACGCGCCGGCAAGCCCAAGTCGGCCGTCAGGCTGGCCGGCAAGGCCGCGTTCTTCATGTTCCTCTACCTGGAGGTCCTGGACGCGTCGTTCTCCTTCGACGGCGTCATCGGCGCCTTCGCCATCACCAACGACATCGTGCTGATGGCCCTCGGCCTCGGCATCGGCGCCATGTACGTGCGGTCCCTGACCGTCTACCTGGTCCGCGAGGGCACCCTCGACGACTACGTCTACCTGGAGCACGGCGCGCACTACGCCATCGGCGCCCTCGCCGTCGTCCTCCTGGTGACCATCCAGTACGAGATCAACGAGTTCATCACCGGCATGATCGGCGTGGTCCTCATCGGCGCCTCCTTCTGGTCCTCCGTGCGCCGCAACAAGCGGCTCGCCGAGGCCGGGGGAGAGGGCGGCAAGGAGAAGGCGGAGGTCTCCTCCGGGGTGTGAAACGTTGCTGTTCCCGGGCCGGGTTCGCCCCCGGTGCACCTGCTCCTTCGGTGTGAACACGGTCCGGGTGAGGAACGCTCTGTGCGGGGCGGCCGACGAGGACGACTCCTCGGGGCCGCCCCGTCGGCGGTCCGCGGCCGGTGGAACGAGCGAATGTGGGGGCGGGAATGGGTTTCTTGGACGGTCTGTGGCGCGGTCGCGAGGCCGAGTTCGACTCGGGCAACGCGGCGACCAACTCCATCCAGCTGACCAAACGGCACAGCCAGGTCTCCCTGACCAAACAGGGCGCGGCCACCGGTCACCTGCGCGTCAACCTCGCCTGGAGGATGCGGACCTCGGACATCATGGGCACGCAGCGAGAGAGCCTGCTGCGGCACCCCTTCAAGGCGCTCAAGCCCCCCGAGGTCGTCGGCCACAGCCAGAGCATGGTCAACGTGGACCTGGACCTCGGCTGCCTCTACGAGCTCCAGGACGGCTCCCGCGGCGTCGTCCAGCCGCTCGGCGGCTTCCTGGGCGACGCCAACGGCCCGCCCTACGTCAAGCTCAGCGGCGACGACCGCTTCGGCTCGGGCTCCGGCGAGACGCTCTACGTCAACCTCGACCACCGGGACGCCATCAAACGCCTCCTGCTCTTCGCCTACATCTACGACCAGACCCCGGCCTTCGACCGGACGCACGCCATCGTCACGCTCTACCCGAGCAACGGTCCCCGTATCGAGATAGGCCTCGACGAACGCCACCCGCAGGCGCGGTCCTGCGCCGTGGTGATGATCGAGAACGTCAAGGGCGAGATCTTCGTCCGCCGCGAGGTGAAGTTCGTGTACGGCTTCCAGGGCGAGCTGGACCGCCTGTACGGGTGGGGCCTGCAGTGGGGCCGGGGGCACAAGAGCAAGGCGGAACGCTGAGTCCCCACCCGTACCGCCGAGACACCGCGAGCGGCGTTCGGGTGCCCCCGCGCGTGCTGCCCGGGTTCGTCCCCGCGCGTGGCGCTCGGGTGTCGTCCCCGCGCGTGGCGCGCGGTCTCCACGCACCTGCCGCTCGGGCGTCCGCGCGCGCACCGCGCAGGTGGTTACCGCCCGATGAACTGGGGTCCCTGCGGCGGCAGCCGGAAGTCCGGGTCGGGAGCCCCGGTGACCGGTGGCGGGTAGCCGTAGCCGGCCTGTGCGCCGGCGCCCCCCGCCGCGGCCGGCGCCTGCGGGTACCCGTACCCGGCGCGTCCAGCCGGCTGCGGGTAGCCGTAGGCCGGCTGTGACGGCGGCGGCTGCTGCGGGTAGCCGTACGCGGGCTGTGCCGGCACCCCTGTGGGCTGCGCCGGCACCCCTGCGGGCTGCGCGGGTGCCCCCGTGGGCTGCTCGGGAGGCAGTGGCCGCGAGATCTCCGGCACGGGCTGGACGGTCGTCGGCTCGTCGGGGCCGACCACCGGCGGGACGGACGCGGACTGGGCGGACGTGTGCGGGGACGGTTCGGGCCGGCGGGCCGACATGGGGTCGTCCGCCCCTTCCGACTCGTCCACCGAGATGCCGAAGTCGGTCGCCAGGCCCTTCAGCCCGTTCGAGTAACCCTCACCCAGCGCCCGGAACTTCCAGCCCTCCCCGCGCCGGTACAGCTCGCCGCAGATCAGCGCTGTCTCCTCGCCCGTCTCCGGCTTGACGTCGAAGTACGCCAGCGGTTCCGCGTCGGCGTCCGTCGCGTCGTACAGCAGGATGCGCAGCGACCGGACCTGGTCGAAGGCGGCGCCGTCCGCCGAAGCGACCAGCAGGATCCGGCCCACCGAGGACTCGACCCCGGGGAGGTCTGTCTGGATCGTATCGGTCAGGCCCTCGGCGACCCGCTTCTTGCCGAGCCGCCAGACCTGACCCGAAGGGTGCCGGGGCTGGTTGTAGAAGACGAAGTCCTCGTCGGAACGCACGCGGTCGTCCGGACCCAGCAACAACGCGGAGGCGTCGATGTCGGGGACCCCCTGCCCGGGTGCCCAGCGCAGCACGGCGCGTACCGTGGTGGCTTGCAGCGGGACGTTCGACCCCTTCAGCATCGCGTGCGTCATGCCGTCATCCTGCCCTCTCGGTCCTGGTCACGACAACGCGGGGGCGGGTACGCGGGTCGTGCCCGCTCACCCCGGGTCGCCGCCGCCGACATGCCCGGGTTACCTGGAATTCATGCCCGGTGGGAACCTCCGACATGGATACGTACGTACTATTACCGGCCACCTTTGGACAGTTCCCAGGCCGCCCAGACACCACGGGGGAGTTTTGATGCGTCATTTCGGACAGATTGCCCCTGATGTGCGGATGCGCCTCTTCCACCAGGAGCCCTGCACCTTCACGTCGGACTCCCCGGCACGGCTGCTGTCCGCTGCCCTGGGCGCCACGCTCTACAGCCCGGCCACCCGGCCCAGGCTCGCCGACGACATCCTCAAACAGAGCGCGTGCGGCGTGAGGTCGATGGTGCTGTGCCTGGAGGACTCGATCGACGACGCCGACGTACCGGTCGGCGAGGAGAACCTCGTCCGTCAGCTCACGCTCCTGGCAGAACTCCCCCGAGCTCGCGGCACCGCTCGAGCAGGGGAGCCCTCCGCCGACGCCGACATCCCCCTGCTGTTCGTCCGGGTCCGCACCCCCGAGCAGATACCCGACCTCGTACGGCGCCTCGGACCCGCCGTACGGCTGCTGTCCGGGTTCGTGCTGCCCAAGTTCACCGAGGAACGCGGCATGCCCTTCCTGGAGGCGCTCTCCGCCGCCGAGGCCGCCAGCGACCGCAGGCTCTTCGCCATGCCCGTGCTGGAGTCCCCGGACCTGTTGTACCGGGAGTCCCGGGTGCAGACGCTGGAGGGCATCTTCCGGGCGGTCGACAAGTACCGCGACCGCGTGCTCGCCCTCCGACTCGGCGTGACCGACTTCTGCTCCTCCTACGGGCTGCGCCGGGGCCCCGACATGACGGCGTACGACGTCCAGATCGTCGCCTCCGTGATCGCCGACGTGGTGAACATGCTCGCCCGGGCCGACGGCACCGGATTCACGGTCACCGGGCCGGTCTGGGAGTACTTCCGCGTCCAGGAGAGGATGTTCAAACCGCAACTGCGGCAGAGCCCCTTCCTGGAGGTGCAGGCCGTCGAACTGCGTCAGAAGCTGATCGAACACGCGATGGACGGCCTGCTGCGGGAAATCTCCCTGGACCGCGCCAACGGCCTGCTGGGCAAGACCTGCATCCACCCCTCGCACGTGCTCCCCGTGCACGCGCTGTCCGTCGTCAGCCACGAGGAGTTCAGCGACGCCCAGGACATCCTGCGGCCCGAACGCGGCGGCGGGGGTGTGCTGAGGTCCGCCTACACGAACAAGATGAACGAGGTGAAGCCCCACCGGGCCTGGGCCGAGCGCACGCTGCTGCGCGCCGAGGTCTTCGGGGTGGCGAACGAGGACATCGGCTTCGTGGAACTGCTCGCCGCCGGCCTGTCCGACTGAACGCAGGGAATCCATGACCGACGCAAGGAATTCATGACCGACGCAAGGGCCCATGCCACGGTGGACAACGGGAGGCACGAGTACATGACCGAGAGGGCGCGCGCGGAGGAGGGCGCCGGAGTCTGGTCCGGCAGCTGGGTCGCCGAGCGGCTGGGCGTCGAGCTCACCGGTGACGACAGGCTGACCGGCCTGCTGGGACTCGCCCTGCGCCGCAACCCCAAGCGCGCGCACCTGCTCGTCTCCAACGTGCTCGGCAAGCACGTCCCGCAGTCGCCCTCCGTCGTGTACGGCCACGGCGTCGCCCTCGGCCGCCGGGTCCGCGAACTGCTCGGCGCCGAGGCGGCCGAGGGCGCGGTCGTCCTCGGCTACGCGGAGACCGCCACCGGCCTCGGCCACTCGGTCGCCGACGGCCTAGGGCCCGCCCCGTACCTGCACTCCACCCGCCGTCCGGTCACCGGCGTCGCCCGGGCGGGCGGCTTCGAGGAGTCCCACTCGCACGCGACCTCCCACCTCCTGCTGCCCGAGAACCCGGCGCTGCTGGCCGGTGACGGGCCGCTGGTCCTCGTCGACGACGAGTTCTCCACCGGCAACACGGTCCTCAACACCGTCCGCGCCCTGCACGAGCGCTATCCCCGCGAGCGGTACGTCGTGGTGGCCCTCGTCGACATGCGCTCGCCCGCCGACGCCGGCCGGCTGGAGGACTTCGCCCGGGAGATCGGTGCCCGCGTGGACCTGGTGACGACCGCCTCGGGCACGGTCCGGCTGCCGGAGGGCGTACTGGAGAAGGGACAGGAACTGGTCGCCCGGTACGAGGCCCGCGCTGCGGGGCCGACCCCGGAAGGCCCGGTCGCAGGGACGCCCGACGCCGACGCCGCGGCAGCCGGCCCCGCAGCGGCCACCGGCAGCGTCGCGGTGGGACCGGCCGGAGAACGTCCGCTTGCTGGTGCTGGTGCTGGTGCTGGTGCTGGTGCCGGGCCTGGCCCCGCCCACGTGCCCGACTCCGAAGGCGCCGCTGCCGGTGCCGCCGCTCCCGCCCCGGTCCGCCCGGGAGCACACGCACACGGCGCCACCGCCCGTCCCGAGGTGCCCACCCCGTCTTCCCCCGGCTCCATCGCGCGCGTCGAACTGGGGTGGCCCGGCGGGCTCCCCGACGGGGGACGGCACGGATTCACGGCCGCACAGCGAGACCGGCTGGAGAGCGCCCTGCCCGCCATGGCGGAGCGGATCACCGAGGCGCTGCCCGCAGGCGCCCGCCGCGTGCTCGTCCTCGGCTTCGAGGAGCTGATGTACGCCCCGCTGCGTCTGGCCCACGCGCTGGAGCAGACCGCCGACGCCGACGTGCGCTACTCCACCACCACCCGCTCTCCGGTCCTCGCGGTCGACGACCCCGGATACGCGATACGCACCCGCCTCGTCTTTCCCGCGCACGACGACCCGGCCGACGGCCCCGGCGAGCGCTACGCCTACAACGTCGCGGGAGCCGGCTTCGACGCCGTCGTCGCCGTCGTCGACTCGGCCGCCGACACCCCCGCACTGCACGCGCCCGACGGTCTGCTGGCCCGGCTCGCCTCCCACGTCCCGCACGTTCTGCTCGCGGTCGTTCCGTCGTACGTCCCGCACGCCCCGCATGCCTCCGAAAGGCCCTCCATGCTGCCCGAGCCCCTGCGTGGTCCCGACTTCTCCTCGTACGCGCCCGACGAGGTCGGCTGGCTGCTCCAGGACCTCTCGGACGTGACGCTGGAGGCACCGACCGAGGAACGCGAGGAAGCGATCCAGAGCGGCGGCGCGCACTACGCGGAGTCGCTGCCCGTGGAGTACCAGCCCACCGAGCAGTACCAGGAGCTGTTCCACGCCGCCCTGGAGACGTCCTCCGCCCGGCTGGCCCGCGCCGTCGGCGCCGTCACCGAGATCGTGCTCGAGGAGCGGTCGCCCCGTCCCGTACTGGTCTCGCTCGCCCGCGCGGGCACCCCCGTCGGTATCCTGATGCGCCGCTGGGCGCAGTTCCGTCACGGTCTCGACCTTCCTCACTACGCCGTGTCGATCGTCCGGGGCCGCGGCATCGACGCCAACGCGCTGCGCTGGCTGGCCGACCGACACGACCCCTCCGACGTCGTCTTCGTCGACGGCTGGACCGGCAAGGGCGCCATCACCCGCGAACTCGCCGCCGCCCTGCGCGACTTCGAGGCTTCTGACGGCATCACCGGATTCGACCCGGAGATCGCCGTGCTGGCCGACCCCGGTTCCTGCGTACGCACCTACGGCACCCGCGACGACTTCCTCATCCCCTCCGCCTGCCTCAACTCCACGGTCTCCGGCCTGATATCCCGCACCGTGCTCCGCGCCGACCTCGTCGGCCGGCACGACTTCCACGGCGCGAAGTTCTACCGCGAACTCGCCGGCGCCGACCTGTCGCCGGCCTTCCTCGACGCCGTCTCCGCCCGCTACCCGGACGTCGCCGACACGGTCGAAGCCCAAGCCAAGGAGCTTCTCTCCGCCGACCGCACCCCCACCTGGGAGGGCTGGGCCGCCGTCGAGCGCATCAGCGAGGAGTACGGCATCCACGACGTGAACCTCGTCAAGCCCGGCGTCGGTGAGACCACCCGCGTGATGCTGCGCCGCGTGCCCTGGAAGGTGCTGGCCCGGGCCGGCGCGGGAGCCGACCTGGACCACGTACGCCTGCTGGCCGAACAGCGGGGCGTGCCCGTGGAGGAGGTCACCGACCTGCCCTACACCTGTGTCGGGCTGATCCACCCCAAGTACACGCGGGGCGCCACCGGCGCCGACGGCAAGGCGGTGGCGCTCTGATGCCGGTGCTCGTCGCGAGCGACCTCGACCGCACGCTGATCTACTCCGCCGCCGCACTCGGGCTGACCATGCCCGACCTGCGGGCACCCCGGCTGCTGTGCGTGGAGGTCTACGAGAGCAAACCCCTCTCCTACATGACCGAGACGGCAGCCGGGCTGCTGACCGACCTCGGTGACACGGCGGTCTTCGTGCCGACCACCACCCGGACCCGCGCGCAGTACCAGCGCATCAACCTCCCCGGCCCTCCGTCGAAGTACGCGATCTGCGCCAACGGCGGTCACCTGCTGGTGGACGGCGTCTCGGACCCGGACTGGCACGCGCGGGTGACCGCGCGGCTGGCCGACGAGTGCGCCTCGCTGGCCGAGGTCCGCGACCACCTGATGGACACCGCCGACCCGCTGTGGGTGCGCAAGCACCGGGTCGCCGAGGACCTCTTCGCCTACCTCGTCGTCGAGCGCGAACTACTGCCCGAGGACTGGGTGAAGGAACTCGCCGTGTGGGCCGAGAACCTCGGCTGGACCGTGTCCCTCCAGGGCCGCAAGATCTATGCCGTTCCCAAGCCGCTCACCAAGAGCGCCGCCGTGCACGAGGTCGCCCGCCGTACCGGCGCCGATCTCACCCTCGCCGCCGGCGACTCCCTCCTCGACGCCGATCTGCTGCTCGCCGCCGACCGGGGCTGGCGCCCCGGCCACGGAGAGCTGGCCGACTCCGACTGGACGGCACCGGCGATCAGCGCCTTGCCCGAGCGCGGCGTGCTGGCCGGTGAGCGGATCCTCCAAGAGTTCCTGCGTGCGGTGGGCCCGGCTCGCTGACCCCGTCCGGACCCCCGGCACTGTCTTCGGCACCGTCCCCGGTGCCGGAGCAGTCGTCGTCGGCCGGCGGACGTATGTCCTGTCCGCGGTCGTGTCCGCTCGCCCGCCTGCGATGGCCGGCCCCCGGCCGCAGCAGCCGCATGCCTATGAAGACCAGCAGCGCCAGGGCGGCGATCGCGAGGATCACCTTCGAGTACGTGGAGGCTATGCCCGAGACCTCGGACCAGTTGTCCCCCAGCGCGTAGCCCGCGAGGACGAACACGGTGTTCCAGATCGCGCTGCCCAGCGTGGTCAGCGCGAGGAAGACGGGAAGCCGCATCCGCTCCACGCCTGCCGGCACGGAGATCAGGCTGCGGAAGATCGGGATCATCCGGCCGAAGAACACCGCCTTGGTCCCGTGCTTCTGGAACCACGCCTCGGTCTTCTCTATGTCCGACACCTTCACCAGCGGCAGCTTGCCCGCTATCGCCACCGTACGGTCCCGGCCGAGCAACGCACCGACCCCGTACAGCGCGAGTGCGCCGATGACCGAACCCGCCGTCGTCCACAGCAGGACGGCGATCAGGTTCATCCGGCCGGAACTCGCCGCGAACCCGGCGAGCGGCAGGATCACTTCGCTCGGCAGGGGAGGGAAGAGGTTCTCCAGAGCGATGGCGAGGCCGGCGCCCGGTGCACCGAGCGCGTCCATGAGGTCGTTGATCCACTGCGGTGCCGCACCGCTGTCTGCGGCCGTCTGCGCTGCGATGGCTGTCATGGCGACCACGCTAGAAAATCGCAGCTGAAGGGAGACTGAGGAAGACCGCAAGATCGCCTGTGGTGTACCGCAGGCGGGAATTGTGGTTTTCCGCAGTGCGTGCCGTTGTCGCGCCCGGCTAGCCTCGCGATCATGCGAGACATGGCGCGACGCGTAGTGCGGTGCGGGGTGGGCCTCATCATGGGGGTCGCCGCCGCCGCCGTCGAGCTGCTCTTCGCCCTGTTGGCCGGTGCGGCCCTGTTGACCGTGGCGGCCTGGCCTGCCGGCCGGCGTGCCGTACTGCGCCCGGTCCTCGTGGGCGCGCGCAGACTGGCGGAGCTGGAGCGAGCCCGGCTGGCGATGTGGCTGGACCTCCGTGTCACGCCCGCGTACGAGGACGTGCGGGCGCTGCGGTACGTGGCCTGCCACTGGGCCCTGGGCGTCCTGGGCGGGGTGGTGATGCTGACCGCCGCGATCGGCCTCGGGTACGGCACCTTCGGGATATACGGCTGGCTCCTGCTGGACGGCATACGCAACCCCGGTTCGTTCGTCCTCGGCAGTCTGGGCGGCTTCTTTCTCGTGTTCCTCACCGTGCAGGGAATATTCGGCGTGGTCGGACTGGAGGGACAGCTGGCGCGTCACTTCCTCGGCCCTCGCCACCAGGAGGAGCTGGAGCGGCGGATCGCTGAGTTGTCCGCCAGCCGCGCCGCCGTGGTGGACGCGGTGAACGACGAACGACGCCGCATCGAGCGCGATCTGCACGACGGCGTGCAGCAGCGTCTCGTAGCCCTCGGCATGCTGCTCGGCCGTGCCCGCCGCAGCCAGGACGCCGACCGCCGGGACAAGCTGCTGGGCCAGGCCCACGACGAGAGCCGCCGCGCCCTGGACGAGCTGCGCGAGGTCGCCTGGCGGATCTACCCGACCACGCTGGACGAAGCGGGGCTGCGCGCGGCGCTGGAGACGGTCGCCGAGCGGGCGTCCGTGCCGGTGGGCGTGGAGTACGACCTCGCCGAGGAGCCCGAGCAGGCCGTGGCGACCGTCGCGTACTTCGTTGTCTGCGAGGCGGTCACGAACGCGGTCAAACATGCGGCGCCGACCCGGATAAGCGTCGCCGTCAGAGTGGAGGAGGACCGGATGTACGTGCGCGTCCAGGACGACGGATGCGGCGGGGCGAACGCCGCCGGCAGCGGACTGTTCGGGCTCGCCCGGCGCGTCGCCGCCCTCGACGGCAGTCTCAGCGTGGTCAGCCCGCCGGGCGGGCCCACCCTCGTGGCCGCGGAACTGCCATGCGGTTGATCCTCGCCGAGGACTCGACCCTGCTGCGGGAGGGGCTCGTGCGGCTGCTGGCAGAGGAAGGGCACGAGGTGCTCGCCGCCGTCGGCAATGCCGAGCTGCTGCTCAAGGCGGTCGCCGAGGACCCGCCGGACGTGGTCGTCGCTGATGTCCGGATGCCGCCCACCCACACGGACGAGGGCCTGCGCGCGGCTCTGGAGATACGCCGGCGCTGGCCGGCGGTCGGGGTGCTGGTGCTCTCGCAGTACGTCGAGAAGCGGTACGCGACCGAGTTGCTCACCGGTGAGACGGAAGGAGTGGGGTATCTGCTCAAGGACAGGGTGGTCCAGATCGACGAGTTCCTGGACGCGCTGGAGCGGGTGGCCGCCGGACGGGCCGCCTTCGACCCGGAGGTCGTCCGCCAGCTGCTCGGCCGCACGACCCACACCGACCTGCTCGCCCGGCTCACCGCGCGGGAGCAGGACGTACTGGCCGAGATGGCGCAGGGCCATACCAACGCGGCGATCGCGCGGCGGCTGCACATCTCGCAGAGCGCGGTGGAGAAGCACACCAACGCGATCTTCGACAAGCTGGAACTGACCGGGGGTGAGGGCTATTCGCGCAGAGTGCTGGCGGTGCTGCGCTATCTGGGCAGCTGAGGGAGGCGCTGGCTGAGGAGGCTGAAGGAGCAGCCGTCGACCGAGCAAGGCCGAGGCGCCGGCGCGGCTGCGCCGGGCGCGTGCCCCGGGCCGGGAGGTCAGCCGCAGCAGCCGCCGCCGCAGCAGCCGCCGCCACCCGACGAGGGTGCCGGGGCAGGCGCGGAGGACGAGCCGCCGACCGCGACCGTCGACAGCAGCTTCACCGTGTCGTCGTGGCCCGCCGGGCAGGCGGCGGGAGCGGAGGACTCGGCCATGGGGCGGCTCAGTTCGAAGGTGTCGTCGCAGCTCCGGCAGCGGTACTCGTAGCGAGGCATGCGCACAGGTTAACCGGCCCGGCCGGGTGGCTCGCCCCGGCGACGAGAACCCGGTACGGAATGCGGACCGGGGACGCGGCGCGAACCCGGTGGGGAGCGGAAACGAGAGCCCGGGCGGGGGCGCACCGGGTATCCGCAACCGGCGACCGCTCGGTGGTCAGTGGCCGGCTCCGCGTTCCTCACGGATCCGGGTGACCACGTGGGCGACCGTCTGTCGGACCGCTTCCGTCTCCGTCAGGAAGTGCCAGTAGTCGGGGTGCCGGCCCTCCAGCACGGTGATCGCGCGCTCGAGCCGGGCCACGGCGTCGTCCAGCGGGCGCGCGTGCCGCGGGTCGGGGGTGTTGCGGCCCGCCATGGCCAGGCGCTGGGCGTCGCGGATCGCGAAGCGGGTGCGTTCGATTTCCTGCTGAGGGTCCTTCTGCACGGCGTTCAGCTGCCGCAGCCGGTCGCCGGCGGCGGAGACGGCCTCGTCGGTCGAGTTCAGCAGCGCCCGTGCCGTCGACAGCAGAGCGGTGGCGTCGGGCCAGCGCTGTTCGTCGCGGGCGGTCTGGGCTTCGGCCAGCTTCCGTTCGGCCTGCCGGACGGATTCGGTGGCCTGGTCCGGTACGTGCTGGAGGTCCTGCCAGCAGGCGACGGTGAAGCGCCGCCGTAGCTCGCTCAGTACCGGTTCGACCTGGTCGGTGCGGGTGGTCAGGGCCTGGGCGCGGGTGCGCAGGGAGACCAGCCGGTGGCCGATCTCGGCGGCGCGTTCGGGCAGTCGTTCGGCTTCGGCACGGACCGATTCGGCCTCTCGGGTGACGCGTTCCGCCCGCTCGAGGGTCTGGGGGACGCCGTGTTGTCCGGCGCCCTGGTTCAGCCGGGTGAGCTCCGGGCCGAGCGTGGCGAGCCGGGCGGCGAGGTCGTCCGCTCGCAGCCCGGATCCCCGGGCGGCGTCCAGGGCGTTGGAGGCGGCGAGCAGGGCCTGCCGGGCGCGTTCGACAGAGGGTGCCAGCCGGGCCAGCTGGTTCTCGGCCTTGCCCAGCAGGGAGCCGAGGCCGTCGGCGAAGCGGTCGAGGTCCTGCCTGACCCGGCTGAGCTCGTTCTTGGCGGCGGTCAGTTCGCTGCGGGCGCGGGAGGCCGCCGACGCGTCCAGGTCGTCCCGGTCCAGGTCATGGGCGTCGACGGCGCTGATGTACTGGTGGCTGACCTCGTCGATGCGCCGGCCGAGTGCCTCGAAGTCGGTGACCGCGCGCCGGGCGGCGGGGGAGGCGTCGACGGCCGCGATCGTCTCGATCGAGATCCGCAGGTCCCGTTGGGCGGTGTCCAGTTCGTAGAAGGCGGCCGCCGCGTCGTCCTTCGCGGCCTGCGCCTCCGCCCGCTGGTTCTCGGCCCGCCCGCCGAACCAGCGGCGGGTGCCGCCCCCGGCGAACGCGGCGGGCAGCGTCAGCACGGCGAGGAGCGGCAGGCCCACGAGGGTGAGCGTGTCGCGGACCGCGCCTGGCGTGCGGCGGCGGCGCTGGTGGGAATGGTGCGGCAGGCGCTGCGCGCGCGGCACCATCGGCGAGTACGGCTGCGATGGTGTCGCCGTCACATCCCTCTCCCGTGTCGTCCGTCCTGCCCGGGTTCATTCTCCCACCCGTTAGGGACGAACACACGGGCCGGTCAGTTCGCCGTTCGGATCGTGACTTCGCCGTCCTGGGTCCGCGCGGTCACCACATGGGAGCTGGCTTCGTCCCGGGGCACGGACACGTCGACCGATCCGTCGTCGCTCTCGGCGGACACCTTGTACGTGTCCCGGGGCAGGGAGACCGTCACGGAGCCGTCGTCGCTGCGGGTCTCCACCCGGTCCGGGACGGATCCGAGTGCGAGGCGGACCGAGCCGTCCTTGGTGGACGCGTTCACCCGGCGCGAGGTGACGTCCGCGCGCAGCGATCCGTCGTCGCTGTGCAGTTCCAGCGGCCCGGTGGCGTCGCTGACGTGTACGGATCCGTCGGCCGTGCGGATCTCCAGCGCCTCCCGGAAGCCCTGCGCCCGCACGCTGCCGTCGTCGGTCCTCACCTTGACGGCGATGCCGCGCGGTATCTCCACGCGGTGCTTGGTGGCGCAGTCGGCGACCAGGCCGGAGCAGTGCGTCCGCAGCTTCAGCCGGTCGCCGTCCATGTTCCAGGTCACCTCGGGGTGGGAGCCGAGGGCGACCGAGCCCTGGAACCACCGGGTCACCTCGACCTTGCCGGACGGATTGCCGTCGACGGCGACGATCTCCAGTGCGGAGTCGTCGGCGTCGATGGTGAGGGCGTCGCCCTGAAGGGCGAAGGACCGCTGCTCGGGGTCCTTGTCGTCCGAGGCGGAGGCGCAGGCACTGAGACCCGCGACGAGAACGGCGACGGTGCCGACGGCGGCGAAGGCGCGAGCGGGAAGGGTACGGGTGGCCATGACGAGTTTCCCCCTGGAACGGACGGCGAGGTGCCTCGTTCGGGGATCTTTCCGGAGCGGAAGGAGCCCTTTCCCGACGAGGCTCTCAGACTGTAGGAGGGCACGGGCCCGCGCCGGGATGCGGCCCGCTACCGGTTCGGGGGTGGGGTTAACCCCAGGCCGAGGCGCCGATGGCAGCAGGTTTGCCGGGCAGTACCCCGGGCCATGTAGGCTGTCGACTCGTCCTGGGTGCGTAGCTCAGGGGTAGAGCGCCTGCCTTACAAGCAGGATGTCGGCGGTTCGAAACCGTCCGCGCCCACCAGGACCGGCGCTGCTGTCGTCGGTGGAGAGGCCTCCGGAAGTATTCCGGGGGCCTCTCGCATGCGGTCGTACGTGTTCTCCCTGGGGTGAGGTCCGTTCTCCCTGGGATGCGGTCCGTGAGCAGTCCCCGGCGGTGCCTCCGGCGCCCACCCGTGCGGGGACGGCAGGCTGACGAGCAGGAACGGGCTCGGCCGACTCGGCAGGGACTTGAACGTCCTCGGCGGTCTCACGAGCTCTGCCCGGGGACGCCTCCTCAGGCGTCCTCGGGCGGGGGCTCCCGGTCCGTGGCCCGGTGGGCGCGTTTCAGCTCCGAGCGTGCGTTCACCTGGTCGGGGCCGGTGATCTCCGACCAGTAGCGATGGGTGCTGACGAACACGGCGAGTTCGCGCTCGCGCTGCCGGAGCTTCTCCACCTCGGCCTGTTCGTCCGCCGACCAGCCGGGCGAGGCCGGGCGCTCGACCTTGCGCCAGCCGCCCGCGTCGCTGAATCCGTCGAGCGGCTCGACGGACCAGGGAAGTCTTTTCAGCAGGGCCGACAGCTCGGCCCGGACCTGGTGCAGTTCCTCCTGACCGGCGAGGAGGTCACTGGGGAAGTCATAGGTCGTAGCCACATCCCAATGATACGTCTGTTCGATTTTGACGCGCGCGTTCCCTTCCGTGGTTCACGCGAAAGGGCGGCCTTCCTGGGGATCCGCTGTCGGGGTGCCGATCCGCTGCCGAGGCCGACTGTCGGACCCCTGCCCTACCGTGAAGAACATGGACGATGGAGACGAGCGGCCCGGGCGTGCCGGAGGGCGGGTGTGCCTGGTCCCCTGGGCGGAGGGGGACCTGTGGCTGCTGCGCAGGACCAACAGTCCCGAGATGACCGCGCACCTGGGCGGGCCGGAGACCGAGGAGCAGCTCTCGGCGCGGCACCGGCGGTACACGGGGCTCGGGGCGGGGCGGATGTACCGGGTCACGCTGGCGGACGGCGGCGAGACGGTCGGCTCGATCGGGTACTGGCAGCGGACCTGGCGGGGCGCGGAGGTCTGGGAGACCGGGTGGGCGGTGTTGCCGGAGTTCCAGGGGCGGGGGCTGGCTGTCCGGGCGGCTCGTGCCGTGCGGGAGGCGGCCCGGGCCGACGGGGCGCACCGGTACCTGCACGCCTTCCCGAGCGTCGGCCACGCTGCTTCCAACGCTGTCTGCCGCGGGGCCGGGTTCACCCTGCTCGGGCAGGCCGACTTCGAGTATCCGAAGGGCCACTGGATCAGATCGAACGACTGGCGGGTGGACCTGGAGAGGGGAGACTGACGTCATGTGCCGCAGCATCAAGACACTGCGTCCGCCCGTGCTGGCCGAGGAGGCCACCGAGGACGAGATCAGGGCCGCCGCCCTGCAGTACGTGCGCAAGGTTTCCGGGTTCCGTGCGCCGGCCGCGCACAATCGGGAAGTCTTCGAACAGGCCGTGGAGGCCATCACCGGGGCCACGGCCGAACTGCTGGCAGGCCTGGAGGTACGGGGAGGCGCCGGCACACGGCGTGCCTCGTGAGACCGAGACCCCGGCACCGGGACGCGGGGACACCCGCATTTCGTGACCGGCCTGGCCGGTACCCGAGCGGTCGGCCGGGAACGGGGACGGTGCGGGGTCCGCACCCCGGCTCGGCGGGCGGCCGAGGACGCCGACAGGGCGGCGTTCACCGACCGGGGGTCGGAGTACGCCGCCCTGGGGCGGTGCGGGTCGGTGCGGGGCGCGGCCGACGGCCCGCGCTGTCACGTCGGCTACTTCGGGTCACGGTTGAAGGACGCCTTCGACCAGAGGTAGCCGAGTGCGGTGAGAGCCAGGCACCAGGCGACCGCGAGCCAGCCGTTGTGGCCGATGCCGGTGCCGAGCAGCAGGCCGCGCAGGGTCTCGATGGCCGGGGTGAACGGCTGGTACTCGGCGATCGGCTGGAACCAGCCGGGCATCGCGTCGACCGGCACGAAGGTGCTGGAGATGAGCGGGAGGAAGATGAGCGGCATCGCGTTGTTGCTGGCGGCCTCGGCGTTCGGGCTGACCAGACCCATGCCGACCGCGATCCAGGTGAGCGCGAGAGTGAAGAGCACCAGCAGTCCGAGTGC